>JASGEH010000020.1:0-10124 GCA_047606565.1 Comamonas sp.
CGCCCTCGCCGGGCTTGGCGCCCTGGCCGATCTTGATCTCCAGTTCTTCGAGCATCGGGTCGGCCAGGTAGCCGGCCCAGACGCCGAAGCGCCCCGAGGCGAGCTGCTTGATGCGCGAGGCGCGCAGCGTGCCGTGGCGCGAGTAGTGCTCGCCGCCCTCGCCGCAGTTGCTCATGCCGCCGACCATGTTGGTGCCGTGCGCGACCGCCTCGTGCGCGGGCGCCACCAGCGCGCCGTGGCTCATGGCGCCGGAGGCGAAGGTGCGGGTGATGGCGCTGGCCGGCTGGACCTGCTCCAGCGGCAGGCTGGGCGGCGCGGCGAACAGGCGCGCCAGGTAGCCCGCCGCCGCGCCCTGGGCGGCCACGTGCAGCGCACCGGCCGCCACCTCGGCCGCGGTGATGTCGTCGCCGAAGCGCGCGCGCAGCGCCTCGGCCAGCGCGGCCAGGCGCGTGGCCTCGTCCTTCAGGCCCTCGACCGCATCGGTCAGCCGCAGCGTGAAGGGCTCCCCCTCGCCCGAGTGGGCACAGACCAGCCCGCGCACCGCGAAGCCGTTGTTGCGCAGCGCGTAGCGGCCGAGCTTGCGGCCAAATTCGGCGGCGCTGTCCACATGCGTCAGGTCGACCGGGAAGGCCAGGATGTCGCGCAGCGCGGCCGGGCGGCGCTTGCGCTCGGCCTGCATCAGGCTGGAGAAAGCGCGGTAGTCGGGCGTGACCTGGAAGGCGTCGATGGCCTCGGCCGGAATGCGGCCAAAGCTGCCGGCGGCGTAGGCTTCAGGCCGTAACCCGAAGGCGTCGTCGAGCCGGGCCAGGGTGAGCAGGCGCAGAAAGGGGTCTTCCTCGCGCGGCGGGCCGGCGAACTGGATCGGCCGCTCGGTCATGTCGACGAAGCCGCGCACGGCGGTGGTGCCGTAGGAGTGGCCCGCCCCCTCCGAGCGCTCCTTGAACAGGCCCAGCAGCGGCACGTCGGCCTCGGCCTGCACGGCCAGCGCGCTGGCGTGCCAGTCGGCCGCCATCTGCGCGATGTTCTCGAAGCGCGCGCCGCCCACCGGCGTGCGCAGGTTGGGGAAGTACTTGCGCAGCACCGGGTCGTTGGTGTCGAGGAAGTTGGGCTCGAAGAACTCGCCACAGGAATAGCTCTCGACCGTGCACAGGCCCACCTTGCCCATGGTCTTCATCAGCGCCTTCTCGGCCGCCTTGGCATAGCGCTTGAAGGCCTGGTTGCCGGCCTCGCCCTCGCCGAACTTCTCCTCGGCGCGCATCTGCACGCCCAGCGGATAGACCGCCGAGGCGCCAAAGCCCAGCGTGGCGGCGATGTGGTGCGAGGAGACGATCTGGCCGCTCTCGACCACCAGCGACACATCCAGCCGCAGCCCCTCGGCCACCAGCCGCTGGTTGATGGCCGAGACCACCACCAGCATCGGCATGGCCGCGCGCGTGGACGAGACGTGCCGGTCCGTCACCACCGCGATGCCGCCTTGCGCGCGGGCGAAGGCGGCCACCTCGCCGGCCAGCGCGTCGATGGCGGCCTCCAGCGCGCGGGCGTTGCCCGCCACGTCGCCGGCCACCGGCGCGTAGAGCATGGAAAAGCGCGCATAGGGCGCGGCCGTCTGCTCACGCAGGCGCAGCATGTCCAGGTGCGTGAGGATGGGGCTGGGCACCACGATCTGCCGGCCCTTGCTGCGGCCCAGGTGCGGCTTGGCGCCCAGGGCCACGCGCAGCGTCATGCCGTCGGCCTCGCGGATCGAGTCCAGCGGCGGGTTGGTGACCTGCGCGAAGCGCTGCGAGAAGTAGTGCGCCACGCCGCCCTCGTGGTCGGAGAGCGCGTTGATGGCGTTGCCGTAGCCCATGGCCGACACCTTCTCGGCGCCGCTGGCGAGCATCGGGTCCATCATGAACTTGAAGCTCTCCTGGTTGTAGAAGTAGGCGACGAAGCGCGGGTAGCGCCCCAGGTCGCCGCTGTAGCGCAGCGGCGAGCCCTGGCGCTCGGCCGGCACCGGCGGCAGCGCGTCGAGCGTGAGGCGGGCGGCCGCCAGCAGCGCCGGGTAGTCCTTCTGCGCGGCCAGCTTCTCCAGCGCCTGCGCGGTGGTGTAGCTGCGGCCCTCGCGGTGGTCGAAGTACAGCATGCCGCCGGCCTCGATGCGGCCGCGCCGCGTCACCGTCTCGGGCGCGAAGGCGATCTGCCCGGCCTCGGACATGGCGCCCAGGTACTCGGCGGTCTCCACCGAGCGCAGCGGGCGCAGGCCCAGGCGGTCCAGCCGCGCGCCGATGACCTGGCCGTTGCCGAAGATGAAGGCGGCCGGGCCGTCGTTCTTTTCCTCGTACAGCGAGAAGTATTCGAGCATGGCGCGCACCGCCGGCGACAGCGACTCGTCGTTCTCCCAGGCCGGCGGCATCATCGAGACGGCGGCCTCGATCAGGTCCAGGCCGTCGTCCATCAGCCGGCTGTGCAGCGTCTGGTCCAGCCGCGCGCTGTCGGACTGGCCCTTGGGCCGCACGATGGTCTTGCCGCGCGCGGCGGCCAGCGCGTCCTCGGCGATGCGGTTCTTGCGGTCGGTGTTGAGCTCGCCGTTGTGCGCCATCAGCCTAAACGGCTGCGCCATCGTCGTGTGCGGATCGGTGTTGGTCGAAAAGCGGGTGTGGAAGAACAGGTCGCGCACCGCGTGGTCGGGGTCGCTCAGGTCCTTGAAGTAGGGAATCACCTCGTTGGAGTTGAGCCGCCCCTTGAAGACCTGGGTGCGCGAGGACATCGACAGCGGGTAGAGGCCGCCGAATTCGGGCTCGGTGAAGGCGCGCGCCTCGATGGCCAGCAGCGCGCCGTAGATGCGGCGCTCGAAGGCGTCGGGGTCGGCGCCCTCCTCCACACCAGCCAGATCGGCCGGACGGCCGAACACCCACTGCGCGATCGGCAGCTGGAAGCGCTCGGCGGCAGGCCGCGCGGCCGTGTGGTCCAGCGGCATCTCGCGGCGCAGCAGCACTGGCAGGCCGGCCGCATCCAGCGCCGACTCGACCAGTTGCTCGGCCCGCGCACGCGCGGCCGCGTCGCGCGGCACGAAGAAATTGCCGACGCCGAAGGCGCCCGCGGCCAGCGGCAGCCCGGTGAGCTTGCGGAAAAAGGCCAGCGACAGGTCGACGTTGATGCCGGCGCCGTCGCCCACGCCCTCGGCCGACATGCCGCCCCGGTGCGGCACGGTGCACAGCGCCTCGTGCGCCAGCTTCAGCACCTCGTGCGTCTGCCGGCCGTCCTTGCGGGTGATGAAGCCCACGCCGCAGCTGTCGGAGTCGAGCGCGGGGTCGTACAGGCCGAGTGGCGGGGGCGGCGCGAGCGGCGCGGACGCACGGGCATCCGCCGGGAAATCAAAGTTGTGCGAGTCCAAGGACACTCTCCACGACAAGCCGCCGCCGTGGGGGCAACGGCGGGCAGCAACATAATGCGCAGCGCCGCCGGGCAGCGCTGCTGGCTTCTTTTCATCGTGGCGCCCGTCTGTCGCGGGCCATGGCGCGGGTGGTCCCGCTGGGAGGGAAGCGGATCATATTACATCTGGGCATCAAACCATTCCGATCCTGCATAGTTGTCGTGTTTTTCTCACGTCGCATGGCTCATCTCCTTGGAGAGTGACCCGGATTTCCTCGCAATTTCGCCCCACTCTGGAAACGCCTGCGCGCCACCCGGCAGCGCGAAACGGCCGACCAGGCCGGCCAGTTCGCCGGCCTGGCCGCGCAGGCTGGCGGTGGCGGCGGCCGACTGCTCGACCAGCGCGGCGTTCTCCTCGGTCATCTCGCCCAGCCGCGTCATGGTGGCGTGGATGGCGGCGATGTCGGCGTTGTGCGACTGCGCATGGCCGCGAATCTCGCCCAGCGTGTGCACGGTGCGCTCGCTGGCCTCGACCATGTGGCGCATGGTCTGGCCGGCCTGCCGCGCCAGCCCGGTGCCGGACTGCACCTGCCGCACCGAATCCTGCGCCAGCGCCTTGATCTCGCGCGCGGCATCGGCCGAGCGCGTGGCCAGCGTGCGGACCTCGGCGGCGACCACGGCGAAGCCACGGCCGGCCTCGCCGGCGCGCGCCGACTCGACCGCCGCGTTGAGCGCCAGGATGTTGGTCTGGAAGGCGATGGCGTCGATCGCCCCCGTGATGTCGGCGATGCGGCGCGCGCTCCCGGCCATCTGGTCCATGATGCGCGCGACCTCGCCCACCATCGCCTCGCCCTCGCGCGCGACCTGCGCGGCCTCGTCGGCCAGCGCGCCCGTGCGTTCGGCCGATTCGGCCGAGGCGGCCACGCGCTGCGTCACGTGCTCCAGCGCGGCGGCGGTCTCCTGCAGCCGCGCCGAGGTTTCCTCGGTGCGCCCGGACAGATCGGCATTGCCGCTGGCGATGTCCGACGACGCCTCGCGCACATGCAGGCCCAGGGCCTGCATGCGCCGCGCCATCTCGCGCAGCGCCGCCTGCATGGCCGCCAGCGAGGCCAGCAGCCGCCCGGTCTCGTCGCGCGCGTGGCCGGCGATGTCCTGCCGCAGGTCCAGGCCGGCGACCCGGTCGGCCACGCCGGCGGCGGCGGCAATCGGCCGGGTGATGCCGCGCACCAGCCAAAGCGCCAGCACCAGCCCCACGGCCAGCGACAGCAAGCCGAAAGCCAGCAGCGCCAGCCGCCCGCTGCGTTGCAGCGCGCCGACCGCCGCCGCATCCTGGTCCATCGCCAGGCGCTGCGCGTGCGACAAGGCCTCCAGCCCGCCCAGCAGTTGGCGCGAGGCGGGCGCGAAACGCTCGTCATAGACCTGGCGGATGCGCGCAGTCAGCCCGAAATCGCGCGCCTGCACCAGTTCTTCGCTGGCCTTCAGGAAATCCTGCCCGGCCTGGCGCACGGCGGCCAGGCGGTCACGGTCGTGGTCGTGGTCGGCGGCATCGAGCCGGCCTTCAAGCGCGCCCAGCAGGCCGTCGTACTGCTCGCGCGTGCGGGCAATGTCGGCGCCCAGCGCCTCGCCGACCTCGGGCTCGGAACTCAGCGCCACGGCCTTGTAGCGCTCGATGTTGAGCGCCTGCAGCCGGTAGGCGTCGGCCACCAGACGCTCGGCGGCCACGCGCTGCTCGGCCATGGCCGAGGCCGACGCCCCGATGCGCGCCAGCGCCAGCATGCCGATGACCGAGCCCACGCCGTTGAGCGCCAGCACGACCCCGAACACCGCCAGCAGGCGCCGCCGCAGCGAGCCCCGCATGCCGGGCCGCGCCGGCGCGCGCACCACTTCGGCGCGAGTCACCTCCACCGCGGCGGGCAGGGACGAAAAGGAATCGGACAGGACGAGCGACATGATGGATCCAGAAAAATGCCCCCGGTCCGGCGCAGCGCGCTGGCCCGATCCCCCGATGGAAGATGCCTTGCGCCTTGGAGCGGCACGACGACGAAAGGCAGCGCGACTGTAGGAATGCGCTGTGTCAATTTGTTGACGCCGGCCCCGCGTGGACAGCGCTGCCGAGCACAAACCCGTCGATGTAGTAACATCACTACATCAATTCCCGGAGATGCGCATGACCATGACCACTCTCTCCAGCCGCGAACTCAACCAGGACATCGGCCGCGCCAAGCGCGCCGCGCTCGAAGGGCCGGTGTTCATCACCGACCGGGGCAAGCCGGCGCACGTGCTACTGAGCATCGAGGAATACCGGCGCCTGACCGGCGGCCGGCGCACCCTCGCCGAAGCCCTGGCCATGCCCGGCGTGGCCGACATTGACTTCGATCCGCCCAAGATCGAGATCGGCCTGCGCATCCCGGACTTCGAGTGACGGCGGCGATGTACCTGCTCGACACCAACGTGGTTTCCGAATTGCGCAAGGTAGAAGAAGGCAAGGCCGACCCCCGTGTCGCGGCGTGGCAGGCTCAGGTAGACCTGTCGCGCTGCTTCCTCTCGGCCATGACGCTGATGGAACTCGAAATCGGCGTCCTGCGCATGGAGCGCCGCGACGCCGCCCAGGGCGCCTTGCTGCGGGCCTGGCTGGAAACGCGGGTCGTGCCGGAATTCGCGGGCCGCGTGCTGCCGGTGGACGCCGCCGTGGCGCGCCGCTGCGCCCGCCTGCACGTGCCCAACCCCAGGCCGGAGCGCGACGCCCTGATCGCGGCGACCGCGCTGGCGCACGGGCTGGCCGTGGTCACGCGCAACACGGCCGACTTCGAGCCGACCGGCGCCGCCCTGCTCAACCCCTGGCAACCGTGGACCGTGCAAGAGCCCGCCGGGGCCTACCTCGCGCGCACCGCATCCGCCTCGCCCTCATTGCCAAATAGATAAACAGATCGACCGCCATGAAGATAGGAATCGCCGGCGCCGGCCTCAGCGGCCGCCTGCTGGCCTGGGAACTCGCCACGCGCGGCCACGCCGTCACCGTGTTCGACCCCGCGCCCGGCCCCGGGCAGCCCGCCGCCTCTTACGACGGCCACCCCGGACGCCAGCCCTACGCGGCCGGCTGGACGGCCGCCGGCATGCTCAGCCCGGTGGCCGAGCTGGAGACCGGCGACGAGGACATCTACGCGCTGGGCGAGCGCTCGCTGCAGCGCTGGCCCGAGATCATCGGGGCGCTGCCGCAGCCGGTGTTCCACCGCCAGCAAGGCAGCCTGATGCTGGCTCACCGGGGCGATGACGGCGCGGCGCGGCGCATGACCGAGCTGCTGGCGCACAAGCTGGCCCGGCTCGGCCGCGACGCCGGCGAGGCCGCGCGGCTGATCCAGCGCATCGACCTGGCCGAGCTGCGGCGCCTGGAGCCCGCCATCCAGGGCCCGACCCAGGCCTGGCTGCTGCCCGGCGAAGGCCAGTTGCACACGCGCCAGGCGCTGGAGGCGCTGGCCGACGCCGCCAGTCGGCTGGGCGTGCAATGGCGCTGGGGCGAGACGGTGGCGCGCCTGCGGCCGCACGCCCTGCTGGCCGCCAGCGGCGAGCATGCCTTCGACTGGGTGTTCGACGCGCGCGGCCTGGGGGCGCGGCCCGAACAAGCGCTGCGCGGCGAGGACTTGAGTCTCACGCCGCAGTTGCGCGGCGAGGACCTGAGCTTCACGCCGCAACTGCGCGGCGTGAGGGGCGAAGTCCTGTGGCTGCACGCCCCCGGCGTCACGCTCAACCGCCCGCTGCGGCTGCTGCACCCGCGCCACCGCGTCTACATCGTGCCGCGCCCGGGCGACATCGTGTTCATCGGCGCCTCGGAGATCGAGAGCGAGGACCGCGGCCCGGTGTCGCTGCGCAGCGCGGTCGAGCTGATGGCCGCCGCCCACAGCGTGATCCCGGAGCTGGCCGAGGCCCGCGTCGTGCACCTGGAGACCAATCTGCGCCCGGCGCTGCCCGACAACCTGCCGCGCATCGAGACCGCGCCCGGCCTCGGCCGCGTCAACGGCCTGTTCCGCCACGGCTGGCTGATCGCGCCGGCGCTGGTCGAGCGCGCCGTGCAGGCATTCGAGCGCACCGCCGCCACGCCCCCCGCCAGCGCGGACAATACGGCCCCATGACCGCGATCAACATCACCCTCAACGGCGAAGCGCTGCGCACCGAGGCCGCCGACCTGGCCGCGCTGGTGGCGCAGCTCGGCCACGAGCCGCAGGCGCTGGCCACGGCGCTCAACGGCGAATTCGTGGCGCGCGCCGCCCGCGCCGCCCAGCCGCTGGCCGAAGGCGACGCCGTCTTCACCTTCGAGCCCATCACGGGCGGCTGACACATAGAACCGAGAGAACCGGGAGAACCGGGCCGCGACGGCGCCCGGCGCCAGACTGAAAGACCAAGATGACGACATTCAAGATCGGCGGCGTGGAACTGGCCAGCCGCTTCTTCCTGGGCACGGCCGGCTACCCCTCGCCCGACGTGCTGCGGCAGGCCATCGCCGCCTCCGGCGCACAGGTGGTCACCGTCGGCCTAAAGCGCCAGCTGGCCGGCGGCGCCGGGACCAGCGACTTCTACCGCATCATCCAGGCCAGCGGCGCGCGCCTGCTGCCCAACACGGCCGGCTGCCGCAGTGCACACGAGGCCGTCAACCTCGCGCGCATGGCGCGCGAGCTGTTCGACACCAACTGGATCAAGCTCGAAGTGGTGGGCGACGAATACACCCTGCAGCCCGACCCCTGGGAGCTGGTGGAGGCCGCGCGCACGCTGGCTGCCGAGGGCTTCGAGGTCTTCCCCTACTGCACCGAGGATCTGGTGACCTGCCAGCGCCTGCTCGACGCCGGCTGCCGCATCCTGATGCCCTGGGGCGCGCCGATCGGCTCCGGCCAGGGCCTGGTCAACCCCTACGCGCTGCGCACGCTGCGCCAGCGCCTGCCCGACGTGCCGCTGGTGGTGGACGCCGGCATCGGCTCACCGGCCGACGCCGTGCAGGCCATGGAACTGGGCTACGACGCCGTCCTGCTCAACTCGGCGGTGGCGCAGGCGCACGATCCGGTCGCCATGGCGCGCGCCTTCGGCCTGGCGATCGAGGCCGGCCGGCTGGGCTTCGAGGCCGGCATCATCTCCAAGCAGGACATGGCCACCGCCACCACGCCGGTGACCGGCCGGCCCTTCATCCTGTGAGCGCCGCCATGTCTTCTTCCCCTACTTCCCGCCCACGCCCGGTGGTCTGGAGCATCGCCGGCTCCGACAGCGGCGGCGGCGCCGGCATCCAGGCCGACCTGCGCGCCTTCGGCCTGCTGGGCGTGCACGGCTGCACCGCCGTGGCCGCCATCACGGCGCAGAACTCGGTGGCCGTTACCCACATCGAGGCAGTCACGCCCGAAGTGCTCGACGCCCAGCTCGCCGCGCTCGCGGCCGACCTGCCGCCGGCCGTCATCAAGACCGGCATGCTGGCCAGCGCCGACAACGTGCGCGTGGTCGCGCGCTGGGTGCGCCGCCTGCGCGCCGAGCGACCCGAGGCCCCCGTCGCCCTGGTGATCGACCCGGTGCGCCGCGCCAGCAGCGGCGCCGAGCTGGCCGGCGAGGCCTTGCGCGCCGCCCTGCTGGCCGAGCTGCTGCCGCTGGCCACGCTGGTCAAGCCCAACCAGGCCGAGGCGGCCTGGCTGGCGGGCCACGGCGGCCACGTCTCGCAACTGGCGGCCGACCTGCGCCGCGCCGGTGCCGGCGCGGTCGTCATCACCGGCGGCGACGCGGTCGCCACCGACCCGTCGGCCGAGGCCGCGCAATGGTCGCTCGACTGGCTGGACACGCCGCAGGCGCACGGCTGGCTGGCCGCCGCGCGCGTGGCCACGCCGCACAACCACGGCACCGGCTGCACCTTCGCTTCGGCAGCGGCGGCGGCGCTGGCGCGGGGCTTTTGCGAGGCCGACGCGGTGGTCATCGCCAAGATGCTCGCCACCAGCGGCCTGCGGCACGGCTACCCCGCCGGCGCGGGCGCCGGGCCGGTGCAGGCGCAAGCCGGCTTCGGCCTCGACCCCGACGGGCTGCCGCTGCTGCTGCCCGACCTGAAGCTTTTGCCCGGCTCGGCCCACCGCCAGTCGCGCCCGGAGCTGCCCGCGCTGGCCGAAGCCGATCTGGGCCTGTACCCGGTGGTCGATACGGCCGACTGGGTCGAACGCGTGCTGGCTGCCGGCGCGCGCACCGTGCAGTTGCGCATCAAGGCCGAGGCGCTGGACGCACTCGCCATCGAGGACATCGACCCCTACGCCTACCTCGATGCGCAGATCGCCCGCAGCGTGCAGGCCGCGCGCGCGGCGGGCGCGCAACTGTTCATCAACGACCACTGGGAAGCCGCCATCCGCCACGGCGCCTACGGCGTGCACCTGGGCCAGGAAGACCTGTTCTCGGCCGACCTCGACGCGCTGCGCCGCGCCGGCCTGCGGCTGGGCCTGTCCACCCACAGCTACTGGGAAGTCTGCCGCGCCCGCGCCGAGGCGCCCAGCTACATCGCCTGCGGCCCCATCCACGCCACCGTCACCAAGGACATGCCCTGGTGGCCGCAAGGCCCGGGCAATCTGGCCTACTGGAGCGCCGTGCTGCGCGAGCCGGTGGTCGGCATCGCCGGCATGGACGCCGCACGCAGCCACGAGGCCGCGCGCTGCGGCGCCCGTGGCGTGGCGGTGCTGCGCGGCATCACCCACGCGGTGGACCCCGAGGCCGCCATCGCCACCCTGGCCGGCGCCATCGCGGCCGGCCGCGCCGACGCGCCGCTGGCC
>JASGEH010000021.1:0-21054 GCA_047606565.1 Comamonas sp.
CGGGGGATTTCTTTTAGAAATCGCCGCCGAAGCCGCCGGCGCCGGGGCCGCCGGCCGGCAGGGCCGGGGCGTCGTCCTTGGGCAGCTCGGCCACGATGGCGTCGGTCGTCAGGATCAGGCTGGCCACCGATGCGGCGTTTTGCAGCGCCGAGCGGGTGACCTTGGCCGGGTCCAGCACGCCCAGTTCGACCAGGTCGCCGTAGGTGCCGTTGGCGGCGTTGTAGCCGAAGTTGCCGGTGCCTTCGAGCACCTTGGCGACGACCACGCTGGGTTCGTCACCGGCGTTGGCGACGATCTGGCGCAGCGGCTCTTCGACGGCGCGCAGCACGATCTTGATGCCGGCGTCCTGGTCGGCGTTGTCGCCCTTGAGGTCCTTGATCGCGGAACGGGCACGCAGCAGGGCCACGCCACCACCGGCCACGACGCCTTCTTCCACTGCCGCGCGGGTGGCGTGCAGGGCGTCTTCGACGCGGGCCTTCTTTTCCTTGAGTTCAACTTCGGTGGCGGCACCGACGCGGATCACGGCCACGCCGCCGGCCAGCTTGGCCACGCGCTCTTGCAGCTTTTCACGGTCGTAGTCGGAGGTGGCTTCCTCGATCTGCACGCGGATTTGCTTGACGCGGGCTTCGATGTCGGCTGCGGCACCGGCGCCATCGATGATGATGGTGTTTTCCTTGCCGATTTCGACGCGCTGGGCCTGGCCCAGGTCAGCCAGAGTGACCTTCTCGAGCGTCAGGCCGACTTCCTCGGCGATGACCTTGCCGCCGGTCAGGATGGCGATGTCTTCCAGCAGGGCCTTGCGGCGGTCGCCGAAGCCCGGAGCCTTGACGGCCACGACCTTCAGGATGCCACGGATGGTGTTGACCACCAGCGTCGCCAGGGCTTCGCCTTCGACGTCTTCGGCGATGATCAGCAGCGGACGGCTGGCCTTGGCCACTTGTTCCAGCGTGGGCAGCAGGTCGCGGATGTTGCTGATCTTCTTGTCGAACAACAGCACGAAGGGGTTGTCCAGCAGGGCAACTTGCTTTTCGGGGTTGTTGATGAAGTAGGGCGACAGGTAGCCGCGGTCGAACTGCATGCCTTCGACGACGTCGAGTTCGTTGATCAGGCTCTTGCCGTCTTCAACGGTGATGACGCCTTCCTTGCCGACCTTGTCGATGGCGTTGGCGATGATCTGGCCGACGTCTTCGTCGGAGTTGGCCGAGATCGAGCCGACCTGGGCGATTTCCTTGGAAGTCGTGGTGGGCTTGGCGATGTTCTTGACTTCGGCGACGACGGCGGTCACGGCCTTGTCGATGCCGCGCTTGAGGTCGGTCGGGTTGAAGCCGGCGGCCACGTACTTGAAGCCTTCGCGGACGATGGCCTGGGCCAGCACGGTGGCGGTGGTGGTGCCGTCACCGGCGTTGTCGTTGGTCTTGGAAGCGACTTCCTTGACCAGCTGGGCACCGATGTTTTCCAGCTTGTCCTTGAGTTCGATTTCCTTGGCCACGGACACGCCGTCCTTGGTCACGGTGGGGGCGCCGAAGGAGCGCTCGAGCACCACGTTGCGGCCCTTGGGGCCCAGGGTCACCTTGACCGCGTTGGCCAGGACGTTGACACCTTGCACGATCTTGGCGCGTGCATCATCACCGAATACGACTTGTTTGGCTGCCATTTTGAATTTGCTCCAGAAATGAGTTCAGTTGGATGTGTTCAGGGTTGGGAAGGAAGAATCGCCGGGGCGGATTACTTCTCGACCACCGCGAACAGTTCTTCTTCCTTGATGACCAGCAGTTCCTCGCCATCGACCTTGACGGTCTGGCCGCTGTACTTGCCGAACAGGACGCGGTCGCCGACCTTCACGCCCAGGGCGACGAATTCGCCCTTGTCGTTCTTCTTGCCGGGGCCGATGGCCAGGACTTCACCTTGATCGGGCTTTTCGGCCGCGTTGTCGGGAATGAAGATGCCGGAGGCGGTCTTGGTTTCGTTTTCCAGACGCTTGACGATCACGCGGTCGTGCAGGGGACGAAGGCTGCTCATGGTTGCTCCTTGAATGCTTGCGCTACAAACAAATGATTGGACGGACAAGAAAAAACGCGGGCGGCCGGAAGGTGTCCGGCCAGTCAGCGTCTCAGACTGGCCCGGGAGGCGATGTGCCGGCCTGCGCCTGGCGCGGCTGTTAGCACTCGCCCCCCGTGAGTGCTAATAATAAGGGATGGCTCGTCGATTTCAAGCTTTTTTTATGACGAAGCATTGACGCCAACGGCATGTGGGACATGACGGTGCTCGCGGCCCGGGCCGCGCGACGCCCCCCGAGGGGGCGCCACCGCCCGACCCACGCACCGTCACGCCGTGCGCGCCAGCACCGGTCGCAGCGCCACGCCGGTGTGCGTGCCCAGCTCGGCCACGCGCTCGGGCGTGGTGGCCGCCACCACGCGGCCGCCGTGGCGGCCGCCGTCGGGGCCGAGGTCGATGATCCAGTCGGCCTCGGCGATGACGTCGAGGTCGTGCTCGATCACCACCACGCTGTGGCCGCCATCAACCAGGCGGTGCAGGACGTGGATGAGCTTTTCCACGTCGGCCATGTGCAGGCCGACGGTGGGTTCGTCGAGCACGTACAGCGTGTGCGGGGCTTTGTTGCCGCGCCGGGTGACGTCGTCGCGCACCTTGGAGAGTTCGGTCACCAGCTTGATGCGCTGCGCCTCGCCGCCCGACAGCGTGGGCGAGGGCTGGCCCAGCGTCAGGTAGCCCAGGCCGACGTCCTTGAGCAACTGCAGCGGATGGCTGATGCCGGGCATGCTGGCGAAGAAGTCGACCGCCTCGTCGACCGCCATCTGCAGCACGTCGCCGATGCTCTTGCCGCGCCAGGTGACGGCCAGCGTCTCGCCGTTGAAGCGCGCGCCGTGGCAAACGTCGCACGGCACCTTCACGTCGGGCAGGAAGCTCATCTCGATGGTGCGCACGCCCGCGCCCTCGCAGGCCGGGCAGCGGCCGTCGCCGGTGTTGAAGGAGAAGCGGCCGGGCGCGTAGCCGCGCGCCTTGGCCTCCAGCGTCTCGGCGAACAGCTTGCGGATGGTGTCCCAGAAGCCGATGTAGGTGGCCGGGCAGGAGCGCGGTGTCTTGCCGATCGGCGTCTGGTCGACTTCGAGCACGCGGTCGATGGCCTGGTAGCCGTCGAGCCCCGCGCAGCCCAGCCACTGGGGCCGCTTGCCGGCGTCGTCGGCCTCGCGCCCGGCCTTGGTCGCGCGCTGGGCGACGGCGGCCTGCACATTGGCCAGCAGCACGTCGCGCGCCAGCGTCGACTTGCCCGAGCCCGACACGCCGGTCACGGCCACCAGCCGCTTGAGCGGCACCTGCACGTTGACCTGCTGCAGGTTGTGCAGCGCCGCGCCCTGGAGCGACAGCCACTGCACCGCGCCCTCGCCCTTCATGGCGACGGCGCGCCGCGCGTGCAGCGGGTGCGGGATGGGGTTCGCCAGGAAGCGGCCGGTGAGCGAATCGGCATCCGCCATCAGCTCGGCCACCGTGCCCTGCGCCACCACGCGGCCGCCGCGCTTGCCGGCGCCGGGGCCGATGTCGATGACGTGGTCGGCGCGGCGGATGGTGTCCTCGTCGTGCTCGACCACCACCAGCGTGTTGCCCTTGCCGCTGAGGGTGTGCAGCGCGCGCAGCAGGATCTGGTTGTCGCGCGCGTGCAGGCCGATGGTGGGCTCGTCGAGCACGTAGCACACGCCCTGCAGGTTGCTGCCGAGCTGCGCGGCCAGGCGGATGCGCTGGGCCTCGCCGCCCGACAGCGTGGGCGCGCCCCGGTCGAGCGTGAGGTAGCCCAGGCCGACTTCGCGCAGAAAGGCCAGCCGGCCCGCGATCTCGGGGATGAGGTCGCGCGCGATGCCCTGCTCGCGCGTGCTCAGGCGGTTTTCCAGCGCCAGGCCGTCGACCCAGGCCTGCACGTCGTCCACCGAGCGGGCGGCGATGTCGGTGATGGGCGCGTCCTGGAAGCGCACCGCGCGCGCCGTGGCGTTCAGGCGCGTGCCGTGGCAGGCGGGGCAGGCCTCCTCGCCCACGCCTTCCACCTCGGGTTCGGCGAAGCTTTGCTCGCGCCCGCGGTCCTTGTCGTCCTGCACCGAGTCGTCGAAGGCGCGGCGCTGGTCCTTGTTGAGCTTGACGCCCGTGCCCACGCAGTCCGGGCACCAGCCGTGCTTGCTGTTGTAGGAGAACATGCGCGGGTCGGGCTCGGGGTAGCTGGTGCTGCAGACCGGGCAGGCGCGCTGGGTCGAGAACACCTCGACCGCGCCGATGCCCAAGCCGCGCCCGCCGCCGGCCATGGCCTCGCGCAGGCCGTCGAGCGGCGCCAGCACGTGCAGCACGCCCTTGCCCAGCTCCAGCGCGCGGGCCAGCGCGCGGCGCAGTTCGGCCTCGCTGGCGGCCGAGACCACCAGGTCGGCCACCGGCAGCTCGATGGTGTGTTCCTTGAAGCGGTCGATGCGCGGAAAGCCCGTGGTCGGCAGGAATTCGCCGTCCACGCGCAGGTGCGTGTAGCCGCGCGGCCGCGCCCAGTCGGCCAGCTCGGTGTAGACGCCCTTGCGGTGGACCACCAGCGGCGCCAGCAGGCCGATGTGCCGGCCCTTGTAGCGCTGCAGCAATTGCGCGGCGATGCTGTCGGCGGTCTGCGGCTGCACCACGGCGCCGTCGTGCACGCAGTGCTGCGTGCCGAGCTTGACGTAGAGCAGGCGCAGAAAGTGCCAGACCTCGGTGGTGGTGCCGACGGTGGACTTGCGCCCACCCCGGCTCAGCCGCTGCTCGATGGCGACGGTGGGCGGGATGCCGTGCACCGCGTCCACCTCGGGCCGGCCGGCCGGCTGCACGATGGAGCGCGCGTAGGCGTTGAGCGATTCGAGGTAGCGGCGCTGGCCTTCGTTGAACAGGATGTCGAAGGCCAGCGTGGACTTGCCCGAGCCCGACACCCCCGTCACCACGGTGAACTTGCCGCGCGGAATATCGACCGACAGCGACTTCAGGTTGTGCTCGCGCGCGTTGACGATCTGGATCGCCTCGACCAGCGAGCGCCGGCCCTGGTTGAGCGGCACCGAGGCCTCGGCCGGGGCCACGTCATAGCGCGCCGCGCGCTCGTTCACGGCCGTGGCCGCGCCGGCCAGGCCCAGCGCGACGTCGTACTCGCGCAGCGCCTGCGCGGTGTGCGAGCTGGCGTGGCGGCGCACCTCCTCGGGCGGGCCTTCGGCCACCACCTGGCCGCCGGCCTCGCCGCCCTCGGGGCCGAGGTCGATCAGCCAGTCGGCCGCGCGGATGACGTCGAGGTTGTGCTCGATGACGATCAGCGAATGCCCGGCCTCCAGCAGCCGGCGCAGCGCGCGCATCAGCTTGGCGATGTCGTCGAAGTGCAGTCCCGTGGTCGGCTCGTCGAACAGGAACAGCGTGCCCTTGCGCGCCACCGGCTGGCGGCTGAAACTGCCGCTGCGGGCGGCTTCGGCCAGGAAGCCGGCGAGCTTGAGGCGCTGCGCCTCGCCGCCCGACAGCGTGGGCACGGGCTGGCCGAGCTTCACGTACTCCAGCCCCACGTCCAGAATGGGCTGCAGGCCGCGGATGACCTCCGGGTCGCGCGCGAACAGCTGCGCGGCCTCGCTCACCGTCAGGTTCAGCACCTGGGCGACGTTGAGCACGCGGCCGCCGCGCTCGATCGCCACCTCCAGCACCTCAGGCCGGTAACGCTGGCCGTCGCAGTCCGGGCAGCGCAGGTAGACGTCGGAGAGGAACTGCATCTCGACGTGCTCGAAGCCCGAGCCGCCGCAGGTCGGGCAGCGCCCATCGCCGCTGTTGAAGCTGAACTTGGCGGCGGTGTAGCCGCGTTCCTTGGCCAGCGGCGCGGCGGCGAACAGCTCGCGCACGCCGTCCCAGGCGCCGACGTAGCTGACCGGGTTGGAGCGCGCGGTCTTGCCAATGGGCGACTGGTCCACGTAGACCACGTCGGCCAGGTGGTCGGCGCCCAGCAGGCGGCCGTGCGCGCCGGGCGCGTCGGTCGGCTTGCCGAAGTGGCGCAGCAGCGCCGGGGCCAGCACGTCCTGGATCAGCGTGGACTTGCCGGAGCCCGACACGCCGGTCACCACCACCAGCCGCTGCAAGGGGAAATCGACGCTCACGTCCTGCAGGTTGTGCTCGCGCGCGCCTTCCAGGATCAGGCGCGGCGTGCTGGCGCTGACCATGCGCTTGAGGCCCATGCTCACGCTCTTGCGCGCGCCCAGGTAGGCGCCGGTCAGCGTGTCGGCGCGCTTGAGCGCCTCGGGCGTGCCGTCGAAGACGATCTGGCCGCCGCGCTCGCCGGGGCCGGGGCCCATGTCGATCATGCGGTCGGCCGCCAGCATCACGGCCGGGTCGTGCTCGACCACCACCAGCGTGTTGCCGGCGTCGCGCAGGCGCCGCATGGCCTCGGTGATGCGGTTCATGTCGCGCGGGTGCAGGCCGATGCTGGGCTCGTCGAGCACGAACAGGGTGTTGACCAGCGAGGTGCCCAACGCCGTGGTCAGGTTGATGCGCTGCACCTCGCCGCCCGAGAGCGTGCGGCTCTGGCGGTCCAGCGTCAGGTAGCCGATGCCGACCTCGCACAGGTAGCGCAGCCGGGTGCGGATCTCGTCGAGCACCAGCCGCACGGCCTGCGCCTCGGCGTCGGTCAGCGCATCAAGCCGCAGGCTGTCGAAAAAGCCGCGCAGCCGTGCCAGCGGCAGTTGCATCAGGTCGTGCACGCACAGGCCGGGCAGCGCGGCGAGCTGTTCGCGGCGCCAGGCCACGCCCTGCGGCAAGAAGCGCCGCGCCGGGTCGAGCACCGCGTCGGCCTCGGCCTGGCCGCCCACGCGCCACAGCAGCGCCTCGGTCTGCAGGCGCGCGCCGCCGCAGGTCTCGCACGGCGTGTAGCTGCGGTACTTGGACAGCAGCACGCGGATGTGCATCTTGTAGGTCTTGCTCTCCAGGTACTCGAAGAAGCGCTTGACGCCGTACCACTGCTTGTTCCAGTTGCCCTTCCAGCCGGGCGCGCCCTGGATCACCCAGCGCTGTTGCTCCTCGGTCAGGCGCGCCCACGGCGTGTCGCGCGGGATGCCGGCGTCCTCGGCGTAGCGCAGCAGATCGTCCTGGCACTCCTTCCACGCCGGGGTCTGGAAGGTCTTGATGGCGCCCGCGCGCAGCGTCAGCCGGTCGTTGGGGATGACCAGCCCGTAATCGACGCCGATCACGCGCCCGAAGCCCCGGCAGGCCGGACAGGCGCCCTGCGCCGAGTTGAAGGAGAACAGCGACGGCACCGGATCGGCGTAGCGCAGATCCGATTCGGGGCAATGCAGGCCGCTGGAAAAGCGCCAGAGCGCGGGCTCGCCCCCCTCCTTGGCCGGCAGCGCGTAGACGTTGAGGCGGCCGCCGCCGCGCTTGAGCGCGAGTTCGATGGCTTCCATCGCCCGCACTTGTTCGACGCTGCCGATGCGAAAACGGTCGGCCACCACATCTAAAAGCTGACGCGGCCCGCTGGGCGTCGCCACCTCGCGCTGCGCCTGCACGCGCGTGAAGCCGCTGGCCGACAGCCATTGTTCGATTTCCGCCGGCGAGGTGCCGCCGGGCAGCTCCACCGGAAAGGTCAGCACCAGCCTCGGATCGCCGGCCTCCGCGCCGCGCCGCTGCAGCGCCTGGTAGACCGAAGCCGGCGTGTCGTGCCGCACCGGGGCGGCGGTCTGCCGGTCGAACAGTTGCGCGGCGCGCGCGAACAGCAGCTTGATGTGGTCGTTGAGCTCGGTCATCGTGCCCACGGTGGAGCGCGACGACCGCACCGGGTTGGTCTGGTCGATGGCGATGGCCGGCGGCACGCCCTCGACGCGGTCGACCGCCGGCTTGTCCATGCGGTCGAGGAACTGGCGCGCGTAGGCCGAGAAGGTTTCCACGTAGCGCCGCTGGCCCTCGGCGTACAGCGTGTCGAACACCAGGCTGGACTTGCCCGACCCCGACGGCCCGGTCACCACCGTGAGTTCACCGGTGCGGATGTCGAGGTCAATGTTCTTGAGGTTGTGCTGCCGCGCGCCGCGTATGCGGATGGAGCCCTGCGTCATGAGGTTGGCCTTTGCGTTCGTGAGGCCAGCCATTCTAGGGAGGCCCCGCCGCGCCCACGGCACGCGACGGTGTAGCCCTACGGGTCACTGGGTTTATGTACAGACACGTTCTGTTTCATCCCCATCCGGCCGTGCGCGGCTCAGGCTCAGGCGAACGACAGGTAATGCTTGGTGTAGCCGTCGCTCAGCACCTCCCACAGGGTGGAGGTTCCGCGGGTGACGAACCAGGAATCACCAGGCTTGAAGACCTGGCTGAGCCCGGTGGACTCGTCGGTGATGCGGACTTCGCCATGCAGCAGCGTGGCCTGTTCGTTGAAGGGGTAGACCAGCCGGTACGTGCCCTTGGAGGAGCCGAAGTAGCCGGCGCCGATGGGGTCGGTCGGCGCGCCGTGCGTCATGCGGCCGTAAGCCTGGACATCGCCGCCTTCGAGGATCTCGGCGCCGAGGTTCTTGAAACTGCCCCACGCCTCCAGTTCGGCGGTGGTGATGCCCTGCTTGAGTACAGTCAGGCTCATGGTGTGGTTCTCCTGGGATGGGAAGGATGGCTGGATCTCAACGGCGTCCATGCCAGTAGCCGGATGTCTGGTGCATGAGCTTGCCCAGGCTCACCAGCAGGGCGCGGTAGCGGTCCTTGCCGGCGATGGGTGCGCGCGCGATGCTGCTGATGAGGCGGTAGCGCTCGGAGCCGCCCAGAATGCCTTCGGCCAGGATCTTGCAGATGATCTGGCTGGGCGTGACGCCGAAGCCCGAGTAGCCCTGGACGTAGAACACGTTGGGCTGGCCCGGCAGGCTGCCGATCTGCGGGAACAGGTTGAGCGTGGCGGCCATGGGTCCGCCCCAGGCAAGGTCGATGCGCACCTCGTCCAGGTAGGGAAAGACTTCCAGCATGCGCTGGCGGTTCCAGGCCTTGAGGTCGCCCGGCATGTGCTCGATCAGCGCGGTCGAGGAGCCGAACATCAGCCGGTTGTCGGGCGTGATGCGGTAGTAGTTGATGACCGGCCGGATGTCGCTGTAGGCGCCGCGGATCGGGCTGATGCGCTGGATCAGCGCGTCGGGCAGCGGCTCGGTGACCGAGTTGAAGGCGTAGACGTTGATGGTGCTCTTGTGCAGCTCGGGCTCGATGCGGTTGTTGAAGCCGTCGACCGCCCACACCAGCTTCTGCGCGCTCACGCTGCCCTTGGCGGTGCGCACCCGCACGCGCGTGCCGTAGCTCACCTCCAGCGCCGGGCTGTATTCGAAGATGCGCGCGCCGTAGACCTCGGTGACCGCCTTGGCCTCGCCCAGCAGCAGGTTGAGCGAATGCACCTGGCCGCCGCCCATGTGCAGCAGCGCCGAGTGATAGACGTCAGAGCCGACCAGGCCCTGGACCTCTGCGCCTTCCATGTAGCGGATCTCGTGCGGCGCGCCCAGCGACTTGAACTCGCGCTCCCAGGCCCGCAGCGTGCGCGCCTGGCGCGCGTTGTAGGCCAGGTAGCCGTAGCCGCTGCGGAAGTCGGCGTCGATGCCGTAGCGGTCGATGCGCTCGCGCATGATCTGCGGGCCGATGTCGCTCAGGGCGAAGATGGCTTTCAGGCCGTCCTCGCCGACGTCCTTGCGGATGGCGTCGAGGTCGTGGCCGATGCCAGCCATCACCTGGCCGCCATTGCGCCCGGTGCCGCCGTAGCCCAGGTGGCGGCCTTCCAGCACGACGGTGTTGGTGACGCCGTTCTCGGCCAGCTCCAGCGCCGTGTGGATGCCCGAGAAGCCGCCGCCGATGATCACGACATCAGCCTCGATGTCGCCCTCCAACGAGGGAAAGCTCAGGTCGTACTTGCGCGTGGCGGTGTAGTAGGTAGGGGTTTCGTCGGCGTGCATGGTTTCGTTCGTACCGGTTCAGAACGCGAAGACCGTGCGCGCCTGCAGGGCGCGCACCGGGTTGCCGTTGCGCACCTTCACGTCCTGCGCGTACTGCAGTTGCAGCTGGAAGGTGTCGGTGAATTGGTGCGCCCAGGTCAGCATCAGATTGGTGTCGTTCTTGGTGCCCAGCGTGGTCTCGCCGTCCAGGGACTCGCTCGCGCCCCAGCTCTGGCGCGCGCTCACGGCCAGCCGCGTCGCCGGCGACCACTGGTAGCTCAGGTGGGCGAAGGCACGCAGCAGCGGGCGGCGGCTGACGCCGGAGGTGTCGTCGCGGGTGTAGAACTCGGTCTGGCCGATCAGGTCGAGCGACCAGGCCCCGCCCAGCGGCAGGATGTAACCGGTCTCCACATCCAGCGCATAGCGGTCCTCGCTGACCAGCAGCCCGTTTGCCTTGTCCTGCCCGGTCGGCAGCGACAGGTAGGCCGCCCAGCCCCAGTGGCGCCCGCTTTCGACGTCCGACAGCGTCCACAGCGTGGAGCCGATCTGCAGGTTGCCCAGCCCGGAGACGCGATCGTCAAGCGACGTGATGCTCTGCCGCGCGTAGGGCAGGATGACCTCGACGTCCATCGGCCGGCCAGCCACCTCGAAGTAGTGCATGAAGCGCGCCACGCCGACATTGAGCGTCAAGCCCAGGCCGTCGCCGGTCTTTTCGCCATCGGTATAGGTCGCGTCGGCCGTTTGCTGCTGGGCATAGAGGGCCAGAACCGAGGTGCCGGCTGGCGCCGGCACGTAATCGCCCGGGTCCGGTGTGCCGGCGGCGCCGGCCGCGGCGCTCCCCAGCAGGGCCACGCAGGCCAGTGCGCACGGCAAGCCGGCCCGGAGTTTGTCGTTGTTCGTCATGCTCGCTTCCTCGGTTGCAGAGAGGGACACGCCACCCGTCGCTGCGGGCGGCCCTGGCGGTAGGCCACCGCTTCGCATCCATTAGGAAACAGCCCGGCCCGGCCGATCTAGCACCAGCCTGCCAACTCTTGTCCCTGCGTGACAAGGCATGGCGGGGGCGCACGCCGGGACGCCGTCACGTTCGGGCGGCTGGCAGGCACGCTCAAGAGCTGGCAGGCAAAGGCAAGACGCCAGCGGCTGGCTCTTGCACATTGACCGCATCGCAACCAGTCCTTCGGGAGAGCCCATGTCCGCCATCCACGCCCGACTCCAGCAACACCTCCAGCAGGGCCAGGTGGGCTTTCCCACCGCGCTGGCCAGCACCGTCGGCCTGATCATGGCCAGCCCCGTGATCCTGACGGCGACCATGGGCTTTGGCATCGGCGGCGGCATGTTCGCGCTGGCCATGGTCATCGCCGTGGTCATGATGCTGGCGCAGTCGACCACCTTCGCCGAGGCCGCCGCCATCCTGCCGACGCACGGCTCGGTCTACGACTACATCGCCTGCGGCCTGGGGCGCTTCCTGGCCATCACCGGCACGCTGGCCGCCTACCTCATCGTCCACGTCTTCGCCGGCACCGCCGAAACCATCCTGGCCGGATCGATGGCGCTGGCCAATTTCGAGCACCTGGGCAACGTCTCGGCCTGGAGCGACCGGGCCTGGCTGATCGGCATCGCCATGGTGCTGGTGTTCGCCGTGCTCAACGCGCTGGGCGTGAGCTTCTTCAGCAAGGCCGAGGTGGTGCTGACCTTCGGCATGTGGACCACGCTGATGGTCTTCGGCATCGCCGGCCTGCTGCAGGCGCCGGCGGTCACGCTCGACGGTTGGTTCGGCGCCTCGCTGGTCGGCAGCGACCCGCTGACCGTGCTGTCGCTGATCGGCATGGCGATGTTCATGTTCGTCGGCTGCGAGTTCGTCACCCCGCTGGCGCCCGAGCTGCGCCGCAGCGCCTGGGTGTTGCCGCGCGCGATGGCCCTGGGCCTGCTGGGCGTGGCCGGCTGCATGTTTCTCTACGGCGCGGCCATGAAACGGCAGGTCGAGAACGTGGTGATCGACGCCGCCGCCGGCGTGCACCTGCTCGACACACCCATGGCGCTGCCCAAGTTCGCCCTGCAGGTGATGGGCGAATGGGGACCGATCTGGCTGGGTATCGGCTTCATCTTCGCCGGCTGCGCCACCATCAACACGCTGATGGCCGGCGTGCCGCGCATCCTCTACGGCATGGCCGTCGACGGCGCGCTGCCGCGCGTCTTCACCTACCTGCACCCGCGCTTCAAGACGCCGCTGGCCTGCATCGCCGTGGCCGCCGCCATCCCCTGCCTGCACGCCTGGTGGCTGGGCGGCTCGGCCGACCGCATCATGCCGCTGGTGCTGGCCGCCGTCTGCGCCTGGAGCACCGCCTACCTGCTGGTCACGCTGTCGGTGGTGGTGCTGCGCATCACCCGGCCGGACCTGCCGCGCGCCTACAAGTCGCCCTGGTTCCCGCTGCCGCAGATCGTCTCCAGCGCCGGCATGCTGCTGGGCATGGCCTTCATCACCCCGCCCGGCATGCACCCGAGCGACATCTACGCGCCCTTCGGCCTCATGCTGGGGCTGATGGCCGCCTACGCCCTGGTCTGGACCGTGTTCGTGCAAAAAACCCATCCCTTCCGCCCGGTGCGCGTGGAAGACGCGCTGCTGCACGAGTTCGCGCACGAGGTCGGCGAGCCCCGCGCGGCCCACGCCACCTCCACCGGCATGGTGCGCTGATGGCCGCCGCCCCTCTGGCCGCGCCCCGCGTGGCGCCCGCCCCTCGCCCGCCCCGCGTGCGCGGCTACCGGCCCGGCCTGACACTGGCGCACCTGCGCCACGACTTGGACGGTCTGCCCTGCGAAGCGGCCAAAGACCCGCCAGCCGGCCTGCGGCTGCACGCCCACGGCCTGGACATCGCGGTGCGCGAGCGCGTCGAGCCGCATTTCCTGATGCACCTCGTGCAGTGCGAATTCATGCTCGACCTGGACGCGCCCACGTCTGCCGCCGCCGGCGCGCGCATCGACGTGCGCCACACCGGCTGGCTGCGCCGCACCGGGCTGGCCTACGGCAGCCACGGCCTGCCGGCCGCCTCGCCCCTGCCGCAGGCACTGCGCCAGGACAGCGAACTCGCGGCGCACCTGATGCCGCTCGACTTCGTGGGCCTGGCGCTGCACGCCCGGCCCGGCGGCTGGCAGGTCAGGCTGACCCACATCGGCGCCAGCGAGGTCGTCAGCCGCCTGCCCGCCATGCGCCGCTACGTGCGCCTTGCCGCAGCCCAGCGCGCCGCCCTGCTGGGCGCCCTGGCCCGGATCGCTGCCGTGGTGCGCCAGACTCCCTAGTCCGCTTTCGTTCCTCCTCGCTTGGCACGGAATGTGCACGCACCACGGGCAAGAAACGCGGCGCCTCGCAACGCCCGCGACAACAACCACACCCGGGCCAGCCCCGCAACGGCCGGCCCTCCCGTGAAGAGCGAAGAACATGGCCCGCCAACCCACCCCCGTGGCTCACGATCTCGCGAGCTGGAACGACCTGCTGCGGCGCGCCTGCGGCCAGTTCGACGCCAGCCTCTCGCCGCAGCAGCCCCCGTTCGTCGGCAGCATCGAGCACCGCGACATCGACGGCCTCGAACTGACGCGCATCCGCACCAATGCAGGGCAGATCCGCTGCCGCAAGGCGGCTTCCAGAACCGGACTGGGGCAGATCGACAGTCGCCACTGCTTCCTGGTGCTGCAGCGGCAGGGCCATTCGCTGCTGCGGCAGAACGACGCCACGCTGCAACTGCTGCCCGGCGACATGGCGCTGCTGGACACGGCGCGCGGCTGCGAGATCATTCCCCAGGGCCTGATGGAGCATGCCTCCGTCCACCTCAGCCGCGACCTCCTCGCACGCCACCTGCAAGGCGACATGGACCAGCCCGGCCCGATCTGGCGCTTCGGCGCCAGCAGCCGGCTGATGCGCCTGCTGGTCGAGCAGATCGCCAGTGACGACCTCGGCCACGGCGTCGGCGCGGGCGACGGTGCCGCCATGCAGGAAGCACTGGTCTGCCTGCTGGTGCAGTCCATGCGGCAAGCCCGCAACGCCGGCGCCGAAACCTCCGCAACCCTGGCCGACAGCGTCGCCGGCACACTGGCGCCCGCCAGCCGCGCCCGCATCGAAGGCGGCCAACTGGCGCTGGCGCGCAGCCTGATCAACCAGTCGCTGTCCGACCCGCTGCTGTCGCCCGCCCGCATCGCCGCGCGCACTGGCGTGTCGGTGCGCCAGCTCTACCGCCTGTTCGAGGAGTCGGGCGACAGCATCGCGCGCTACATCCAGCGCGCGCGGCTGCAGCGCGCCGCCGTGGAGCTGCGCGGCAGCCTGGCGGCGGCACGCTCGATCACCGACATCGCCTTTGGCTGCGGCTTCAACGACGCCGCCCACTTCAGCCGCGCCTTCCGCAAGCAGTTCGGGCTGTCGCCGCGCGAATACCGCTGCGGCGAACAGGCTGGCTACCTCAACTGAGGACCTGTTCACCACCGCGAGCTCGCCAGCGCGGATGTCGAGGTCGATGTTTTTTGAGGTTGCACTTCCGCGCCCACGGCACACGGCACACGGCACACGGCGGTGTAGCCCTGCGAGTCACTGGGTGGATGCACAGAATCCTCGGCAATTGCCCCATCCCGTGCGGAATATGTCCGCCAGCGCGCGGCGCGGGCCGCAACCGCGCCGCCACACTCGGACACCCTTTGCCGAGCACCACGCCCCCATGACACCCACCCGCCACGTTGGCATCTACCTGTTTCCGGACGTCGAGGCCCTGGACTTCGCCGGCCCTTACGAGGTCTTCACGACTGCCAGCCGCGTCAGCCAGCGGCTGCACCCTGACCTGGCCGCGCCCTTCCACGTGTTTTCCGTGGCTGCCACGGCGCCCGGCCGTGGGCCGGTGCGCGCACGAGCCGGACTGCGCATCGCGCCTGATCACGCGCTGCACGAGCATCCGCCCATCGACGTCCTCGTCATCCCCGGTGGGGTCGTCACCGCCGAACGGGACAAGCCCGATGTACTGCGCTGGGTCGCCGACTGCGCCCGCTCGGCTGAATGCGTCGCCTCAGTCTGCACGGGGGCGTTCATCCTGGCACAGGCCGGCATCGTCACCCAGGGGCCCATCACCACGCACTGGGAAGACCAGCGGGATCTGGCCGCCGCCTTCCCCGCGCTGCAGGTCGTGGACGGCCCGCGCTGGGTGGAACAAGGCCAGGTCATCACCTCCGCGGGTATATCCGCCGGCATCGACATGAGCCTGTACCTGGTTGAGCGCCTGTGCGGGGCCTCGCTCGCGCAGGCCACCGCGCGGCAGATGGACTACGCCTGGCCCCACGGCTGACGCCAGGCGACGGGCGCCTCCGCCTTTCCTCAATCGTTGGCGAAGATATCCACGTCCTTGGTTTCCCGCAGGAAGAACAGGCCGATGACGAAGGTGCCGAGCGCCACCACCACCGGATACCAAAGCCCGAAGTAGAGGTCGCCCGTGGCCGCGATCATGGCGAAGGCGGTGGTGGGCAGCAGGCCGCCGAACCAGCCGTTGCCGATGTGATACGGCAGCGACATGGAGGTGTAGCGGATGCGCGTGGGAAACAGTTCGACCAGCGCGGCGGCGATCGGCCCGTAGACCATGGTCACCAGCAGCACCAGGAAGAACAGCAACAGCACCACCATGGGTGTGTTCATGGCGGCCGTGTCGGCCTTGACGGTCAGCCCGGCAGCCGTCACGGCGGCGGCGACCTGCTTGCGGAAGGCGTCGATCTCGGCGCGGCTGTCGGGCGCGAAGGCGTTGCGGCTGTCGTTGAGCCGGCCCTCCACCGCCGTCAGCACCTGGCTGCCGACCTGGATGGTGGCGGGCTGGCCGGCCGGGCCGTCGACCTTGGCATAGGGCACGTAGTTGGCGACCAGGGCGCGCTTGGCGATGTCGCACGAGCTGGTGAAGTCGATTTCACGGGCGATGGGGCTGCCCTGGAAGCTGCACTGCGCCGGGTCGGCCGTGACCACCACGCGCACCGTTTCCTGCGCCTTCTTGAGCGCCGGGTTGGCGTAGCCCAACAGCGCCGGGAAAATGGTGAAGTAGGACAGCGCGGCCAGCAGGCAACCGGCCAGGATGACGGTCTTGCGGCCGATGCGGTCGGAGAGCGCGCCGAACACCACGAAGAACGGCGTGGCCAGCAGCAGCGCCACGGCGATCAGCACGTTGGCGGTGGTGGCGTCGACCTTGGCGATGCTGGTGATGAAGAACAGCGCGTAGAACTGCCCCGTGTACCAGACCACCCCCTGGCCGGCGGCCAGCCCCAGCAGCGCCAGGATGACGATGCGCAGGTTGCGCCATTGCCCGAAAGACTCCTTGAGCGGCGCCTTGGAGGTCTTGCCCTCGGCCTTCATCTTCTGGAAGGCGGGCGACTCGCTGAGCGTCAGGCGGATCCACACCGACACCGCCAGCAGCACGATCGAGAGCAGGAAGGGAATGCGCCAGCCCCAGCTCTCGAATTCCGCGCCCGTGAACTGGCGCACCAGCAGGATCACGATGAGCGAGAGGAACAGGCCCAGCGTGGCCGTGGTCTGGATCCACGCGGTGTAGAAGCCGCGCCGGCCGTGCGGCGCGTGCTCGGCCACGTAGGTGGCAGCACCGCCGTACTCGCCGCCCAGCGCCAGGCCCTGCAGCATGCGCAGCACGATCAGGACGATGGGCGCGGTGATGCCGATGCTGGCGTAGCTGGGCAGGATGCCGACGATGAAGGTCGACGCCCCCATCAGCAGGATGGTGACCAGGAAGGTGTACTTGCGCCCGATCATGTCGCCCAGCCGGCCGAACACCAGCGCGCCAAACGGCCGCACCAGGAAGCCGGCGGCGAAGGCCAGCAGCGCGAAGATGTAGGCCGAGGTCGCATCCAGCCCCGAGAAGAACTGCACCGCGATGATGGCCGCCAGCGAGCCGTAGAGGTAGAAGTCGTACCACTCGAACACCGTGCCCAGCGAGGACGCGAAGATCACCTTGCGTTCCTCGGCCGTCATGGGGCGCGGCGCCTGTTTCGGAATCGTTCCCGCAACTGTCGCCATGTCTGTCTCCTTATGGGTATCGCCGGACGGGCAGGAACACCCGACCGTCGCCGCATTATGGGGAGACGGGTGGGCCAAATCCAACGGCTGACCGAGCGTCAGCATGCATTCCGCGCGCTAACCCTGAGCGGTATTTCCGCGCTGTGGAAATCGGCCCTGAAGGCCTCATCCCCCCAGGGAAACTCCCAGGACAGGGTTTGCCCGGCTCAAGCCCGCGCCGATGACTCCGGCGGCTGCGCCACGTCGGCCACCGGCGCGCCGGTCAGGCCGGCGAGCGTATCAAGCGTCAGCGTGAACACCGCGTGCGGGTGGCCGGCGGCGGCCCAGATGGCGTCGAAGCGGCCCAGTTCGCGGTCGATCAGCGTGACCACTGGCGTGGCGTGCGCCACCGGCGCCACGCCGCCGATCGAAAAGCCCGTGGCGGCCTTCACGAAGGCGGCGTCGGCGCGGCCCAGCGACTGGCCTTCGGCACAGGCCAGCGCCTGCACCTTGCGCTCGTCGACACGGCGATCGCCCGAGGCCACCACCAGCACGGCGGCATCGTCGGGCAGGCGGCGGAAGATGATGCTCTTGGCGATCTGCCCCACCGCCACGCCCAGCGTCTCGGCCGCTTCCTGCGCGGTGCGGGCCGAGTTCTCAAGCATCACCGGCGCGCCATCGTGGCCGCGCTCGGCCAGCCAGGCGGCCACGCGCTGCACGCCGGCCGGCAGGGGTTTCAGTTGTGCGCCGCACATGGCGTTCTCCTTCAAAAAATCTCGGCCTGCTGCATGTCCACGATGATCCGCTGCAACAGCGTCGCCGCTGCCTTGGGCAGCAGGCGGCCGTGGCGCGAGACGATGTCCGCCTGCCCCTGCGACAGCAGCGCATTGTGCATCGGCAACGCCACCACCTCCGCAGTCTTCGAGCGCGCAACCGGCAGCGAGGCCGTGGGGTTCAACGCATAGCCCAGGCCCGCGGCCACGAAGTGGGCAATGGCATTGAAGGAGGTGGTGGTCAATGCCGGGCGCAGGCGCACGCCTTCGCTCAGTTCGGCCGCCTCCACATGCTGGCGCACGCCAAAACCGCGATGCAGCACGGCGCCCGGGTAAGGCCGCAGATCGCTGAGCAGCAAGGGCCGGCCCAGCCGTGCCAGCGGGTGCGACGCCAGCACCAGCGCCTGGATCGGCATCGGGTGGCGGTAGTGCGAGCGCAAGCGCTCGTCGCGCGGCGGCTGGAACACCAGCCCGATATGGACGCGCTCATCCACCACCTGCTGGACGATCTCGTCCGTGCTGCCCACCGCCAGATCGACCGTGATGCCGGGGTACGCGGCCATGAAGTCGCGCAGGCTGTGCCGCATCAGCCAGTCGATGAAGCCCTCGCCGGCGATGAGGGCGATGTGGCCCAGCTCCACCTTCTGGATACTCTCGAACTGCGCCAGCAGATGCTGCTTCTGGCTGTGCTGGCGGCGCAGAAAGGCGGCCAGCAACTGCCCCGCGTCGGTCGGCGCCACGCCGCGCCCGCGCCGTTCGAGCAGGCGCGTGCCGCAACCCTGCTCCAGCGTGGCGATGGCCCGGCTGACAGCCGAAGGGTCCATGCCCAGCACGTCGGCGGCGCCGCGCACCGACCCACTCTCGAGCACCTGCATGAAATAACGCGCCCGGCGCGTGTCGATTCGGTCGTCCATGTCCTTGCACGTCCAGAGAGAAGGGGAAAGCGCCGGGCCATCGAACGGCGCTCCCTCAAGTGTTGCATTAAATGCAACAAATATCCCAAATGCCGATCATTGATGCAAGCATTTGTCCTGGAGATACTGGCATCGCCGTGACCGCCGCTGCTGTCGCGGTCCGGGTTCCGGGCGGGCATGCCCCCCGCGCAACCCGCCCCTTGATTGCCACGACGAAAGCACCGCCATGTCCCGTGAGACCGAGATTGCCGAAGACATCCGCCAGAGCATGGTCGCCTGGCGGCGCGACATCCACGCCCACCCGGAGACCGCCTTCGAAGAGCACCGCACAGCCAACGTGGTGGCGCAGGCGCTGCAGCTGATGGGCCTGCCGGTGCACCGTGGCCTGGCCGGCACCGGCGTGGTGGCGACGCTGAAGAACGGCGACGGGCCCGCCATCGCGCTGCGCGCCGACCTCGACGCGCTGAACATGCAGGAGCTGGGCGCGAACAAGCCGCACGTCTCGCAGTGCGCCGGCAAGATGCACGGTTGCGGCCACGACGGCCACACCGCCATGCTGCTGGGCGCCGCCGCCCACCTCGCGCGCCACAAGCCCTTCCAGGGCACGGTGCACTTCGTGTTCCAGCCCGCCGAGGAAAACGAGGGCGGCGGCCGCGTGATGGTCGACGAGGGGCTGTTCGATCTGTTCCCGGCCGATGCGGTCTACGGCATGCACAACTTCCCCAGCCTCCCGCGCGGGCAGTTCGCCATCCGCACCGGCGTGATGACGGCGTTTCTCGACACCTTCGAGATCACCGTCACCGGCCAGGGCTGCCACGGCGCGATGCCTGAAACCGGCATCGACCCGGTGGTGGTCTCGGCGCAACTCGTGATGGCGCTGCAAACCATCGTCAGCCGCCGCACCCGCGCCACCCAGTCGGCGGTGGTCAGCGTGACGCAAGTCCACGGCGGCGACACCTGGAACGTGATCCCCGAGCAGATGGTGCTGCGCGGCACCGTGCGCACGCTGGACGCAGCCATCCAGAACCAGACCGAGGCCGCCATGCGGCAGATCTGCGCCGGCGTGGGCCAGACCCATGGCGCCACGGTGGAACTGAACTACATGCGCGGCTATCCCGGCGTGGTCAACACCCCGGCCGAAACCCAGGCGGCCGTCGCCGCCGCGGCGGCGCTGGTGGGCCCCGCGCAGGTGACCACCGACATGGCCCCCGCGATGGGCTCGGAGGACTTCGCCTTCATGCTGCAAAAGCGCCCTGGGGCCTACATCATCATCGGCGCGGGCGAAGGCCCGGACAACCCGCCCGTGCACAACCCCTACTACGACTTCAACGACAACATCCTGCCCTTGGGTGCGGCCTATTGGGTCGAGCTGACCCAGCAGCAACTGCCCCTGCCCTGACCGTCTCCTCTCCCCATCACCAGGAGGCGGCGATGCTTTCCGTTTTCGACATTTTCAAGATCGGCATCGGCCCATCGAGCTCGCACACCGTCGGGCCGATGCGCGCGGCGCTGATGTTCGCGCGCAGCCTGGAGGCGCGCGGCTGCCTGGCGGACGTGGCGCGGATGCAGGTCGAGCTGTTCGGCTCGCTCGGCGCCACGGGCCGGGGCCACGCCACCGACCAGGGCGTGCTGCTGGGCCTGCTGGGCGAGGCGCCGGACACCGTGGTGCCCGCCAGCGTGGCCCCTCGCCTGGCAACGGTGCGGCGCGCGCGCGCCCTGTCTTTGCTGGGCCAGCACCGCATCGACTTCGACCCGCAGCGCGACATCGCCTTCCTGGGCGAGCGCGCCCTGCCCGAGCACCCGAACGCCATGCGGCTGGCCGCCTTCGACGCCCAGGGCGCGCTGCTGCGCGAGGCGCATTACTTCTCGGTGGGTGGCGGCTTCGTCATCGAAGGCGGCGCGGCGGCGCCCGACGCATCGCCCGCGACCCAGGCGGTGCTGCCCTACCCCTTTTCCACCGGCGACGCGCTGATGGCCCATGCCGCCCGCACCGGCCTGTCGATCGCCGCGCTGGTGCTGGCCAACGAGTGCACCTGGCGGCCCGAGGCGCAGGTGCGCGCCGGCCTGCTGCACATCTGGCAGGTGATGCAGGACTGCGTGCAACGCGGCTTCGGCATCGACAACCCGCAGGCCGCCGCAACGCTGCCCGGCCTGCTGCGCATGCGCCGCCGCGCCCCCGAGCTGTACCGCAGCCTGTCGCAAGACAGCGCCAGCAACGACCCCCTGGCCGCGATGGACTGGGTAAACGCCTACGCCATGGCCGTCAACGAGGAGAACGCCGCCGGCGGGCGCGTGGTGACGGCCCCCACCAACGGCGCGGCCGGCGTGGTGCCGGCGGTGCTGCACTACTACACCCGCTTCGTGCCCCAGGCCTGCGAGCAAGGCGTGATCGACTTCCTGCTCACGGCCGGCGCCATCGGCATGCTCTACAAGACCAACGC
>JASGEH010000022.1:0-3793 GCA_047606565.1 Comamonas sp.
CCGCACGCCGTGCTGCTGCTCGACGAAATCGAGAAGGCCCACCCGGACATCTTCAACGTGCTGCTGCAGGTGATGGACCACGGCACGCTGACTGACAACAACGGGCGCAAGACCGACTTCCGCAACGTGATCATCATCATGACCACCAACGCGGGCGCCGAGACCATGAACAAGGCGACCATCGGCTTCACCAACCCGCGCGCCGCCGGCGACGAGATGGCCGACATCAAGCGCCTGTTCACGCCCGAGTTCCGCAACCGGCTCGACGCCATCGTCAGCTTCAAGCCGCTCGACGAGCAGGTCATCCTGCGCGTGGTCGACAAGTTCCTGCTGCAGCTCGAAACCCAGCTGGCCGAGAAGAAGGTGGAAGTCACCTTCACCGACACCCTGCGCAAGTACCTGGCCAAGAAGGGCTTCGATCCGCTGATGGGCGCGCGCCCCATGCAGCGCCTGATCCAGGACCTGATCCGCAAGGCGCTGGCCGACGAACTGCTGTTCGGCCGCCTGACCGAGGGCGGCCGCCTGACGGTGGACCTCGACGAAAGCCAGCAGCCCACGCCCGAGGTCCAGCTCGACATCCAGCCGCTGCCCAAGAAGGAGCGCACGCGCTCCGAACCGGCGGAAGCCGAGTAATCCGGCACCCACGGGTGTTGAAGAAAAGCCCGGTCCCGTGAGGGGCCGGGCTTTTCTTTCTTCAGCGCTTTCTTCAGCGCGCGATTGCCACCCTAGTTCTTCGCCTGTTCATCGGCGCCGGCATGCCAGCCGCCGCCCAGCGCGGCGATCAGCTGCACGCTGGTGACCAGTTGTGTGCTCATCAGGCTCAGCAGGCTTTGCTGCTGGGTCAGCCGCGTGGCCTCGGTGGTGGCGACGTCGAGGTAGTCGATCAGCCCGGCCTCGTACTGGTCGCGCGTCAGCCGCGCCGAGACGCGGGCCGATTCGGCGGCGCGCGCCTGGGCCTCGATCTCGGGCGCCAGCGTGCGCAGTTGCACCAGGTCGTCCTCGACTTCGCCGAGTGCGCTCAGCACGCTCTGGCGGTAGGCCGCGACCTTGGCGTCGTAGGCCGCGCGCGCCTGTTCGACGCTGGCGCGGGTGGCGCCGAAGTCGAGCACGGTGCCGGCCAGCGAGGGGCCGATGGACCAGACCCGGTTGGGCAGCGAGAACAGCTTGGCGAGCGACGAGCTTTCGACGCCGCCGCTGGCGCTGAGCGTGAGGTCGGGGAAGTAGGCGGCCTGGGCCACGCCGATGGCGGCATTGGCCGCGGCGATCTCGCGTTCGGCGGCGGCGATGTCTGGCCGCCGCTCCAGCAACTGGGTTGGCAGGCCGACCGGGATGTCCGGCAGGTGAGCGCGCCATTGCGGGTCGGCCGGCAGGCTGAAGTCGGCCGGCGCCTGGCCGATCAGCAGCGCGATGGCGTGCTCGTACTGGGCGCGCTGCCATTGCAGGTCGAGCGCGGCGGCGCGCGCGCTGTCGAGCTGGGTCTGGGCCTGGGCCAGGTCGGCGCGCGAGACGATCTGCTCGTCGTATTTGTTCTGGATGACGCGCAGATAGCCCTGGTAGGCCGTGAGGGTGTCCTGGTAGAGGGCGATGCGCTGGTCGAGCAGCCGCAACTGGAAATAGTCCTGCGCCAGCGTCGATTGGGCGCTCAGCGTGGCCGAGGCGAGTTCGGCCGCGCTGGCCTGGGCGCTGGCCCGGTTTTCCTCGACCGTGCGGCGCAGCTTGCCCCAGAGGTCGAGCTCCCAGCTGGCGCTGAGGGCGGCGCTGCCGCTCGTGCCGATGCTGCTGCGCGACGTGCTGCCGCTGGAGCCGGTGCTACTGCTGGCCGAGCGGCTGCGGCTGGCGTCGAGGCTGGCGCTCAGCGAGGGGTAGAGGTCGGCCTGCGAGCCGCGCACCAGCGCCAGCGCCTGGCGGTAGCTGGCCTGGTACTGGGCCACGTCCTGGTTGGACAGGCTGACCTGCTCGAGCAGGCCGTCGAGCACGCGGTCCTGGTAGATCGTCCACCAGGCGCCGCGCGGCGCGTCGTCGGCCGGGGCGGCGGCCTTCCAGCCCTGGGCTTCCTTGAAGGCGGCGGGCTGGGCGGCGGCGGGGCGCTGGTAGTCGGGCCCGACGGCGCAACCGGCCAGCAGCAGGCCGCAGGCCAGCGCGAGGCCGGCCAGTGCGCCACCGGCGGCGGGGCGGTGCGCGGATGTGGGGCGCAAGGTCTGGCGCAAGGCAGGACGCAAGGGCGGTGGCAACAGTCGTTCGGTCATGGTCGGGGCAGGTCGGGCGTGGCGGCGGGGCGCACGCGCGCAGGCCAGATGCGGCGCGCGGCGCGGCTGGCGCGGTCGAGGTAGAGGTAGACCACGGGTGTGGTGAACAGCGTCAGCAACTGGCTCAGCGCCAGGCCGCCGCAGATCGCCAGCCCGAGCGGGCGGCGCAGGTCGGCGTCGCCGCCGCTGCCCAGGGCCATGGGCAGGGCGCCGAAGAAGGCGGCCAGCGTGGTCATCAGGATTGGGCGCAGGCGCATGCGGCAGGCCTCCAGGATGGCCTGCTGCGGCGTCAGGCCGCGCGTGCGCTCGGCGGCCAGCGCGAAGTCGACCAGCATGATGGCGTTCTTCTTGACGATGCCGATCAGCAGGATCACCCCGATCAGCGCGATCACGCTGAGTTCGGTGCCGGTGAGCTGCAGCAGCAGCAGGGCGCCGACGCCGGCCGACGGCAGCGTTGAGAGGATGGTCAGCGGGTGGATGTAGCTCTCGTAGAGCATGCCCAGCACGATGTAGACGGCGATCAGTGCCGCCGCGATCAGCCACGGCATGCTGCGCGCCAGCGCCTCGTAGGCCTTGGCCGTGCCCTGGAAGCCGGCCGCGATGGTGTCGGGCAGGCTGAGCTGGCGCAGCGCCTGGCGGATCGCCTTGCTGGCCTGCTCCAGGGTCACCCCGTCGGCCAGATTGAAGGCGAGGGTGCTGGTGGCCGACTGGCCCTGGTGCGCCACCGACAGCGGCGCGTTGCCGGTGGCGAAACGCGCCACGGCCGACAGCGGCACCGCGCTGCCGTCGCTGGCGATCAGCTTGATGTGGCGCAGCGCGGCGTCGTCCTGCGCGTATTCGGGGGCCACGCCCATGACCACGGAATACTGGTTGAGCGTGTGGTAGAGCGTGGCCACCGAGCGCTGGCTGAAGGCGTTGTTGAGCAGGGTGTCGATGTCCTCGACGCTGAGGCCGTAGCGGCTGGCGGCGGCGCGGTCGATCTCGAGCGTGACCGCCTGGCCGCCGGTTTGCGAATCGCTGTCGACGCTGCTGAGTTCGGGCAGCCGCGCGAGTGCGGCCTGCACCCGCGGCGTCCACTCGCGCAGCAGGGCGAGGTCATCGGCCTGCAGGCTGAACTGGTAGCTGGCGTTGGCGCTGCGCCCGCCGATGCGCAAGTCCTCGGCCGGCATCATGAAGACCTGCACGCCGGCGTGCTGGCTGTTGGCCGTGCCCAGGCGGTTGGCGATCTGCCGCGCGGTGGCGTGGCGTTGGCTGAGGTCCTTGAGCCGCACGAACAGCTCGGCCGTGTTGCGCGAACCGAACGGGCCGCCGCCGGTCGAGGCCATGACGGCGGCGACGTCCGGGTCGGCGGCGATGTTGCGCGCGGCTTCGATGAGGTAGGGCTGCAGCGCGTGGTAGGAGGTGGTCTGGTCGGCGCGGATGGCGCCCATCAGGATGCCGGTGTCCTGGGCCGGGAAGAAGCCCTTGGGCACGGCCTCGTAGAGCCAGTAGTTGAGCGTGTTTGTCAGCAGCAGGCTCAGCAGGGTAAGCAGCCGGTGCCGCATTAC
>JASGEH010000023.1:0-28664 GCA_047606565.1 Comamonas sp.
CCCGAAGGCCGCTGGCTGGCGCGGCCGCCGCGCGTGCCGGTGGCCACCACCGTGGGCGCCGGCGACGCGCTGGTGGGCGGCACCCTCGCCGCGCTGCGCGAGGGCCAGCCCTTCCCGCAGGCCGCCGTCTTCGGCATGGCCTGCGCGGCGGCCCGCATCCAGCGCATCGCCCCCACGCTGCCGCCACTGCCCGACGTGCAGGCCCTGGCCGCTCAAGTCACCCTCACCCCCATCTGATTCATCCGGAGACACCTTTCATGGCAAAAATTCTGGCCATCGCCGCCAGCCAAACCGGCCCGGCCCACGATTTCATGGCGGGCGAGGCGCTACGCGCGGCCGCCCACGCGCTCGGACACACCCTGGTGCTGCAGGTGCAAGGCGCGCTCGCCGACGGCGACTTCTCCGACGACGACCGCCGCGACGCCATCGCCGCCGTGCGCGTGACCGACGGCCCGGCCGCCTCCAACGCACCCAACGCCCTCGCCGGCCTGCCCACCCACACCGTGGCCCCGCAGGCCGTGTTCGACGACGCCCGCGCCGTATTAGCGCAGGCGCTGGCTCTGGCTGGTGCCCCGGTGCCCGCACCCGCGCCTGCCGCGACCGCGGCGGCGCCCGTGGCCGGCAGCCGCCGCATCGTCGCCATCACCGCCTGCCCGACCGGCGTGGCGCACACCTTCATGGCCGCCGAGGCGCTGGAGCAGGGCGCGCTGGCGCTGGGCCACCAGATCAAGGTCGAGACCCAGGGCTCGGTCGGCGCGCAGAACACCCTCACGCCCGAGGACATCGCCGCCGCCGACCTGGTGCTGATCGCCGCCGACACCCAGGTCGAGAAATCGCGCTTCGCCGGCAAGCCGCTCTACAGCGCCGGCACCAAGGCTGCTATCCGCGACGCCGGCGCGCTCATCAACACCGCCTTCGCCCAGGCCCAGACCTGGGGCGCCGACACCGCCAACGGCAGCAGCGCTGCCGAAGCGGGTGCCAGCGCCGCCCCGGCCCCCAGCCAGGGCTCGCGCAGCGGCCCTTACAAGCACCTGATGACGGGCGTGTCCTTCATGCTGCCCTTCGTGGTCGCCGGCGGCCTGCTGATCGCGCTGGCCTTCGCACTGGGCGGCATCTACGTCTACGACGACGCCAACCGGGGCACGCTGGGCTGGACGCTGTTCCAGATCGGCGCCAAGCACGCCTTCACACTGATGGTGCCGGCGCTGGCCGGCTACATCGCCTTCTCCATCGCCGACCGCCCCGGCATCGCCCCCGGCATGGTCGGCGGCCTGCTGGCCAACACGCTGGGCGCCGGCTTTCTCGGCGGCATCGTGGCCGGCTTCATCGCCGGCTACGCGGTGCAGGCGCTCAACAAGGGCATCCGGCTGCCGCGCACGCTCGACGGCCTCAAGCCGGTGCTGATCCTGCCGCTGCTGGGCACCGCCATCGTCGGGCTGCTGATGTTCTTCGTCGTCGGCAAGCCGGTCGCCTTCGCCATGGAGGCGCTGACCGGCTGGCTCAAGGGCATGCAGACCAGCAGCGCGGTGCTGCTCGGCGTCATCCTGGGCGCGATGATGGCCTTCGACCTGGGCGGCCCGGTCAACAAGGCCGCCTACGTGTTCTCCACCACGCTCATCGCCAGCGGCGTCGCCACCCCGATGGCCGCCGCCATGGGCGCGGGCATGGTGCCGCCGCTGGGCATCGCGCTGGCCTGCTGGGTGTTCCGCAGCCGCTTCGGCGACGAGGAGCGCGAGGCCTCCAAGGCGGCCGCCGTGCTGGGCCTGGCCTTCATCACCGAGGGCGCGATCCCCTTCGTGGCGCGTGACCCGCTGCGCGTCATCCCGGCCTGCATGCTGGGCGCGGCGGTCACCGGCGGCCTGTCGATGATGGCTGGCGTGACGCTGCAGGCGCCGCACGGCGGCATCTTCGTGCTGGCGATCCCGAACGCCGTCAACCACGTGATCCTGTATGCCGGCGCCATCCTGGCCGGCACGGTGGTCACGGCGCTGGCGCTGGGCGTGCTCAAGAAGCGCGTCGCGGCCTGACGCCCAAGCCCATCATCCGCCAGGCCCGGGCCATCTTCGACGTGGTGGCCCTGCCCGCCCGCACGCCGCTGATCGCGCGAGCTGGCGACGAGGGCAAGGCCGTCATCACCGGCGCGCAGGTCATCGCCCTGCAGGCGGCCGAGCAATTCGCGCTGTACACCGGCACGCGCCCCACCCCGGAGCAGGTCGCGCGCGCCTCGGCGTTCTCGCGTGAAAAAACGATTAGGCAAAACCCTCAGAACGTGCGATAATAGTGAGCTTGGTTGCCGGCAACACTTGTTTTCGTTGCGCGGGCCGCCAATTCTTGCATCTCCCCTCACACACTTGGCTTTGCGCTCCCTTTGCGGCTTTCTCCGGTTTTTTCGGAAGCCCTGGCGGGTCTGGCGCGAATAAAGCCCCCGAATCTTGAGCCGGCCTTTCGTGGCGTTTCCAACGCGACGCGGCCAGCCCCACAAGACGGGTGTCGTTTGATGGTTGATGTTTTCTTGACCACAACGAAGAGTGATGTGCCGCCCGTGCCATCGTGACCGCCCCTTCGGCCTGCGCGCCGCATGGGTCGGCATGATCGTCCGCCAGCGTTGCGCGCTCGTGGATGGATCGACATGACTGACGCACAAATCAACAACGCCAATTCCGCAACCGAAGACGCCCTGGTCGACACTGGCCTCGCCGTGTCCCAAGACGCCGCCTTCGAAACCGCCCTGCCCGTGGCCACTGCCGCCCAAGAAACCGAAGCAGCAAACGCTGCCGAAGCGACCGAAGTGGCCGATGCCGCCGCCGACCTGCCCAACGGCTTCGTCAAGCTGGGCCTGGCGCCCGAGCTGATCCAGGCCGTCGCCGACCTCGGCTACACCCAGCCCACCGCCGTTCAGGAACAGGCCATTCCGAAGGCCCTGCCCGCCGCCGACGAAGCCCAGGGCTTCATCGACCTGATGGTCTCCAGCCAGACCGGCAGCGGCAAGACTGCCGCCTTCCTGCTGCCCGTGCTGCACACCCTGATCCAGCTGCAAGCCGAGGCCGAAGCCCAGGCCAAGGCCGAATACGAGCGCCTGGCCGCCGAGGCCGCCGAACGCGGCGAAGCCCCGCCCAAGAAGCCCAAGCGCAAGAACCCGCTGCACAACCGCAACATGGTCGCCCCCACCCCGGGCGCGCTGATCCTGTGCCCGACGCGCGAGCTGGCCCAGCAGGTGGCGCACGACGCCATCGAGCTGGTCAAGCACTGCCGCGGCCTGCGCGTGGCCAACGTGGTCGGCGGCATTCCCTACCAGGTGCAGATCCAGCGCCTGCAGAACGCCAACCTGGTGGTCGCCACCCCGGGCCGCCTGCTCGACCTGCAGCGCTCCATGCAGATCAAGCTCGACCAGGTGAAATTCCTGGTGGTCGACGAAGCCGACCGCATGCTCGACCTGGGCTTCTCCGAAGACCTGGCCGAGATCAACGACCTGACCGCCGAGCGCCAGCAGACCATGATGTTCAGCGCCACCTTCGCGCCGCGCATCCAGCAGCTCGCCGCCCGCGTCATGCGCGAGCCGCAGCGCATCACCATCACCAGCCCGCAGGAAAAGCACGCCAACATCCAGCAAAAGCTGTTCTGGGCCGACAACGCCGCGCACAAGCGCAAGCTGCTCGACCACTGGCTGCGTGACGCGTCCATCAACCAGGCCATCGTCTTCGCCAGCACGCAAGTCGAGTGCGACGGCCTGGCCAACGACCTGCAGCAAGACGGCTTCTCCGCCGTCGCGCTGCACGGCGCCCTCAGCCAGGGCCTGCGCAACCGCCGCCTGATGGCGCTGCGCAACGGCCAGGTGCAGATCCTGGTGGCCACCGACGTCGCTGCGCGCGGCATCGACGTGCCCACCATCACCCACGTCTTCAACTTCGGCCTGCCGATGAAGGCCGAGGACTACACCCACCGCATCGGCCGCACCGGCCGCGCCGGCCGCGACGGCCTGGCCGTGACCTTCGCCGAGTTCCGCGACCGCCGCAAGATCTTCGAGATCGAGAGCTACAGCAAGCAGCCCTTCAAGGCCGACAAGATCCCCGGCCTGGAGCCGCAGCAGCGCTTCCCGGCGGCCGACGAAGGCCGCGGCGGCCCCGGCCGTGGCGGCCCGCGCCATGGCAAGGGCGGCGGCCGTCCCAGCCAGGGGCGTGGCGGCTTCGGCGGCGGCCACTTCCATGGCGGCCGTGACGGCAGCCAGGACGGCGGCGACGGCTACGGCCGCCCGCGCAGCTTCGGCGAACGCGGCGACTTCGCCAACCGCACCGGCTTCAACGACCGCTACAACAGCCGGGGCAGCGAAGGCGGCGCCCGCCCGCAACGCGACGGCCGAGGCTTCGATGCCCGCAGCGATGCCCGCCCCAGCTACGGCGAGCGCCGCGACGGCGCCCCGCGTCCCGAAGGCTTCCGCCCGGCCAAGCCCGCCGGCAAGGTCTTCGTGCCGCGCGACGCGCAAAAGCGCGCCCGCAAGCCGGTGCGCTAAGCCCCTGCCTTGAGGTCGTGCCAGCCTGTGCTGGCACGCGCTTCCCGCCCAACGCCCCGATCGCGGCCCACGCCGCGCCGGGGCGTTGGCGTTTCAGTGACACCAACGTTCCCGCCACGCCAGCCGCCACTCGGTCGTGGCGCCAGCGACAATCCCCGCCATGCAGCTCCAAGACATCCTGTATTCGCAAGGTTTCGGCATTCGCCGCGTCTGTTCCGGCCTGGTCCAGCAAGGCCACGTCGATTACCTCGAACGCGACGGCACCGGCTTCGTGTCCACACGCGACTCCACGCTCGACCTCGACCCCACCGGGCTGCGGCTGCGCGTGCAGGGCGTGGAATGGGCCTGCCACGAGAAGGCCTACGTGATGCTGCACAAGCCCGCTGGCACCGAGTGCTCGCAAAAGCCCTCGGCCTGGCCCAGCATCTACACGCTGCTGCCGGCGCCGCTGCGCCAGCGCCCGGCCAAGGGCGCGGTCCAGGGCGTGCAGGCGGTCGGCCGGCTCGACCAGGACACCACCGGCCTGTTGCTTCTGAGCGACGACGGCCAGTTCATCCACCGCATGAGTTCGCCCAAGAAGCACCTGCCCAAGGTCTACGAGGTGAGCACCAAACACCCGCTCGACGAACGCCAGGTGCAACGGCTGCTGGCCGGCGTGGTGCTGGACGACGACCCCAAACCGGTGGCCGCGGCAGCCTGTGAGATCGTCGCGGACACGCACCTACGACTGACCCTCACGCAGGGCAAATACCACCAGGTCAAGCGCATGCTGGCGGCCGTGGGCAACCGCGTCGAGGGCCTGCACCGCTCGTGCATCGGCGGCCTGGCGCTGCCCGACGACCTGGCACCGGGCCAATGGCGCTGGCTGGGCGAGGCGGAGCTGGCGCTGCTCAGGCCTTGATGTCGTCGGCCTGCGGCGGCTGAGGCAGCGTGCCGCCATCGACGCCCTCGCCTGCCGGCGCGTCTTCGAGGGCCTCGGGCTGCGGCGCGGGCCGCTCGGCATGCCACTGCTGCACCCACTGCGACAGCAGCAGCGCGGCCTCATCCACGCCTTGCTTCTTCATGGCCGAGAACAGGCGCGCCTCGCCGCCGCCGGCCTGCAGCCTGGCAATCGACAAGGCCTTGGTGGCCTCGGCCCGCGTCAGCTTGTCGCTCTTGGTCAGCAGGATGAGGAATTTGAGCCCTTCCTCGACGCGCGGGCGGATGGCTTCGAGCAGCAGCTCGTCGAGCTCCGTCAGGCCCAGGCGCGGGTCGCACATCAGCACCACGCCCATCAGGTTGGGGCGCGACATGAGGTAGTTCGCCATCACGCGCTGCCAGCGGATCTTGGCCTCCTTGGGCACGGCGGCGTAGCCGTAGCCCGGCAAGTCGGCCAGCACGGCGTCGGTCGCGCCCTGCTTGCCCAGCGAGAACAGGTTGATGTGCTGCGTGCGCCCCGGCTTCTTGGAGGCGAAGGCCAGCCGGTTTTGCTGCGTGAGGGTGTTGATGGCGGTGGACTTGCCCGCGTTGGAGCGCCCCACGAAGGCGATTTCCGGATGCGCGTGCGTCGGCAGCCATTCGAGCTGCGGCGCCGTGGTGAGAAAGCGCGCCGTGTGCATCCAGCCCATGGCCGCGACCTTCTCGGGGTCGTGCTGGGCCTTGGCGTAGAGATGCGGCTTGCCGTGGCCGCTGGCGGCGGCAGGCGTGGAGGGGTTCTTGGATGTCATGAATGCCTTTGCAAGCGGCCATTTTAGTTGGCAGACCTTTTGCCGCTCGCACGCGCGAGGGCACACCGTGGCAGACTCGCCCCTTTCCGGGCCTGCGATCCCCCAGCCCCCTCCCCCCGACCCCACTCGAAGACCACCGCCGCGATGGCTGCCCCCGCCCCGTGACCTCCCCACCGCCCCGCGCCGCCAGCGCCTCGCCTCAGCACGCTCCCCCTGGGGAGCTTGCCGGCACGCTGGCCGAGTTGCTGTCGTCGATGCGCTTCGCTGTGGCGCTGCTGGTGGCCATCTGCCTGGCGGCGACCATCGGCACCGTGCTGCCCCAGGGCCAGCCGGCCAACGCCTATGTGGAACAGTTCGGCCCGTTCTGGGCCGAGGTCTTCACCCTGGCCGGTCTCGACCACGTCTACGCCGCCCGTGGCTTCCTCGCCATGCTGGCGGTGCTGGTGGCCAGCACCAGCCTGTGCCTCTGGCGCACCGCGCCCCGGCTGCTGGCCGATTGGCGCGACCACCAGGCCAGCCGCTCCCCGCTGTGCCTGCCGGCCGGCCTGCACGGCCAAGCCCGGCTGCCGGGCCCGCCCCGGGCGCTGGCCGAGGCCGCCCTGCACCAGCTCGCGCGGCAAGGCTGGCGCGGCGCGCTGCATGCGCACCGGCACGCGGGCGCCAGCGGCATCCTGCTGGCCGCGCAGAAAGGCGGTGCCCGCAAGCTGGGCTATGTCGCCACGCACGCGGCCATCGTGCTGATCTGCCTGGGCGCGGTGGCCGACGGCGACCTGGCGCTGCGCCTGTCGATGTGGCGCCAGGGGGTAACGCCCTTCCTGGGCGAGGGCCTGATCGCCGACGTGCCGGCACGCCACCGGCTCGGCGCGGCGACGCCGGCCTACCGCGCCAGCATCGCCGTGGCCGAGGGCACGCAGGCCCGCACGGCGCTGATCGCGCAGGGCGACGGCGTGGTGCTGCAGGAGCTGCCATTCTCGATCGAGCTACGGCGCTTCACCATCGACTACTACCCCACCGGCATGCCCCGGCGCTTCGTCAGCGAGGTGGTGCTGCACGACACCGACGGCGGCGCCAGCCGGCCGGCGCGCATCGAAGTCAACCACCCGGCCGAGTTCAAGGGCGTGCGCATCTACCAGTCGAGCTTCGAGGACGGCGGCTCGCGCCTGCGGCTGCGTGCGCGGCCGGTCTCGGGCGCGGCGGGTGAGGCGGGCGAGGCGGACATCGCGGCCACCGTGGGCGCCAGCGCGCCGCTGGCCCTGCCCTGGCTGGACGCCGGCTGGACGCTGGAGCCGACCGAGCTGCGCCTGATGAACGTCGAACCCGCGCGGCCAATCCCGCAGATGCTGCCCCAACCGGCCACGCCCGAAAACGCCTTCGGCCTGGGCCCGGCCGCGCGGCCCGATGCAGCACGGCGCTTTCTCAACCTCGGCCCCCGCATCGCCTACCGGCTGCGCGACGCCGCCGGCCAGGCCACCGAATACGTCAACTACCTGCAGCCGGTGGACACCGGCGACGGCTGGCCGATGCACCTTTACGGCGTGCGGGCAGCGGGCGCCGCTGCCACCGACATCGCCTACTGGCGTATCCCGTCGGACCTGGACGGCCAGGGCGGCCAGGCCGATTTCTGGCGCCTCAAGGCCGCGCTGACCGATGCAAACCTGCGCCAGCAGGCCGTCGACCGCTATGCCCGGAACACGGTTGCGGCGACATCCGCCAGCGGCGGCGCCACGCCCGAAGCGCTGGCCGGGGCCGACCGAGATGCCTCCCGCGAGGCCGCGCATGTCGCCACCACCGCCGCGCTGCGCGCCTCGGCCACGCGCGTGCTCGCACTGTTTGCCGGCGATACCGCACCTGCGAGCGCCCATGCGGGCACAGCCACGCCGGCGCTGCCGGGCCTGCAAGCGCTCTCCGCCTTCCTGGAAACCCAGGTTCCGCCAGACCAACGCGCGCAGGCCACACGCCTGCTGCTCCAGGTGCTCGACGGCACGCTGCTGCAACTGCTGCAGGCCGCGCGCCAGGCGCAGGGCCTGCCGGCCACGGCCTGGCCAGCGGCCGGGACGGCGTCCGCGCCGCCCATCGACACCTACCTGCGCATGGCGGTGCTGGCCCTCAACGACGCCCGCCTGTACCCGGCGCCGGTGCTGCTGGACGTGGTGGCTTTCGAACCCGTCCAGGCCAGCGTCTTCCAGGTCAGCCGCGCGCCCGGTCAGCCCTGGGTCTACCTCGGCTGCCTGCTGCTGGTGCTAGGCCTGTTCGCCATGCTCTACGTGCACGACCGCCGCCTGTGGCTGTGGCTGGCCGATGCCCCGCAGGGGCCCGCCCCATCACCCGACACGCCACCCGATACTCAACCCGCCACGCCCGCCCGGCTCGTCTACCGCAGCAACCGGCGCGGCCTGCACGCCCAGCACGAGTTCGAGCGCCTGTGCCACGCGCTACTCGGCCCCGGCACCGCCGCGCCCACCCCGATCGACGCCCACCCATGAACACGTCCACCCCGCCTGACCGGCACGGCCCGGCACCCACGCGCTCCGCCGCATCCTTATTTCTGCGCCAGCGCTCACGGGCCGACGGGCTGTTCGCGCTGGCCGTGCTGGCCGGCGCGGCCTGGGCCTGGCAGGCCGTGGCCATGAGCGGCTACGAGCGCGCCATCCTGGCCGCCGCTGCGCCCGCGCTGGTCGGCTGGGGCTGGTTCTGGCGCCCCATCCGCCTGCTGGCCGTGGCCTGCGCGGCGCTGGCGGGGCTGGCGATCGGGCTCTACCAGGGCGACCTGGCGCGGGCCGAGACGGTGGGTCTCTTGCGCTACCTACTCGCCAGCACCTCGGCCGTCCTGTGGATGGCGCTGTTGCTGGTGCTGAGCACGGCGTGCTACTGGCTGGCGCTGCTGGCCCACCCGCGCTCGGCACGCCTGGGCGCGCAGGCCGAGCGCCTGGGCCGTGCGCTGGCGTGGTGGGGCGTGGCGCTGGCGATCACCGGCACGCTGGTGCGCTGGCACGAAAGCCACCTGCTGGGCCCGGGCATCGGCTACATCCCGATCAGCAACCTCTACGAAGTCTTCGTGCTGTTTTGCTGGCTGACCACGCTGCTGCAGCTCTACTACGGCGCGCGCTACGGCACGCATTCGGGCGCGGCGCGGGCGATTGGCGCCTTCTGCATGCTGGTGGTGAGCGCGGCGGTGGCCTTTTTGCTGTGGTACGCGGCGGCGCGCCAGGCCCAGGAGATCCAGCCGCTGGTGCCGGCTCTCGACAGTTGGTGGATGAAGCTGCACGTGCCGGCCAACTTCATCGGCTACGGCGCCTTCGCGCTGGCCGCCATGGTGGCGGCGGCCTACCTGGTGCGCCAGCGCTGGCCCGGCGGCTGGCTGGCGCGCGCGCTGCCGCCGGCCGAACTGCTCGACGACGCCATGCACCAGGCGATCGCGCTGGGCTTCGCCTTCTTCACGGTCGCCACCATCCTCGGCGCGCTGTGGGCGGCCGAGGCCTGGGGCGGCTACTGGAGCTGGGACCCCAAGGAAACCTGGGCGCTGATCGTCTGGCTCAACTACGCCGCCTGGCTGCACATGCGGCTGGCGCGCGGCCTGGACGGCAGGGCATCGGCCTGGTGGGCGTTGATCGGGCTGGCGGTCACGGCCTTCGCCTTCATGGGCGTCAACCTGTTCCTGAGCGGGCTACACAGCTACGGCGAGCTGTAGCGGCCGCTGCCGATGCCGCCGGTCAGTAAAAGCCGGCGTCGCCCGGCGGCCGCGTCTTGAAGCGCTTGTGCACCCAGTAGTACTGCGAGGGCGACTGCCGGATCTCGGCTTCGAGCGCGGCGTTCATGCGCGTGGTGTCGGCCTCGGCGTCGTCGCTGGGAAAGTCGGGCCACACCGGCGAGATGTTGATGTCGTAGCCGGTCGGCGTGAGGCGCGCGATCAGCGTCAGCACCTGCGCGCGGCCCAGCCGGGAAAAACGCGAGAGCGAGGGCACGGTCGCCGTCGGCACGCCGAAGAAGGGCACGAACAGCGATTCGCTGGGGCCGAAGTCCATGTCCGGCAGCAGGTAGAGGAAGCCGCCCTGGCGCAGCAGGCTGACGATGGGCTTGACGCCTTCATCGCGCGCCAGCAGCTTGACGCTGCCAAAACGCAGCCGCCCGGCCTTGATCCATTCGTCGGCCACCGGGTCGAGCTGGCGCGCGTAGATGGTGATGTAGTCGCGCGGGACCCACAGCGACAGCGCCACCGCGCCCGCATCCAGCCCGAAGAAGTGCGGGCAGAAGGCGATGGTCGGCGTCTGGCCCTGCAGCGCCTGCACGTCGCCCGAGAACTTGAGCCGCTTTTCCAGCTTGCGCGGCGAGGCATGCCAGAGCCAGCCGCGGTCGAGCGAGGACTGGCAGAACTTCACGAACACGTCGCGGGCCAGCGCCTCGCGCTCGGCCTCTGGTTTCTCGGGGAAGGAAACGCGCAGGTTGGTGCGCACGACGTGGCGGCGCTTGGCCAGGAACAGGAACAGCACGCGCCCGACCAGCCAGCCGAAGGCGCGCACCCACGACAGCGGCAACCAGCCAAGGACACGAAGAAAGACGATCAGCAGGCGAGTGGTCATGCGCGGTCAGAAAAAGAAAGGCGTATTGTGCCGCCGCCATCCGGGGCGCTCGCCCAGCGGGAGCAGGAAAGGCCGGCGCATCACAGTCGGCGCGGCTTCTTGTAGCGCTCGTAGCCCCACAGGTACTGGCCGGGCTGGCGGCGGATCAGCGCTTCCATGGCGCGGTTGATCTGGCCGGCGGCGCGCCCGATGTCGGCGTCGAGCGGCTCGCCGCCCAGCACCTCGTCCAGCGCTGTCACGTGCACGCAAAAGCCGCGTCCCCACGACAGCCGCTCGCCCCAGGCCAGCAGCACGCGCGTGCCCTCCACCTGCGCCAGGCGCGCCGACAACGTCATGGTGTAGGCGTCGCGGCCGAAGAAGGGCTGCCACACGCCCATGCCTTCGGGCGGCACCTGGTCGGGCAGCAGGCCCACGGCCTCGCCCTTCTTCAGGGCCTTGATGAGTAGCTTGACGCCCGCCAGCGTGGTCGGCACCGCCTCCAGCTCGCCCGGGCGCTGGCGGGCCTTGTCCACCAGCTCGCGCAGCCACGCCTTGCGCGAGGGCCGGTAGAGCACGGTGATCGGGCCGTGGCGCGCGGCAAAGCGCCGGCCGTAGGCCTGCGCGGTGATCTCGAAGCAGCCCAGGTGCGGCGTCAGGAACAGGATGCCGGCGCCCTCGCGGTGCGCCTGCTCGATCCGCTCGGCGCCCTGCCAGCGCACCCGCACCGGCCGCCCGCGCCACAGCCGGGGCAATTCCAGCAGCATGCCGCCAGCCTGCCCGACGGCGCCCGCGACCCGGGCGAAGCCATAGCCGGCCTGGCGCGCATTGCCCACGAACTGCTGGCGGTACTTGGGCGAAGCCGCCAGCGTGATCCAGCCACACAGGCCCCCCAGCGCATGCAGCACGAACAGCGGCAGACGCGACAACACGGCAAAAAGGGTATTCATCAATGCACGGAAACGAAAAGGGAACGGAGCCGTTAAAATTGGCGCTGTCGCCGAGTTAACCTGAGCAACTTGCGGGGCGACGTTAAACCAACACCGCTAAAGCGTTCGCCCGATGCTCCCAGCAAAACGGCCAACGCCAGGCCTCAAAAGACTAGGAGTTTATTCAATGGCGAGCGATTTCCTCTTCACTTCGGAATCCGTATCCGAAGGCCACCCCGACAAAGTCGCAGATCAGATCTCCGACGCCATCCTCGACGCCATCTACCGGCAGGACCCCAGCAGCCGCGTGGCCGCCGAGACGCTGTGCAACACCGGCCTGGTGGTGCTGGCTGGCGAAATCACGACAGGCGCCAACGTCGACTACATCCAGGTCGCGCGCGACACCATCAAGCGCATCGGCTACGACAACACCGACTACGGCATCGACTACAAGGGCTGCGCCGTGCTGGTGGCCTACGACAAGCAGAGCCAGGACATCAAGCAGGGCGTGGACGCCGCCTTCGACGACGAACTCGACACCGGCGCCGGCGACCAGGGCCTGATGTTCGGCTACGCCTGCGACGAGACGCCCGAGCTGATGCCCGCCCCCATCTACTACGCGCACCGCATCGTCGAGCGCCAGTCGCAACTGCGCAAGGACGGCCGCCTGCCCTTTCTGCGCCCCGATGCCAAGAGCCAGGTCACGCTGCGCTACGTCGACGGCAAGCCGCACAGCATCGACACCATCGTGCTGTCCACCCAGCATCACCCCGACCAGTCCGAGAGCGCCAACAAGATGAAGCCCAGCTTCATCGAGGCCTGCATCGAGGAAATCATCAAGCCCGTGCTGCCCCAGGAATGGCTGCAGAACACGCGCTACCTGATCAACCCGACCGGGCGCTTCGTCATCGGCGGCCCGCAGGGCGACGCCGGCCTGACCGGCCGCAAGATCATCGTCGACACCTACGGCGGCGCCTGCCCGCACGGCGGCGGCGCCTTCAGCGGCAAGGACCCGACCAAGGTCGACCGCTCGGCCGCCTACGCCGCGCGCTACGTGGCCAAGAACATCGTCGCCGCCGGCCTGGCGCGCCAGTGCCAGATCCAGGTCTCCTACGCCATCGGCGTGGCACGCCCGATCAACATCACGGTCTACACCGAAGGCACCGGCGTGATCCCGGACGACCGCATCGCCGCGCTGGTCAACGACCTGTTCGACCTGCGGCCCAAGGGCATCATCCAGATGCTGGACCTGCGCCGCCCGATCTACGAGAAGACCGCCGCCTACGGCCACTTCGGCCGCGAGGAGCCCGAGTTCACCTGGGAACGCACGGACCGCGCCGCCGCGCTGCGCGCCGCTGCGGGGCTGTAAAAGTCATCGATCAAAGAAGGCCGGGAACCGAGGGGTTCCCGGCCTTTCGTTTTTGGCTGCCCTGGCATGCCGCCCTCGCCGTGCGCGATAACATGCGCCGACACGCCCTCCACGGTCTCGCTTCGAGGCCCTGACCTCGAGCACGCCGCATGTCCGCACGCCCTTCCCGTCCACCATCCGCCCCGGCCCCGCTCAGCGAACTCGGGCGCATGCTGGTGTTTGCCGGCAAGCTGCAGCAAAACCAGATCGAGGACATCACCGGCCGCGCCCAGGCCGCCGGCCATGGCTTTCTCCAGCAGCTCATGAAGATGCAGCTGCTGTCGGCCTACGAGGTCGCGCAGACCGTCTCGCGCGCCTGCGGCGCGCCGCTGCTCGACCTGGAGGCCGTGCCGCTGGCGCGACTGCCCGCCAACCTGCTCGACCCCAAGCTCTGCCAGGCCTACCAGATCCTGCCGCTGGCGCGGCGCCAGAACCGCCTGCAGGTGGCCACGGCCGACCCGACCCACAAGGAGGCCGCGCAGAAGATCCAGTTCGCCACCCAGCTCAACGTCGACTGGATCGTGGTCGAGCACGACAAGCTCGCGCGCGCGCTGCAGACCCGGTTCGCCCCCAGCGCCGAGACCCTCGACAAGCTGGTGCAGGACGACTTCGAGTTCGATGCCGCCTCGCTCGAATCCGACACGCCCACCGAACACTTCAGCGAGCCGCAGTTCGCCGCCAAGGCGGACGACACGCCCGTGGTGAAGTTCCTGCACAAGATGCTGATCGACGCCATCAACATGCGCGCCTCCGACCTGCACTTCGAGCCCTACGAGCACAGCCTGCGCGTGCGCTTTCGCATCGACGGCGAGCTGCGCGAAGTGATGGCCGCGCCGGTGGCCATCAAGGACAGGCTGGCCTCGCGCATCAAGGTCCTCGCGCGCATGGACATCGCCGAAAAGCGCCTGCCGCAGGACGGCCGCATGAAGCTGCGCGTGACCGCCGAGCGCGTCATCGACTTCCGCGTCAGCTCTCTGCCCACGCTGTTCGGCGAGAAGGTCGTGATCCGCATCCTCGACCCCAACAGCGCCCGGCTCGGCATCGACGCGCTGGGCTACGAAGAGCAGGACAAGCAGCGCATCCTCGAAGCCATCGCGCGTCCCCATGGCATGGTGCTGGTGACCGGGCCGACCGGCTCGGGCAAGACGGTCTCGCTCTACACCTGCCTGAACCTGCTCAACCAGCCCGGCACCAACATCTGCACGGTCGAGGACCCGTCCGAGATCAACATGCCCGGCGTCAACCAGGTCAACGTCAACGACAAGGCCGGCCTCGATTTCGCCAGCGCGCTCAGGGCCTTTCTGCGGCAGGACCCGGACGTCATCATGGTCGGCGAAATCCGCGACCTGGAAACCGCCGACATCGCCCTGAAAGCCGCGCAGACCGGCCACCTGGTGCTCAGTACGCTGCACACCAACGACGCGCCCAGCACCGTCACGCGGCTGCTCAACATGGGCATCGCGCCCTTCCACATCGCCGCCAGCGTGGCCCTCATCACCGCCCAGCGGCTGGTGCGCCGCCTGTGCGCACAGTGCCGCCAGCCCAACCCGACCCCGGAGGCCGCCCTGCTGGCGGCCGGCTTCAAGCCCGCGCAGCTCGACGGCAGTTGGACGCCTTACCGCGCGGTCGGCTGCGCGGCCTGCAACAACGGCTACAAGGGCCGCGTCGGCATCTACCAGGTGATGCCGATCAGCGAGGACATCCAGCGCATCATCCTGCACAACGGCAGCACGCTGGACCTCGCCGAGCAGGCCGAGCGCGAAGGTGTGGCCTCGCTGCGCAGCGCCGGCCTGCACAAGGTGCGCCAGGGCGTGACCTCGCTGGAGGAAGTGCTGGCGGTGACCACAGCCTGAAGCCACGCCATCCACGCCCTATGATCCATGGCAAGGCGGCACCAGCCGCATCGCCACGACAAGAACGAGCATCCGAGGGAGTCGCACATGGCCATCAACAGGGCCGCCAGCACCGAGCAGCACATCTTCGACTGGGAGGGCAAGGACCGCGCGGGCAAGACGGTCTCCGGCGAGCTGCGCGCGCAGGGCCCGCAGCAGGTCCAGGCCATGCTGCGCCGGCGCGGCGTCCTCAACGCCAAGGTCAGCCGGCGCAAGGTGCGCGGCGGGCGCCGCATCCGGCCCAAGGACGTCGCCGTCCTCACGCGCCAGCTCTCGACCATGATGAAGGCCGGCGTGCCGCTGCTGCAATCCTTCGACATCGTCGGCCGTGACCACGCCAACCCGCGCGTGGCGCGCATGCTCTCGGCCATCCGCGCCGACGTCGAGACCGGCACCGCGCTGTCGGCGGCCTTCCGCAAGTACCCGCAGCACTTCAGCGCGCTCTACTGCAACCTGATCGAGGCGGGCGAGGCCGCCGGCATCCTCGACGAACTGCTCGACCGGCTGGCCACCTACATGGAGAAGATCGAGGGCGTGAAATCCAAGATCAAGTCGGCGCTGATGTACCCCACGGCGGTGCTGGCGGTGGCCTTCATCGTGATCGCCATCATCATGGTCTTCGTGGTGCCGGCCTTCCAGGAAGTGTTCTCCTCCTTCGGCGCCGACCTGCCCCTGCCGACGCTGGCGGTGATCGCCGCCAGTGCTTTCTTCATCGACTGGTGGTGGCTGATGCTGGGCATGCTGGTCGGCGGCACCTACGGCTTCATGGTGCTCTGGAAACGCGACACGCGGGTGCAGTTCCTAATGGACCGCCTGCTGCTGAAGCTGCCGGTGTTCGGCCCGCTGATGCGCAAATCGGTGGTGGCGCGCTGGACGCGCACCCTCTCGACGATGTTCGCCGCCGGCGTGCCCTTGGTCGAGGCGCTGGACTCGGTGGGCGGGGCGTCCGGCAACAGCCTGTACGCCCAGGCCACGCGCGGCATCCAGCAGGAAGTCGCCACCGGCACCAGCCTGACCCAGGCCATGTCGGCCACGCGGCTGTTCCCGCCCATGGTGCTGCAGATGGCGGTGATCGGCGAAGAATCCGGCGCCCTCGACCACATGCTGGCGAAATCCGCCGACTTCTACGAAAGCGAGGTCGACGACAGGGTCGCCGGCCTCTCCAGCCTGATGGAGCCGGTCATCATCGTGCTGCTGGGCACGCTCATCGGCGGCATCGTGGTCGCCATGTACCTGCCCATCTTCAAGCTCGGCCAGGTGGTCTGAACCCCGCACCACCGCCTCGAAATCCACGCCACAAAACAAAAGGGCGATCCGAAGATCGCCCTTTTCTTTTCCTGCGCACGCGCCAGTGCTGCTTCAGCGCTGGCGCTCCAGCAAGGCCGCCTGTTTTTCCTCCGCGCTGGCCTGGCCATCCACGGCTTCGCGCAGGGCCTTGCCCGGCTTGAAGTGTGGCACCCGCTTTTCGGCGATGGCCACGGCCTCGCCAGTGCGCGGATTGCGCCCCATGCGGGGCGGCCGGCGGTTGATGGAAAAACTGCCGAAGCCCCGGATCTCGATGCGGTGACCGCGCACCAGGGCATCGCTCATGGCGTCAAGAATGGTCTTGACGGCTTGCTCGCTGTCCTTGTTGGTGAGCTGGCCAAACTTCGCGGCCAAGGCTTCGACGATGTCGCTTCGTATCATGCTGTGTCAAAAACAGGACTGGCCCGCCCCGGGCTGCAAAGGTCCGGGGCGGGTTCCAAGACAGGATTACTCTTGGCTGTTGCTGTCGAGCTTGGCACGCAGCAGGGCGCCCAGGCTGGTCGTGCCGGCATTTTCGCGGGCCGACTGCTGGCTCAGGCTGGCCATGGCTTCCTGGTTGTCGACGGCGTCCTTGGCCTTGATCGACAGCTGGATGTTGCGGCTCTTGCGGTCGATGTTGGTGACCACGGCGGTGACTTCGTCGCCTTCCTTGAGCACATTGCGCGCGTCTTCCACACGGTCCTGCGAGATTTCGCTGGCACGCAGGTAGCCGATGATGTCCTCGCCCAGTTCGATCTCGGCGCCCTTGGGATCCACGGTCTTGACCTTGCCGGTCACCACAGAGCCCTTGTCGTTGATCGACACGAAGGTCGCGAACGGGTCGCCGTCGAGTTGCTTGATGCCCAGGCTGATGCGCTCGCGATCGACGTCGACGGCCAGCACGATGGCTTCGACTTCCTGGCCCTTCTTGTAGTTGCGGACCGCGGCTTCGCCAGCTTCGTTCCACGACAGGTCGGACAGGTGGACCAGGCCGTCGATGCCGGCAGCCAGGCCGACGAACACGCCGAAGTCGGTGATCGACTTGATCGGGCCCTTGACGCGGTCGCCGCGCTTGGTGTTCTGCGCGAATTCCTGCCAGGGGTTGGCACGGGTCTGCTTCATGCCCAGGCTGATACGACGCTTGTCTTCGTCGATGTCGAGCACCATGACTTCGACTTCGTCACCCAGCGACACCAGCTTGGACGGGGCCACGTTCTTGTTGGTCCAGTCCATTTCGGAGACGTGCACCAGGCCTTCGATGCCGGGTTCCAGTTCCACGAACGCGCCGTAGTCGGCGATGTTGGTGACCTTGCCGAACAGGCGGGTGTTCTGCGGGTAGCGGCGCGACACGCCCAGCCAGGGATCGTCGCCCAGTTGCTTGATGCCCAGCGAGACACGGTTCTTCTCGGTGTCGAACTTGAGGATCTTGGCGGTGATTTCCTGACCGGCGGTGACCACTTCGCTGGGGTGGCGAACGCGGCGCCAGGCCATGTCGGTGATGTGCAGCAGGCCGTCGATGCCGCCGAGGTCGACGAAGGCACCGTATTCGGTGATGTTCTTGACCACGCCCTGGACGATGGCGCCTTCCTTGAGGGTTTCCATCAGCTTGGCGCGCTCTTCGCCCATCGAGGCTTCCACCACGGCGCGGCGGCTCAGCACCACGTTGTTGCGCTTGCGGTCGAGCTTGATGACCTTGAATTCCAGGGTCTTGTTCTCGTAGGGCGTGAGGTCCTTGGTCGGACGCGTGTCAACCAGCGAGCCGGGCAGGAAGGCGCGGATGCCGTTGACCAGCACGGTCAGGCCGCCCTTGACCTTGCCGGAGGTGGTGCCGGTCACGAAGTCGCCGGATTCCAGCGCCTTTTCGAGGGCCAGCCACGAAGCCAGGCGCTTGGCGGTGTCGCGCGACAGGATGGTGTCGCCGTAGCCGTTTTCGATGGAGCCGATGGCCACCGAGACGAAGTCGCCCACTTGGACTTCGATTTCGCCCTGGTCGTTTTTGAATTCGTCGATCGGCACGTAGGCTTCGGACTTGAGGCCGGCGTTGACCACGACAAAGCTGTGTTCGACGCGCACCACTTCAGCGGTGATGACCTCGCCGGGACGCATTTCCGTGCGTTGCAGCGATTCTTCGAACAGGGCGGCAAAAGATTCAGACATGAAGATTCCTAACCACGGCAGGGGTTAGCGCCAGCACCATTGCTGTCGCTTTGAGTCGAGCCGGGTGGTATGCGAGGGTGAGTCGCGGGTTGCGGTTGAACAACCCACGGCGCCGGTGCGCATGCAGCGCGGGCGGGAACGCCGTGGGACGGTGGGCGGCTGCCCGGCCAGGCCAATCTGGCCGAAGGCCTTATTGGAATGCCGCGGGTTGCCGCGCCTGCCACCATTCCAGAACCCGGCTGACGGACTGTTCGACCGTCAGTTCCGAGTTATCCAGAAGGATGGCTTCGCGTGCGGGCTTCAAGGGTGCGTCGCTGCGCTGGGTGTCGCGCGCGTCGCGCGCCTCCAAGTCCGCACGCAAGTCTTCCAGTCTAGCTGGAATTCCCTTGGAAATCAATTGCTTATACCGCCGATCGGCACGGTGGGCCGCGCTGGCGGTCAAAAACACCTTGAGCGGGGCCTGCGGGAAGATCACCGTGCCCATGTCGCGGCCGTCGGCCACCAGGCCGGGCAGGCGCCGGAAGGCGTGTTGCAGCTCGTACAGGCCCTGCCGCACCTCGGGCAGGGCCGAGATGCGCGAGGCAGTGTTGCCCACGTTTTCTTCGCGGATGGCGTTACTGACGTCCTCACCATTGAGCAGGATGCTATCTCCCTGGAAGCGAACCGGCAGCCCTCGGGCGATGGCTCCGAGCGCCGCACCGTCCTGTAGATCTATCCCCTGCCGCAGCGCGACCAGCGCCGTCAGGCGGTAGAGCGAGCCGGAGTCGAGGTGGTGATAGCCCAGGCGGGCCGCCACCTGCGTGGTCAGCGTGCCCTTGCCGGAGGCGGTGGGGCCGTCGATGCAGATGACGGGGATGTTTTCCTGTTGCGTTTGCGCGACAGAGAACAGCATCTCGAAGTAGTCCGGGAAGGTCTTGGCCACGCACTGCGGGTCCAGGATGCGCAGCACGCGGCCGTCGGGGTTGAAGGCGGCCAGCGAAAAGCACATGGCAATGCGGTGGTCGTCGTAGGTGTGGATGGCGGCCGGCTGCCACCGGCCGGCCGGCAGCGGGAAGACGCGGATGAAGTCGGGCCCGTCCTCCACCGTCGCGCCGAGCTTGCGCAGTTCGGCGGCCATGGCGTCGATGCGGTCGGTTTCCTTGACGCGCCAGCTGGCGATGTTGCGCAGGGTGCTGGGGCCGTCGGCATACAGCGCCATCATGGCCAGCGTCATGGCGGCGTCGGGGATGTGGTTGCAGTCCAGGTCGATGGCCTTGAGCGGCCAGGCGCCGCGCGCCACCGACAGCCAGTTCGGGCCGCTTTCGACGCGCGCGCCCATGGCCTGCGCGGCCTCGACGAAGCGGATGTCGCCCTGGATGGAATCATGGCCGACGCCCTGGATGCGGATCGCCCCCGGCGCCTCGGCGGCGATCGCCCCGAGCGCGACGAAGTAGCTGGCCGAGGAGGCATCGGCCTCGACGTGAATCTCGCCCGGCGAGCGGTACTGGCTGCCCGCCGGGATGACGAAGCGGCGCCATTCGTCGCGCCGCACGTCGATGCCGAAGCGCGCCAGCAGCTTGAGCGTGATCTCGATGTAGGGCTTGGAGATGAGTTCGCCGACCACCTCGACGCTGACGTCCTGCTGCTGCGCCACCAGCGGCAGCGCCATCAGCAGCGCCGTCAGGAACTGGCTGGAGACGTCGCCGCGCACCGCGATGGCCCGCCCGCCCAGCGCATGGACGGCGGCGTCCGGCGGACCGATGCGCAGCGGCGGATAGCCTGGGTTGCCCAGGTAGTCGATCTGGCAGCCGAGCGCGCGCAGGGCATCGACCAGGTCGCCGATCGGCCGCTCGTGCATGCGCGGCACGCCGCTGAGCTCGAAGGTACCACCCAGCAGCGCCAGCGCGGCGGTCAGCGGCCGCATGGCGGTGCCGGCGTTGCCCAGGAACAGGCGCGCCTGCGCGCCGGGCGGCAGGCGCCCGCCCAGGCCGTCGATGCACAGGCCCTCGGCCGTGGCTTCGACGCCGCAGCCCAGTTCGCGCAGTGCGTCGAGCATGACCCGGGTGTCGTCGGAATCGAGCAGGTCGTGCACCACGGTGCGGCCCTGGCTGAGCGCGGCCAGCAGCAGCACGCGGTTGGAGATGCTCTTGGAGCCCGGCAACTGCACGGTGCCGCTGGCGCGCTGCAGCGGCGGAAGATCGAGGAAGGGAATGCGGAACATGCGAGTCGGCGAAAAAAAGGGGCACGGGCGCCCGGAAAGAATGGCGCGGGCGCTGGCGCAGCCCGTCCGATTATCGGTCGGCGACGGCCACGGGGGGCGCCCCGGCCGCACCGCTGTCGAGCGTCCACGCGCTGCGCGCGCGCGAGGCGCGGGCCACGCCGGCCTCCAGCCGCGCGGCGTCGCCCGCGCGCAAGTCGTCTTCCAACTGCTGCAGGGCCTGCCGGAAATGGCGGCTTTGCGCCAGCACCGCGTCGCGGTTGGCCAGCAGCACGTCGCGCCACATCGCCGGCTCGCTGCCCGCGACGCGCGAGAAATCACGGAAACCCGGCCCGCCGCAGGCCATGGCGGCCGCGCCATCAGGCTGGTCGAGCAGGCCGTTGACGTAGGCAAAGGCCAGCAGGTGCGGCAGGTGGCTGACAGCGGCGAAGACCTGGTCGTGCAGGTCCGCCGGCATGAGCGCGACGTGGCTGCCCACGGCCTGCCACAGGCGGCTGGCGCGGGCGATGGCGTCCTCGGTGTTTTCGGGCAGCGGCGTGACGATGGCCCGGCGCTCGCGGTAGAGCCCGGCATGGGCCGCCGCCGCGCCGGCCTTCTCCTTGCCGGCAATCGGGTGGCAGGGCACGAAATCGGCCAGCCGTGCACCCAGATGGGCGCGCGCGGCGGCGATCACGTCACCCTTGGTGCTGCCGACGTCGATCACCAGGCAGCCCGGCGCCAGCACCGGCGCGATGGCCGCGAAGCTGGCCGCCATCGCGCCCACCGGCACCGCCAGCACCACCAGGTCGCAGCCGCGCGCGGCGCTGGCGGCGTCGGGCGCGGCCTCGTCGATGGCGCCCAAGGCGAGCGCGGTCTCCAGCGTCTGCCGCGACGGGCTGTAGCCGACGACGTGGCGCACCTGAGCGCCGGCCTTGAGCGCCAGCGCCAGCGAGCCGCCCATCAGCCCGACGCCGATGACCGCCGCGCGCGCGTAAGGCCCGGCTGTTGCCGTGGCGGCGGCCTCAGGCATCGCGGCTCACCGCATGCGTGCCCAGGATCTTGCAGAAGGCGCAGTACTGCTCCAGCTCGTCGAGCGCCGCGCGCACGTGGGGCTGGTCCGGGTGGCCTTGCAAATCGATGTAGAAGTAGTAGTCCCACTGCCCCGACTTAGCCGGGCGCGATTCGAAGCGCGTCATCTGGACGCCATGCTTCTTGAGTGGCACCAGCAGGTCATGCAGAGCGCCGGCGCGGTTGGGTACCGAGACCACCAGGCTGACGCGGTCGTCGCCCGAGGGCGGCGGCAGGTCCAGCACCGAAGGCAGGCACACCACGGCGAAGCGGGTGCGGTTGACGGCGATGTCCTGGATGCCGTGAGCCACGCTGTGCAGGCCGAATTCGGTCGCCGCCCGCTGGCTGGCGATGCCGGCCCAAGCCGGGTTTTCCGAGGCCAGGCGGGCGCCCTCGGCGTTGCTGGCAACGGCGCGCCGCTCGGCATTCGGCAGGTGCATGCTCAGCCAGTTGTGGCATTGGGCCAGGGCCTGCGGATGGGCGCACACCACCTCGATGCCGTCCATCGCGTCCGACAAGCGCAGCAGGTTGTGGCGCACCATCAGGCTGACTTCGCCCACCGTATGCAGCGGCGAGGTCAGCAGCAGGTCGAGCGTGCGCGCGACCACGCCTTCGGTCGAGTTCTCGATCGGCACCACGCCGAACTCGGCCATGCCCGAGGAGGCGGCGCGGAACACCTCGTCGAAGCTGGCGCAGGGCACGCGGCCGATGCTCGAACCGAAGTACTGCACCGCCGCCTGTTCGCTGAAGGTGCCGGCTGGCCCCAGGTAGGCGATGCGAATGGGCGACTCCAGCGCCAGGCAGGCCGAGACGATCTCGCGCCAGACCGCGGCGACATGCTCGGCGCGCAGCGGGCCGGGGTTCTTGCCCTGCAGGCTGGCGATCAGTTGCGCCACGCGGTCGGGCCGGAAGAAAGGCGAGCCCTCGCGCTTCTTGACCTCGCCGACCTGTTCGGCCAGGTGGGCACGCTGGTTGAGCAACGCCAGCACCTGCTGGTCGATGCTGTCGATCTGCTGGCGCAGCGGCGCCAGGGAGGCGTTGGCGTCCGGCGCCGGACGATCGGGGGGGCTCACGCGCGTTCCTTCTCGAAAGCTTTCATGTAGTCGACCAGCGCCTGCACGCCCTCGATGGGCATGGCGTTGTAGATCGACGCGCGCATGCCGCCGACCGACTTGTGGCCCTTGAGCTGCAGCAGCCCGGCCCGGTGCGCGCCGGCCAGGAAGTCGGCGTTGCGGCTTTCGTCGCGCAACTGGAAGGGCACGTTCATGCGCGAGCGGCAGTCGTGCGCGATGCGGTTGACGTAGAGCTGCGACTGGTCGATGTAGTCGTAGAGCAGTTGCGCCTTGGCGATGTTGCGGCGCTCGATGGCGGCAATGCCGCCCTGCGCCTTGAGCCACTGGAACACCAGCCCGGCCATGTAGATGCCCCAGGTCGGCGGGGTGTTGAACATGGAATCGGCCTCGGCCACGTTCTTGTAGTTGAAGGCCGAGGGGCAGATCGGCAGCGCCTGGCCCAGCAGGTCCTCGCGCACGAAGACCAGCGTCAGGCCGGCCGGGCCGATGTTCTTCTGCGCGCCGCCGAAGGCCAGGCCGACACGGCTCCAGTCGACCGGGCGCGAGGCCATGTGCGAGGAGATGTCGATCACCAGCGGGGCGTCGCTGCCCAGCGCCTTGAGGTCGGGCAGCGCGTGGAACTCGATGCCGTCGATGGTCTCGTTGGTGCACAGGTGGACATAGGCCGCATCCGCCGAGAGCTGCCACTGGCTGGCCGGCGGAATCGCGCTGACGCCCGACGCCACGTTGTCGGCGGCGACGTGCGCCGTGCAATAGCGGGCCGCTTCCTTGGCCGACTTGCGCGACCAGCTGCCGGTGACCACGAAGTCGGCGCGGCCGCCACGCGAGAGGTTGAGCGGCACGATGGCGTTCTCGCCGATGCCGCCGCCCTGCATGAACAGGATCTTGAATTCGCGCGGCACGGCCAGCAACTCACGGAGGTCAGCCTCGGCCTGCTCGTAGATCGAAATGAACTCCTTGCCGCGATGGCTCATCTCCATCACGCTCATCCCGGAGCCATGCCAATCCAGCATTTCAGCCGCAGCGTGCTGCAGGACTTCGGCAGGCAGGGCTGCGGGGCCCGCCGAAAAGTTGAAGGGGCGTTTCATGGCTCGACTCGTAGAGGATGGGAAAGGGACGCAGGGCAATCGGCGGCACGCGGGCGGCACGCCCGCTGACCATTCTTACTTCTTGGCGGGCGCCGCCGGCTTGGCCGCACCGTTGGCCGGGGTCGTGCCGCTGGCGGGAACGCCCAGCAGCTTGGCGACGTTCTGTTCCATGGCCGCGATCTTGGGATCGACCTGGCCGCGGCTGTCGGCGACGACCTTCTCCAGCAGCGCGTTTTGCAGCTGGCCCGACAGTTCGCCGTACTTCTTGTTGACGGGCGACTGCAGCCAGGCGACCAGTTGCTTGAGCTCGTCTTCGTTGAAGTTCTGATCCAGCAGCGGGCCGAGGGTGGTAGGCGCCACCTTCAGCGCGCGGTCGCGCACCAGCGGCGTCGCTTCGTTGACGTACTTCTGGATCTCGGCACTCACGCTCTTGGCCAGCGCATCGCGCTTTTCGGGAGCGATCTGCGTCTGCAGGATCTGCTGCGAGATCTGGCTGATCTGGAAGGCCGGTTCCTCGACCACGCCCCGCGCCAGGTTCTCGATGCTGGGCTGCTGGATCTGGATGACCTGCTGCACCAGCTCCTGCTTGCTTTGGGCCTGCACAGCGCCGGAAGCGGCAAGCAGGGCAGCGGCGAGAACACCGGTCAGGATGTGTTGTTTCTTCATGATGTAGATGACCTTCCAAAAAAGAGGAGCTGTCGAAAAGGTTGAACAGCCTTGGGGCTCGGTTGTTCGTCGCAGGTTCCCGCCCATGCTGCCATGACAGCGGAAATAGGTGGCGTCTTGCACGCTGTCGGCCCGCATCCGGGCAGGACGGCTGTGGCGCGGGGACGGGCTCTGCACCCTGCCCCGCGGCATCTCACTCGGCCGCTCCGGTGCCGTCGTCAGCCGTGTCGTCGGCCTGAGGGCTCTCGGTGCCGGCTTCGCCCGGGATCAGGGTCTGCGCATCGTTCTCGACGATGCGCTGCAGGCCGCTCAGGCGCGCGCCTTCGTCCAGCGCGATCAGCGTCACGCCCTGGGTGGCGCGGCCAAGCTCACGGATCTCGGAGACGCGGGTGCGCACCAGCACCCCCCGGTCGGTGATCAGCATGATCTCGTCGTCCGCATGCACCAGCGTGGCGGCGACCACCTTGCCGTTGCGCTCGGACTGCTGGATCGCGATCATGCCCTTGGTGCCGCGGCCGTGGCGGGTGTACTCGGTGATCGAGGTGCGCTTGCCGTAGCCGTTCTCGGTGGCCGTGAGCACGCTTTGCTGCTCGTCCTCGGCCACCAGCATGGCGATCACGCTCTGGCTGTCTTCCAGCGCCATGCCGCGCACGCCGCGCGCGTTGCGGCCCATGGGGCGCACGTCGTTCTCGTCGAAGCGCACGGCCTTGCCTCCGTCGGAGAACAGCATCACGTCGTGCTGGCCATCGGTCAGCGCGGCGCCGATCAGGAAGTCGCCGTCATCGAGGCCGACGGCGATGATGCCGGCCTTGCGCGGGTTGGAGAACTCGTCCAGCGCGGTCTTCTTGACGGTACCCATGCTGGTCGTCATGAAGACATAGCGGTCGGCCGGGAAGGTGCGGTTTTCGCCGGTCAGCGGCAGCACCACATTGATCTTCTCGCCCTCTTGCAGCGGGAACATGTTGACGATGGGACGCCCGCGCGAGCCGCGCGAGCCGGCCGGCACTTCCCAGACCTTGAGCCAGTACAGGCGCCCCCGATTGGAGAAGCACAGGATCCAGTCGTGCGTATTGGCGATGAAGAGCTGGTCGACCCAGTCATCTTCCTTGGTGGTGGTGGCCTGCTTGCCGCGCCCGCCGCGCTTTTGCGCGCGGTACTCGGACAGCGGCTGGCTCTTGATGTAGCCGGTGTGGCTGAGCGTCACGACCATGTCGGTGGGCGTGATCAGGTCCTCGGTGCCGAGGTCCTGCGGGTTGTGCTCGATCACGCTGCGGCGCGCGCCGACCTTGCTCTGGCCGAACTCGGTGCGTAGCGTGGTCAGTTCGTCACTGATGATGGCCGAGACGCGCGCGGGCTGGGCCAGGATGTCGAGCAAGTCCTCGATCTCGGCCATGACTTCCTTGTACTCGGCCGTGATCTTGTCCTGCTCCAGCCCGGTCAGGCGCTGCAGCCGCATGTTCAGGATTTCCTGAGCCTGCGTCTCCGACAGCCGGTACAGGCCATCGGTCTGCAGGCCGAACTCGCGTTCGAGCGACTCGGGACGGTAGTCGTCGGCGTTGACGGTGCCGCCGTCCTCGCGCGTGCGGGTCAGCATCTCGCGCACCAGCGCGCTGTCCCAGGTCCGCGCCATCAGCTCGGTCTTGGCGACCGGCGGCGTGGGTGCGTTGCGGATGATGCGGATGAACTCGTCGATGTTGGCCAGCGCCACCGCCAGGCCTTCGAGCACGTGGCCACGGTCGCGTGCCTTGCGCAGGTTGTAGATGGTGCGCCGCGTCACCACCTCGCGGCGGTGCTGCAGGAAGACGTGGATCAGGTCGTGCAGGTTGCACAGCTTGGGCTGGCCGTTGACCAGCGCCACCATGTTGATGCCGAAGGTGTCCTGCAGTTGGGTCTGCTTGTACAGGTTGTTGAGCACCACCTCGGGCACTTCGCCGCGCTTGAGCTCGATCACCACCCGCATGCCCGACTTGTCGGACTCGTCCTGGATATGGCTGATGCCCTCAATCTTCTTCTCGTGGACCAGCTCGGCGATGCGCTCGAGCAGGTTCTTCTTGTTCACCTGGTAGGGAATCTCGTCGACGATGATGGCCTGGCGCGCGCCCTTGTCGATGTCCTCGAAGTGGCACTTGGCACGCATCACCACGCGGCCGCGCCCGGTGCGGTAGCCGTCGCGCACGCCCTGCAGGCCGTAGATGATGCCGGCCGTCGGGAAGTCCGGCGCCGGGATGATCTCCATGATCTCGTCGAGCGAGGCGTCCGGGTTGCGCAGCACGTGCAGGCAGGCGTCCACCACCTCGTTGAGGTTGTGCGGCGGGATGTTGGTCGCCATGCCCACGGCGATGCCAGCCGAACCGTTGACCAGCAGGTTGGGCAGCCGGGTCGGCAGCACCAGCGGCTCCTTCTCGGAGCCGTCGTAGTTGGGGCCGAAGTCCACCGTCTCGCGGTCGATGTCGGCCAGCATCTCGTGCGCGATCTTGGAGAGGCGGATTTCGGTGTACCGCATGGCCGCAGCGCCGTCGCCATCGACCGAACCGAAGTTGCCCTGGCCGTCGACCAGCATGTGGCGCAGCGAGAAGTCCTGCGCCATGCGCACGATGGTGTCGTAGACCGCGCTGTCGCCGTGCGGGTGGTACTTACCGATCACGTCGCCGACGATGCGGGCCGACTTCTTGTAAGGCCGGTTCCAGTCGTTGTTGAGTTCGTGCATGGCGAACAGCACGCGCCGGTGCACCGGCTTGAGGCCGTCGCGCGCATCGGGCAAGGCGCGGCCCACGATCACGCTCATGGCGTAGTCGAGGTAGCTGCGGCGCATTTCCTCTTCAAGACTGATAGGCAGAGTTTCTTTGGCGAACTGAGTCATGAGAGGCGCGGACTGGTATTCATGGCCGATTATTCTAGCGCCCAGGGAGGTGTTGCCTCATAACAACAAACTTCCGTGTATCCGGTTTCGTCTGACAATTTAGGCCATTTCAAGGTTTGGAGCGCGAAGTGGCGCTGTGGCACAATGATTTCAGCGTCTTGCATGGTGGTCATGTGAGGCCAAGTTTTATTTCGCAGCGCGTCTGCGGCCTTTCCCCCTAGAGGAGAACCATGAAGAAACTTAATAAAGTGGCAATGTTGCTTGCCTCCGCAGCGTTTGTCTCTGTTGCTGGTGCTCAAGTTACGGCTGCTAACGGCGGCAACGTTGTTGACAACTGGAAAAATGGTACGGGCGAACTGGTCTGGAAGAACGGCACCAACGAATACTGCTGGCGCGACCTGAACTGGACCCCCGCGACGGCGGCTGTCGGCTGCGACGGCGCCCTGGTCGTCGCGCAGGCTCCGGCTCCCGCCCCGGCTCCCGCGCCCGCCCCGGCGCCCGCTCCGGTGGTCGCTGCCTCCAAGGTGACCTACTCCGCCGACGCGTTCTTCGACTTCGACAAGGCCGTGCTCAAGCCCGCCGGCATCCAGAAGCTCGACGAACTGGTGAGCCGCATCAAGGGCATCAACCTGGAAGTCGTGATCGCCGTGGGCCACACCGACTCCACCGGCCCCGCCGCCTACAACCAGAAGCTGTCGGTCCGCCGCGCCGAAGCCGTGAAGGCCTACCTGGTCTCCAAGGGCATCGAACAGAACCGCGTCTACACCGAAGGCAAGGGCGAAACCCAGCCCGTGGCCAGCAACGCCACCCGCCAAGGCCGCGCGCAGAACCGCCGCGTGGAAATCGAAGTCGTCGGCACGCAAAACCGCTGATCGACCGCGATCCCTTGAAAAGCCCCGCTCTGCGGGGCTTTTTTGTTTTTGGGGACGGGACTGCTGCACCCCGTTCCCGATGTCTCCCCATCTGCTCGGCTCAAACCCAGTCGTCCGCCGCACCGGCCTGCGCCAGCGCGAGTCCCCGCGACCGGGCGGGCGCAGCGCCCCTGGAAGCCCCGTTCAACCGGGCGTGCATGCACAGTGGGCATCGTGGAAATGGGGGCTCGGCGGGCAACGACCGGGCTTCGTCACGAAGCCCCAGGACGCTCTTCAGAACCTGTTCTCGGGGAAAGGTCCGGGCAAATGCCGCAGGACATCCTGGGGAGGTCCTGGATTTTCGAGATGGAGCGGGTGAAGGGAATCGAACCCTCGTATGAAGCTTGGGAAGCTGCCGTTCTGCCATTGAACTACACCCGCGTCGC
>JASGEH010000024.1:0-7457 GCA_047606565.1 Comamonas sp.
ATGGCGGTGGCTCCTTCTTCATCCTTCCAGAAACGAATGATGGCGTCTTGCATGATATTTCCCCTTGCATTCACAAGAAATTGAGAATGGAAACCTCTTTCAGAGGCTTCCCCCATCGCAAGCTGACGATGCCTGCCAACCAATTACAGCACAAGGATTGATGGTCCGCATAGTTACCCGTAGCCGCAGGAGTTAATGCATAAGGCATGCCATCTCCATTCAAAGTGACGTCACGAGCAACCAATCAATTTACATAATGGAAACACAAACAGAAAAACAAGCATTCAAAGTTAACATTTAGAAAATATATGCATGTATTTCGCAAACAATCACTCAGAATCACACAACCATTGCACGAAAGCAACACAAATGGACACAAATTTCTCGGCATGCCCGCGCATGGGATGCGGTCTTTTACACATCTTTCTTGAGACAAAAAATTGCTACAACCATTCAAACCCTAGGGTTTTTATGTAATATAAAAGTTCTCAACTATGTAAACGTCGTCACGTAACGTGGCGACACGTTACGAAGGAAGGTAACAACGGAACATCGCGTGATCAGCCCTTGTGTGTGCTGCGTATGCCCTCAGGCCGGGCCGCACCCAGCCGGCGGCCCCCTTGAAGGCCAAGACACGTTGTGATAGGGAAGAGCCCTGCGACGAGGGAGATGCCCGCGGCAATGCGCCGTCACGGGAAGATGCGGTCAGGTCGGCCATTCCCTGCGTGGGATGCCGAATCGCATTGGAGAGGAAAAGCGAGTGTGAGTCCGGGTCGACCGCGGGCCGAGGGGCCTTGCCCTCGACCGCTGACCCGTGACCGGCAGCGGTGCTGGCCACCGCTGCCAAGCCGATCCAGGGGGATCAGCGCGACACCGCGGGCACGGTATCGGCCATGCGCAGCGCTCCCGCGCTGGCGGCGGCGCCCTTCTTGGCGACGGCGGCCGGTGCCGGGGCAATCGGCTCAGCCGGCGCCTGGGGAACTTCGGCACGGGCGATCAAGGCCGACAGGCCCACCAGATCCTGGCCCGAGAAGAAGTCGTCGAGCCATTCGACAGGTTCGCCAGGGCGCATGTCGAGCAGGCCGACGGTGCGCGCCAGACGCAGGGCGTTGATGCGCTCGTCGAAGACGGCGTCCACATAGTCCTGCAGCGCGGTGTAGTAATCGAGCTGCGCGTCGAGCACGTTCGGCAGGGTTTCGCGACCAAAGTCCAGCAGGCGATGGCGGCCCTCGAACGCCTCGCGCGCCGCGTCGGCCGCTTCGCGCAGACGCGATTCACGCTCCTGCAGCGTGGCGGTCTGGCTCCAGACGGCGAAGGTCTGCTGCTGCACGTTGCGGCGCACGGACTCGTACTTGGCTTCCTGGCTGGCCTGCTTGGACAGGGCGACCTTGATGCGGCGCTGCAGTTCGAAGCCAGTGCCGAAGTTCCAGTTGACTTCCAGGCCGGCGCGCGTGCCATCGGTGTAGACCACTTCGTCCTTGTCCTTGTTCTTGACGAGCACGGCGTCGAGCGTGGGCCAGCGCCCGCCCTCGGCCTCGCGCACACCGGCCTTGGCCTGGTCGATCAGCAGTTGCGCCTGCTTGAGCTCGGCGCTGTTGGTCGAGGCGGCCTCCAGCGCGTCCTCGAGCGTGGCCAGGCGCCACTGCGCGGGCGTGGCGGTGGTCGGCAGGTATTCGGGATTGGGCTGGAAACCGAAATAGGTTTCGAACTTGGCCAGCGCGTCGATGCGCTTGGAATCAAACTCGCTTTGGCGGGCCGCCGAGGTGGCCCGCCGCGCCAGCGTCATCTGGTAATCGCTGCGGCCCGACGCGCCCAGATCGAGCCGGCGTTCCTCGACGCGCGCGATCTGGTCGAGCACGCGACTGGAGCGGTCGGCGACCTTGCTCTTGAGGTCGTAGCGCTGCACCTCCAGATAGGCCGTAAGCGCATCGAGCAGCACCTTCTGCCGCGCCGAGACATAGCCGTCATCGTACGCCTCGTTGCTGGCCTTGGCCGCGTCCACGCGCGCGCTGATGGCACCGCCGTCGAGCACGGTGATGCGCGCCTCGGCCGACAAGGCGGTGTAGTTCGGCTTGCCGCTGCTCGTGTCCGCCGAGGTCTGGCCGCCCGAGGAGCCGATCTTGAAGCGTGGAAAGCGCGCCTGGCGCGCGGCCTCGACCTCGTAGCCACTGGTTTCAAGGTCGGCCAGGGCGGTCAGCACGTCGGGGTGGGAACTGGCGGCCTGCACCAGGGCTTCCTTGACCTGGCGCGCATAGGCGACCGCGCCCTGCGACCCCGGCGACAGCGTTGCCGTGCGCTGCAGCGTGGTGTCGGCCGGCTCGCCACCCAGGCCGCTCACGGCAGGGGGCGACTGATCCGGCGCGGCAACACCGGCCTCGGGCGGCACCGCCTGAAACTGGCGGATCACGCCCGCAGGCTCAGCGTCGGGAACGGGATCTCCGCCGTCGGCCCAGGCCGGCAGGGCCAGGCATCCGCCCAGGCCGATCAGCCAGGCGGCGCGGACCGTGGCCCTGAGGACGGGCCGGGCAGGCTGGGCGTCCGCGCATTGTTCTGCGGCACGCGTCAAAGTTGCAAATCGCATCGGTGGTGAATCTCCAAACATCAAGGTTCCCTGAAAGCTTCATTCTTGACACGCAGCACGGGGCGCAGCATGTACCAGATGAAAGGCTCGTGCCCGACCACCAGGTCGGTCTCCGTTTCCATACCCGGGGTGATCCGGTTGTCCGGCCGCCCCACGTAATCGGTCTTGGTGCTGACCAGCAGCCGGTAGTACGGCAAGGCGTCCGCCTTGGATTCGTCGCGGTCGGCGTCGGCCGCGACCAGCGTGACGGCGCCGTCGACCATGCCGTAGCGCAGGAAATCGTAGGCGGTGACCTTGATCTTGGCCTTCTGCCCGACGCCGACGTAGCCGCGGTCGTCCGGGTTCAGACGCGCCTCGACCAGAAGGCTGTCCTCGTCGGGCACGATTTCCATGATCTGTTCACCGGGCTTGACCACCCAGCCCGGGCTGTTGCTGCGCAAGCCCTTGACCAGACCGGCCGCCGGCGCCACGACGACGGTGCGCTCGCGCTGGCTGCGCGCGCGCGTGAGGTCTTCGTTGAGGCTGGCGAGCTGGCGCTCGACATCGGCCAGATCCTCGGAAGCCTTGCGCTGGAAGGCGCCGCGCGACTCGGCCACCTTGGCCTGGGCTTGCGCGACGGCGGCGCGGCTGGATTGCAGGCCCTGGCGCGCCACCGCCAGATCACTGCGCACCGATTCAAGCTGCCGGCGTTTCTCGAGCACTTCGAGCTGGCCGATCAACTGCTCCTTGCCCAGTTGCTCGGAAATGTCCAACTCCTTCTGGGACAGGGCCGCGCGCTGCTCGAGACCGCTGATCTTGGCCTGCTGCTCCAGCAGCTGGCTGCGCGACTGCTCCAGCGCCGAGACCGCGCCGGCCTCGATGCCCTGCTGCTCCAGCGCGCGCGCGCGGTAGGCCCCCATCTGGGCCTGCACGATGGTCGCGTCCAGTCCCGCGGGGAAGTCCTCGCTCCGCAAGGTCCGGCCTTCGGTCTCCGCCGTGTGGCGCACGCGCATGGCACGCAGGCCGTCGTAGCGCGCGCTCAGCTCTTCCAGGTTCAGGCTGTTGCCCCCCAGGTCAATCGTGACCAGCGGCTGCCCCTGCTGCACACGCTGCCCTTCCTGCACCGAGACGGCCGTGACGATGCCGCCTTCGAGATGCTGCACGGCCTTGACCCGGTCCGAGGGAATGATGCGGCCCGGCGCCACGATGACCTTTTCGACCGGGAAAAACAGGCCGAAAAGACCCAGCGCCAGAAAGCCGGCGACGATCCAGCGCCAGCGCCTTTGCTGCTTGGGGTCGCGTGCCGGGCGTTGCTCGGGCGGCAAGTCGCGGATCAGGACCTGCGGGAGATCGGGCGTCTTGTTCATGATGTCGCCACCAAAGATGAACTGGAATCGGGGGCGCCATCGTCACGCCGCGCCTCGGCGGCGCCCGGCGAGCGCAGCTCCTGGCCCTCGGCATGGGCCGCCACGGGGCGCTTGACGCCGAAGAGCTTGGGCACCATCACCGCGGGCGTGCCTTGCCTCACGCTGCCATCGCCGGGGACGTGGTAGACCTGATCGGCCACGGAAACCAGCCGCAGCGAGTGCGTGACGGCGATCACCGTGCGCGTGCGCGCCACGCCCCGCAGCGCGGCCAGCAGCTTGGTTTCGCTCTCGAAGTCCAGGTCGTTGCTGGGCTCGTCGAGGATCAGCACGGCCGGGTTGCGCAAGAACAGCTGCGCCAGCGCCAGCTTGCGCCGCTGCCCGACCGACAGGCCCATGCCGCCTTCGCCCACCTCGCTGCGATAGCCCTGTGGCAGTGCCGAGATGAACTCGTGCGCGCCGGCCAGGCGGCAGGCGCCGATGATCTGCTCATCGCCCGCCTCCGGGGCGCTGCGGCGCAGCGCCTCGATCAGGGGGCCGCTGAACCAGTAGACCTCTTGCGCCATGGTCGAAATCCAGCACACCATCTCGCTGCGCGAGAACTGCGCGACGTCGTATTCACCGATCGTGACGGTGCCGGCGGTGGGCGCATAAAGGCCCGCGGCCAGCTTGATCAGCGTGGACTTGCCCGCGCCATTGCGGCCGACCACCACATGCAGGCCGCAGGGCCCGATGTCGAGGTTGATGTTGGCGAGCACCGGGTTGATGGCGCCAGGGAATTGGTAGCTGACATCGCTCAGCTTGAGGTGGCCGGCGGGCTTGGGCAGTTGCAGGCCGCCGGAGGCCCGCTCGACGGGTTCGGCCAGCACCTCTTCGAGGCGGATCGCCGCCTCCGAGGCCCGCGCCAGCGAGCGCCAGCTCGATGCCAGCCGCGCCACCGGCGCCAGCGCCTTGCTGGCCAGCAAGTTGATCGCCATCAGGCTGCCGATGGACATCCACTGCTGCGTGATGCCGATCGCCCCCACCGTGATCACCACCACCGAGAACACGGTCAGCAGCACGGTGGTGCCTTCGCGCGCGTTCTCGATCTCGCCATTCTTGCGAAAACTCTCGGCCAGCCAGGTGTCGTAACTCTGCCGCCACATCTTGGTGACGGTGTCATCCTGCCCCAGCGTCTTGAGGGTCTCGCGCGCCTGGCAGATCTCGGACGTGGTCTTGTCCAGATCGCGGGCATGGCCGGTTTCCTCGACCCGCTTGGCCCGCACCTCGTCGGCCCACCACCAGGCCAGGAACGAGAGGATGGCCAGCGCGGCAATCACCACCGGCAGCACGGGCAGCGCCACGATGCCGATGACGATCAGCGCGAACACGGCCATGGGCAGGTCGAAGACGGCCGCCAGCAAGCCCCCGGTGATGGTCGAACGCACCGCCCCCACGTCGCGGAACAACTGGAACCACGCCGACGAAGGGCGTGCCTCCAGCGCGCGCAGGGGCCGGTTGAGCATGCTGTCCAAGAGCGCCTTGGAGACGTCGTGGTCGATCAAGGCGCCGGCGTCGCGCAAGGCGCGCGTGCGCCGCATGCGCAGCCAGAACTCGATGGCCAGGAAAAACAGCACCCCCGCCACCAGCGCCGTGAGCGTGGCCATGCCGCCGCGGTAGATCACGCGGTTGTAGACCTGCAGGATGAAGATCGACGGCAGCAGGCCGAACAGGCTGATCGGAATCGACCACCAGGCGGCGCGCCGCAGCATGGGCGCGGCCGCGCGGAAAGCCTGCACCATGGCGTTCGCATGCGGGCTGGCCTGCGGGTCGTCAGGCTGGCGCTTGACCAGCTGTCGGGGCATGAGGAACTTGATCATCGTTGAGATCCCCGATTCGAAAAGTGAAGCAAGTCAGCCTGAATGGGCAGAATTCTGTAACGCATATACATCCCTTTTATTCACGGAAAGTAACAGATTGTTTTTTGAGAGCAGGCACAGCTCCGCGTGCGAGGTGTGCGGAATGTGTCGGACGGCTAGGCGAAGGCGCGCAGGCGATCGACCACGATCTGAAAACCCATGGCCGCCGACCCCTTGACCAGCACCCAGTCGCCGGCATTCAGGTTGCGTGACAGGGCCTGGTCGAGCGACTCGAGGGTTTCGAACCACTGCGATGGCGTGTGCGGGGCCAAGCGCTCGTGCAAGCCCCGCATGAGCGGGCCATGGAGCATGACGCGGCCGACCGCCGCTTGCAGCAGCGCCTGCTCCAGGTCCAGGTGACGGCGGGGTCCTTCGGCCCCCAGCTCCAGCATGTCGCCCAGCACCGCCACCCGCTGGTTGGGCGCGCACGGCGCCTGCGCCAGCAAGGCCAGTGCCGCCTGCATCGACTCGGGGTTGGCCGAGGCGGAATCGTCGATCACCGTCGCCTGGCCGCCGTCCTGCACGGCGACTTGAAAGCGCTGACCACGGCCCGGCAGCGGCTGCATGTCGGCAAACTGGCGCAAGGCCACGTCCAGTGGCAGCTCCAGCGCCCGCAGCGTCGCGATCACGCCCAAGGCGTTGACGGCCATGTGCCGGCCCGGCAAGGCGAGTGGAAAGGTCACATCCTCGCCCTGCACCAGCGCGCGGACCTGTCCATGCTCCGCCGCCACCAGGCTGACGTCGGCCTGTTCGTGATCGCCATAGGACAGCACGTGCAGGCCCCTGGCGCGTGCCACGCGCTCGATCAGCGTGTAGTTCGGCATGTCGCGCCGCAGCACGGCGTGGCCGCCCCAGCGCATGTGGCTGAAGATGGCGCTGGTCTTGCGCGCCATCCGCTCGAGCGAGCCATGCAGCGGCCGCGGCGTGGACGCCAGACTGGTGACGACGGCCACCGACGGCCGCACCAGTCGCGCGTGGGTCAGCATGCCTTCGGCCGCCATCTCCAGAATCCAGCACGACGCGTCGCGCGGCATGCAGGCCATTTCGGCGGCCACGCCCAGCGGCAGTGCCGTGCCTTGCCACATCGGGCTGGCCACCCCCAGCGGGTGCAGCGCACCGGCCAGCATGGCCACCATGGAGGTCTTGCCGACGCTGCCAGTCACGCCAATGACATCGCCGAAAAAGCGGCTGCGCGCATGCGAGCCCAGGCGGCTGACGGCGGCGGCCACATCCTCCACCAGCAGCAGCGGCAGATGCGCCAGCTCGACAGGAAGGGAATGGGCGCTGCTCGTCATGATGCCGCTGCAAAACGGCAGCAGCTTGGGCACCGAGTCTGCCGGCATGCCGACGCTGTCCAAGGGCCCGCGCACAACGGCCATGCGCATCAGGCCACTGGGGTCGGCCTCCAACGCGGGGCCGTTCGAGCACCAGTCCGGATCGGGCTGCACGACCCAGCGGCCCTCGGTGGCGGACGCCATCAAGGGCGCCGTCCAGTTGCCGCCTTGCGAGGTGAGCAAGGCGGTGCCGGCACGCGCTGGCGTATTGCGCAAGGGCGGCGGCAGGCCGCGGGCGGCGCGCGGCGTGGCCATCGGCGCCGTGCCCGCTCCCGCTCCCGCCCCCTCCCCCGCGCCCAAC
>JASGEH010000025.1:0-2636 GCA_047606565.1 Comamonas sp.
ACGTCGCCGATGTGCGTCACCAGCCGGAACGGCGTCGCGCCATCGGTGCGGGTGACGATCAGCGGCGGGCCGTCGAGGTGAGCATTGCGCTCAGGGCCGGCCCATACCGCCGACACCGGCATCATGTGCGCCAGGTTCAGCGTCGAGACGATGGGCTGGCGCACGTTGGCGTAGGCGTTGCCCGGAAGCGAGGACAGCCAGGCATCCACGGCATTGAGCGTTTCGGGGATGGTCACGAACCCACGCCCCTGAATGACGCGCTCCACCATGCGCAGCTTCTCGTCGGCCACGGCGGCGTCCTCGTCCATGACGGTGACGGTCGCCGTCAGGTAGCCGAAGGCGACTTGATCGCTGCCCAGCTCCTGCAAGGCTGCGTCCGCATCAGCGGCCTTGTTGTTCGCGTCGGTATCGACCAGCGGGCTTTCCTGTTGGAAGATCGTCTCGCGCAGCAGCGCGATGACGTTCTTGCGCTTGGCGAACCACTGGCGGCGCAGGCGCCCCAATTCCCGTTCCGCCTCGGATTTGTCCAGGCACAGAAAGCGCGTACTCCAGCGATACCCAAATCCCAGGCGGTTGAGGTCGTCCAAAATCCCCGGCCAGGTCGAGGTCGGAAAGCCCCGCACCGAGACGACGCGCAGGTGCTGGTCGCCCAGCATGGGCGCCAGACCGCCGACCAGCGGCGAGTCGGTCAGCAGTGCGTCGATATGGAACGGCACCTCGGGAACGCCCACGCGGTAGCGCCGCGTCGAGATGGTGGCGTGCAGATAGGTCAGCGTCTGGCTGTCATCCAGCCAGGCGATTTCCGGCATGACGCCATCGAGCAGGTCAAAGACCCGATCCGTTTCCGCGACGAAGGCTTGCAGCCGCTCGCGCCAGTCCACGCCATCCATCGGCGTGTTCTCGTAGAGCATCTTGGCGGCACGGGCGCGCGATTCCTCCGGCGGCAGATACACCAGCGTCAGGTGATAGCCGCTCTCGAAGTGATGGCCGGTATCCTCGAAGGCCGAGCGGCGTTCTTCGTCCACCAGCCACGAAAGCGGCTCGGGAAACTCCGAGTGCGGGTAGTCGGCGGCGGCGCGGCGCTCGGCCTCGATGAACAGCGCCCAGCCCGAACCCAGCCGGCGCAGCGCGTTGTTCAAGCGCGCCGATGTGGCGATCAGCTCGCCTTGCGTCGCGCTGTCCAGATCAGGCCCGCGAAACCGGGCCGTGCGCTGAAAACTGCCGTCCTTGTTCAAGACAACACCCGGCGCGACCAGCCCGGCCCAGGGCAGCCAGTCGGCGAGCAGCGCGGGCCGCTGGCGGTATTCGGCGAGGTTCAGCATGGCGGCATCCCCTCACACGTCCAGCAGCGGCTTGTGCTTGATGTGCCGAGCGAAGACCTGCATGAACTGCGGATCGACGCGCGCACCCCACACCGCCAGCGCATGGCCGACGATCCAGAGCACGACACCGGGAATCCAGAGTTGCAGGCCCAGCCCGACGGCGGCGGCCAGCGTGCCGTTGGCAATCGCCACGGTGCGCGGTGCGCCGCCCAGCAAGATCGGCCCGGTGAGCGAGCGATGCAAAGGCACCTCGAACCCGGCCGCGAAGCTGTCCGGGCCGCTCATACGACAGCCCCGCCGGAGAAGCTGAAAAACGACAGGAAGAAACTCGAAGCCGCGAACGCGATGGACAGGCCGAACACGATCTGGATCAGCTTGCGGAAGCCGCCCGACGTGTCGCCGAAGGCCAGCGCGAGGCCCGTGGCAATGATGATGATGACCGCAACAATGCGGGCCACTGGCCCCTGGATGGATTCGAGGATGGATTGCAGCGGGCCTTCCCACGGCATCGAAGAACCGGAAGCCTTCGCCGTGCCCGCCGTCATCAGCATGACGGTGCCCAGCAGCAGGCCGTGATGCGCGGGGCCGATCAGCCGCCGCAGGCGTGCGATGGTCGAAACCGGATTTACGGAATTACGGAAAGCATGAGCGTGCATCTGCGTCATGGCAGTTCTCCAGGTTGGTCAGAGGACAAGGAAGGCGCAGCGGCATCGGCTGCGAGAGGAACTGGCATCAGCGCGGGAAACGGTGTTTCCAGCGCGTCCGCCAGGCGGTAGCCCGCGCCATCGAAGCCGACGACGCGGGCGATGCTTTCGACGCGGCGCTTGCGGCCGCGTCCGGCGATGTGGATGACGACATTGACTGCCTCGGCGATCAGCGCGCGCGGCGGGTTCACCGCCACTTCGAGAATCAGTTGCTCCAGACGCAGCAGCGCGCCCAACGCGGAGCCGGCATGGATGGTGGCGATGCCGCCGGGGTGGCCGGTGCCCCACACCTTGATGAGATCCAGCGCCTCGGCCCCGCGCACCTCGCCGACCACCACGCGATCAGGCCGCAGGCGCATGGTCGAACGCACCAGCTCCTGCATCGACACCACGCCTGCACGTGTGCGCAGTGGAACGTGGTCGCGTGCTGCGCATTGCAGTTCCACCGTGTCTTCGAGCACCAGCACGCGGTCGCCGGTGGCGGCGATTTCAGCGAGCAAGGCATTGGCGAGCGTGGTCTTGCCGCTGCTGGTGGCCCCGGCGATCAGGACGTTCTGGCGCTCGCGCACGGCGCGCACCAGAAAGCCCGCCTGGGCGGCGGTCATCATTC
>JASGEH010000026.1:0-24701 GCA_047606565.1 Comamonas sp.
GGCCCAGGGCCAGGCTGCCCGCCGGGCGTGCCGCGGCATCGCCCAGGCCCACACGTTCGAGCTGCTGGCGCGCGCGGGCCAGCAAGGCCGCTTCCTCGCGGCGGTTGAGGCGCAGCAGGCTGCGCACCAGGCCCGCGCGCGACCGCAAGTGGCCGCCCAGCGCCACGTTTTCCAGCACGCTCATGTCGGGCACCAGCTTCACGTGCTGGAAAGTACGTCCCAGGCCCAGCGCGGCGATGCGCCGCGCATCCAGGCCGTCCATCGGCGCGCCACGCCACAGCACCTGTCCATCGGACAGCGGCAGCACCCCGGAAATCAGGTTGAACAGGGTCGATTTGCCGGCCCCGTTCGGGCCGATCAGGCCGACGATCTCGCCCGCGCGCAACGCAAAGCTCATGCCCTGCACCGCCTGCAGTCCGCCAAAGCGCTTGCCGGCATGCCGCACGCTGAGCAGTTCCTCCGCCACCACGCCAGCATCCGGCGCAAGAGGCGCCGGGCGCAAGGGCGCTGCGGCAGCGCCGGGCATCCTGGCCTGGGCCTGAAGGCCGTCCGCATCCGCCCGGCCACCCTGGCGAACCCATGCCGCCAGATGCGGCCACAGGCCTTCGCGCGCATGCTGCAGCAGCACGACCAGCAAGGCGCCCAGCACCACGATCTCGTAGTTGCCGTCGGCGCCCAGCAGGCGCGGCAGCCAGCTCTGCAACTGATCCTTGAGCAGCGAGAACACCGCCGCCCCCGCGACCGCGCCCCCGATGTGCCCGGCGCCGCCCACCACCACCATGAACAGGTATTCGATGCTCGCGTTGATGCCGAACGGCGTCGGGTTGACCGCCCGCTGCAGGTGCGCGTAGAGCCAGCCCGACACCGAGGCCAGCAAGGCCGCCAGCACGAAGCACTGCAGCCGCAGCAGCCGTGTGTCGACGCCCATCGACTCGGCCATGGCCGCGCTGCCGCGCAAGGTGCGCAGGGCCCGTCCTGGCCGCGAATCGAGCAGGTTGTAGCAGGCCACCACCGCCAGCAGCACCGCCAGCCAGATCAGGTAATACAGAGCCGACCCGCTGTTGAGCGGCCGGCCCAGCAGCACGATGGGTGCGATGCCATTGATGCCGTCGAAGCGGCCCAGCGCATCGAGATTGCCAAACAGGTAGAACAGCGCCAGGCCCCAGGCGATGGTGCCCAGCGGCAGGTAGTGGCCCGACAGCCGCATCGTCACCAGCCCCAGCAGCAGCGCCGCCACCCCCGTGACCGCCAGGCCCGCCAGCAGCCCCAGCCAGGGCGAGACGCCCCAGTTCACCGACAGCCAGGCGCTCGTGTAGGCGCCCAGGCCGACGAAGGCCGCCTGGCCGAACGAGGTCATGCCGCCCACCCCCGTCAGCAGGACCAGCCCCAGCGCCACCAGCGAATAAAGGCCGATGTCGTTGGCCAGCGTCACCCAGAACAGCGGCAGCGGCAACTGCGGCCACAGCGCCATGAACAGGGCGAAGGCGCCCAGCCCGTACGCCAGGTGCCGGTTCACGACTCAGCCTCCTCGTCTGCCCCGTCCTGCCGCGACGTGGCCAGCGAACGCCACAGCAGCACCGGGATGATCAGCGTGAAGACCAGCACCTCCTTGAACGCACTTGCCCAGAACGAGGCGAATGACTCGATCAGCCCCACCAGCACCGCGCCCGCCACGGCCAGCGGAAAGCTGGCCAGCCCGCCGATGATGGCGCCGACGAAGGCCTTGAGGCCGATCAGGAAGCCGGTGTCGTAATAGACCGTGGTGAAGGGCGCGATCAGCATGCCGCACAAGGCGCCGATGGCCGCCGCGAGGGTGAAGGACAGCCGCCCGGCCTGGGTGATCGAGATGCCCACGATCTGCGCGCCGCGCCGGTTCACCGCCGTCGCCCGCAGTGCCTTGCCGGCCAGGGTACGCCCGAAGAAGGCATAGAGGCCCAGCATGGCCAGCACGGTCACCGCCATCACCACCACGCTCTGCCAGGGAATGAACAGCAGCCCGATGTCGACCATCCCGTCGACCAGGCCATCGGCGCGCGCGCCCTCGGCGCCGAACATCCACAGGCCCAAGCCCATCAGCACGAAGTGCACCCCCACCGAGACGATCAGCAGCACCAGCGAGGAGCTGGCCGCCAGCGGCTGGTAGGCGACGCGGTAGAGCAGCGCGCCCATCGGGGCCACCACCGCCAGCGTCAGCGTCATCTGCACCGGCTGGTCGAGCGACTCGAGCGGCCAGCCCGCGCGCGGCAGCAGCCACAGCAGCGCCGCCGTGACCACCGGCCAGCACAGCAGGCGCCAGACGCTGGCGGCGAGCTCGGCGCCCAGGCGCTGCCGCCGCTCGGGCCGGCGCAAGATGGCCAGCAGCTCCATCAGCCAGGCCAGCGCCGCCAGCCCCAGCAGCAGGTTGACCGACAACGGCCAGCGCCCCAGCTGCAGCATCGCGAACGTCAGCGCCCCGTAGGCCACGAATTCGCCCAGCGCGATGAACAGCACGCGGGTGACGCTGAAGACCACCACGATGGCCAGCGCCAGCAGCGCATAGATGGCGCCGGAGACCAGGCCGTCCTGCGCCAGGATGGCGCCGATCGCTGTGTCCATTGACTCAGGCGGGCTGGCCGGCGAACTGGCGGAAGCAGGTGTCGAGCTGCGCCACGTACTGCCGCTTGACCTCGGGGGCGACGAAACAGGCCTCGAAGCTGTTGGCCGCCAACTGCCAGGCCTGGCGGGCATCGAGCCCGGTGGCCTGCGCGGTCTGCACGAAGTTCTCGTTGAGGTAACCGCCGAAGTAGGCCGGGTCGTCCGAGTTGACCATCACGCACAGGCCGGCGTCGAGCAGGCGGCCGAGGTTGTGCTGCGACAGATCGGGGAACACGCACAGCTTGAGGTTGGAGAGCGGGCAGACCGTCAGCGGCACGCGCTCGCGGGCCAGACGGGCCATGAGCTGCGCGTCCTGCGCGCTTTGCACGCCGTGGTCGATGCGCTCGACGCGCAGCACGTCCAGCGCGCTCCAGATGTAGGCCGGCGGCCCCTCCTCGCCCGCATGGGCGACCAGCCGCAGGCCGGCCTCGCGGGCGCGCGAGAACACCTCGGCGAACTTCTCGGGCGGATGGCCGACCTCGCTCGAATCCAGGCCAACGCCGATGAACTGGTCGCGGTAGGGCATGGCCGCGCGCAACGTCTCCAGCGCCTCGTCCTGGCTCAGGTGGCGCAGGAAGCACAGGATCAGGTCGCTGCTCAGGCCCCACTGGGCCTGGGCATCGGCGCTGGCGCGCGCCAGGCCGTGGATCACGGTCTCGATCGGCACGCCGCGCGCCGTGTGGGTCTGCGGGTCGAAGAAGATCTCGGTGCGCACCACGTTGTCGGCCACCGCGCGCTGCAGGTAGGCCATGGCCATGTCGTAGAAATCCTGCTCGTGCAGCAGCACGCTGGCACCGGCGTAATAGATGTCCAGGAAGCTCTGCAGATCGGTGAAGGCATAGGCCGCCCGCAAGGCCTCGACCGAGGCGTAGGGCAGCGCCACCTGGTTGCGCTGGGCCAGCGCGAAGATCAGCTCGGGCTCGAGCGAGCCCTCGATGTGCATGTGCAGCTCGGCCTTGGGCATGGCGCGCAACAGCTCGGGCAGGCGGTCGGGGCCGATGGCGCCGAAGTCGATCTGCGGGTCGGGCGAAAAAGGCGCCAAGTCGGTCGGCGCGGGGCTGGCAAGGGTCATCAAGGGCTCTCGGGTAGAAGGCGAATGCGGCACATGCCACAGCCCGGGGAGGCCAAGGAAGGCCAAAGGGCGGCAAAGGGCCGGATTCCGGTATCTTATTTTGCGTGATTATCCAGGCCGGGAAGCCGGCGCGCACCGTCTAATATCGGGCACTCCGCCCCGCCCTTCTCCATCGTCACGCCTCGCCACCGCGAGATCCCTGCCATGAACACCCTACCCATCATCGATATCCGCCCGCTCTACCTGAACGATCGCACGGCGCTCAAAGACGTCGCCGACCAGATCGACAAGGCCTGCCGTACCTGGGGCTTCTTCTACATCAAGGGCCATCCCATCAGCCAGGCGCGCATCGACGCCCTGCTCGATGCCGGCCGCCGTTTCTTCAGCCAGCCGCTGGAAGAAAAGCTGAAGATCGACATCACCCAAAGCACCAGCCACCGGGGCTACGGCGCCATCGCCACCGAGCAGCTCGACCCCGAACAGCCTGGCGACTACAAGGAAACCTTCGACATGAGCTACCACTTGCCGCCGAGCCATCCGGACGTGGCCGCCGGTAAGCCCTTGCGCGGCCCCAACCGCCACCCCGAGCTGCCGGGCTGGGAAGCCCTGTGGGAGCAGCACTACCAGGACATGCACGCGCTGGGCCTGACGCTGCTGCGGGCCATCGCGATCGCGCTCGGCGCGCCGGAAGACTTCTTCACGCAGCGTTTCAACGAGCCCATCAGCGCCCTGCGCATCATCCGCTACCCGGCGCGCCAGGGCGCGGCCAGCCTCAGCAAGGGCGCCGGCGAACACACCGACTACGGCTGCGTCACCCTGCTCTACCAGGACCCGGTGGGCGGCCTGCAGGTGCGCAACCTGGAGGGCGAGTGGATAGACGCGCCCTTCGTGCCCGGCACCTTCGTCGTCAACATCGGCGACATGATGGCGCGCTGGAGCAACGACCGCTACAAATCCACGCCGCACCGCGTGATCAGCTCGCTGCAGCACGAGCGCTATTCGATCCCCTACTTCGTCGAGCCCAATCCGGAAACGGTGATCGACTGCCTGCCTGGCTGCTTCGACGCGGAACATCCGCCGCGCTACGAGACCACGCGCTGCGTCGACTACATGCTGCGGCGCTTCTCCGAAACCTATTCCTACCGCAAGACCGAAGCCTCCGAAACTTCCGAGGCCACCTGAACGGCGCCCACGCCGGCTGCACTGATCAAACGATAACGAAAAACGGGTGGCCCAGGCCACCCGTTTTCGAAGCGATACGGCGATGCCGCAGGCTTACTTGCCGCCCGGCACCGTGCCTTCAATGCCTTCGACAAAGAAGTTGATGCCATTGAGGAAGGCGTCATCCGAGGTCTCGCCGGCCTTGACCACTTCCTTGCCGGTGTTGTCCTTGATCGGGCCCTTCCAGATCGCGAAGGTGCCGGCCTTCAGACCGTCACGGATCTCGTCGACCTTGGCCTTGGCCTCGGCCGGGACATCGGCGGCAACCGACACCAGGTCGACCACGTTCTCCTTGACGCCCCACCAGTTGTCTTCCACCTTCCAGGTCTTGTTCAGCACGTCATTGATGGTCTTCTTGTAATAGGGCACCCAGTTGATGATGGACGAAGCGATGTGGGCCTTGGGGCCGTAGCTGCTCATGTCCGAATCCCAGCCGAAGCCGCGCTTGCCCAGCTTCTCGGCGGTCTGCAGCACGGCCGACGAATCGGTGTTCTGGAACAGGATGTCGGCGCCGCCGTTGATCAGCGCCGTGGCCGCCTCGGTTTCCTTGGGCGGGTTGAACCATTCGTTGACCCAGACCACCTTGATCTTGATCTTGGGGTTGGCGACCTGCGCGCCCAGCGTGAAGCTGTTGATGTTGCGCACCACCTCAGGGATGGGCACCGAAGCCACCACGCCCAGCGTGCCGGTCTTGGACATGTAGCCGGCGATCACGCCCGCCATGTAGGCGCCTTCGTAGGTGCGGGCGTTGTAGGTGCGCACGTTGTCGGCCGTCTTGTAGCCGGTGGCGTGCTCGAACTTGACGTCCTTGAAGTCACCGGCCACGGCCAGCACCGGGTCCATGTAGCCGAAGCTGGTGGCGAAGATCAGCTGGTTGCCCTGGCTGGCCATGTCGCGCAGCACGCGCTCGGCATCCGCGCCCTCGGGCACGCTCTCGACGTAGCTGGTCTTGATCTTGTCGCCGAACTCGGCCTCCAGCGCCTTGCGCGCCTGGTCGTGCGCGAAGGTCCAGCCGCCGTCGCCCACCGGACCGACGTAGGCGAAAGCCACCTTCAGCGGCTCGGGCGCGGCCGCGCTGTCAGCCGCCGGGGCCGGGCTGGCGGTGGAGGCCGCCGGCGCCTCGTCTTTTTTACCGCAGGCCACCAGGGCCGCCACGGACAGCGCCGAAACGGCGGTCACGCGCAGCAGCGAACGCTTCTTCAAGTCAGTCATGTCATCTCCTTCAACGACAAGTACGGGGAAAATCGGAAAAACCGGCGGAGCCTGCGCCTGAGAACGCCCGGCGCATCAACGGCCCGGATGGAAAGGCTGACCCAGCGAGGCCGGCATGTTGACGCGGATCCAGGTCGGGTTGCGCGACATCAGCGCCAGCACCACGATGGTGGCCAGATAGGGCAGCATGCTCAGGAACGGGGTCGGCACCGCCAGGCCCGCGCCCTGGAGTTGGAACTGCAGCATGGTGACGCCGCCGAACAGATAAGCCCCCAGCAAGACCCGCGCCGGGCGCCAGGTCGCGAAGGTGGTCAGTGCCAGCGCGATCCAGCCCTTGCCAGCGACCATGTTCTCCACCCACAGCGGGGTGTACACGGTGGAGACGTAGGCGCCGGCCAGGCCGCACAGCGCGCCGCCGGTCACCACCGCCAGCAGGCGGATGCGCCGCACCGGGTAGCCCAGCGCATGCGCCGACTCCGGCGACTCGCCGACCGAACGCAGCACCAGCCCGGCGCGCGTGCGGTAGAGAAACCAGACCAGCCCGGCGGTCAGCGCCATCGCCAGATAAACCAGGGGATGCTGGCGAAACAGCGCCGTGCCCAGCCACGGGATGTCGGCCAGCCCCGGAATCTCGAAGGCGCTGCGCGGCGGCAGCGTCTCCTGCACGTAGCCGGCTCCCACGAAGGCCGAGAAGCCGGCGCCGAACAGGCTCAGCGCCAGCCCGGTGGCGTACTGGTTGGTGCCCAGCCAGATCACCAGCACGCCGAAGGCCGCCGCCAGCAACGCGCCGGCAGCCATGCCGGCCAGGAAACCCAGCGTGTCGCTGCCGGTATGCACCACGGTGGCGAAACCGGCCAGCGCCGCGCACAGCATGATGCCCTCGGCACCCAGGTTGACCACGCCCGCCTTCTCGTTGATCAGCAGGCCCAGCGAGGCGATCGCCAAAATGGTGCCGCCGGCCAACGTGGCGGCGACCAGCAAAGCGCTTTGTTCCATCAGGCGCTCCTTTTCTGCAGGGTGATGCGGTAAGCCACCAGTGTGTCGCAGGCCAGCAGCGCGAACAGCAGCAGCCCCTGGAACACGCCGGTGATCGACTTGGGCAGGCCCAGGCGCGACTGCGCCAGCTCGCCGCCGATGTAGAACATGCTCATCAGCAGCGCCGACAGCACGATGCCCACCGGATGCAGCCGCCCGACGTAGGCCACGATGATGGCCGCGAAGCCATAGCCCACCGGCACGTAGGGCGTGAGCTGGCCGACCGGCCCGGCCACCTCCAGCGCCCCGGCCAGGCCCGCCGCGCCGCCCGAGATCAGCAAGGCCACCCACAGCGAGCGCCGCGCCGAGAAGCCCGCGTAGCGCGCCGCCGCCGGCGCCTGCCCGCCCACCAGTTGGGCGAAACCGGCCCGCGTGCGGAACATGAACACCCACAGCGCCAGCACGCCGAACAGCCCGATCAGCAGCCCGATGTTGACGCGCGAGCCGCTCATCAGGCGCGGGATGCGCGCGGCGGCCTCGAAAGTCTTGGTCTGCGGGAAGTTGTAGCCCAGCGGATTCTTCCAGGGCCCGAACACCAGGTAGTTGAGCAACTGGATGGCCACGTAGACCAGCATCAGGCTGACCAGGATCTCGTTGGCGTTGAAGCGGTCGCGCAGCAGCGCCGTCAGCGCCGCCCAGGCCATGCCGCCCGCCACGCCGGCCGCCAGCACGGCCGGCACGAACAGACCGCTGCTGCCGCGGTCGGCCTGCAGCGCCACGCCGGCGGCGGCGATGGCGCCGATGACGAACTGCCCCTCGGCACCGATGTTCCAGACGTTGGAGCGAAAGCACACCGCCAGCCCCAGCGCGATGATGAGCAGCGGCGTGGCCTTGAGCAGCAGCTCGCCCAGCGCGTAGGTGGAGCGCAGCGGCTCCCAGAAGAACAGTTGCAGCGCCCGCACCGGGTCCTTGCCGAGCCAGGCGAACAGGCCGATGCCGATCAGCACCGTCAGCGCCAGCGCCAGCACGGGCGAGGCATAGACCCACAGCCGCGAGGCCTGCGGCCGCGCCTCCAGCCGGATCGCGGGCCAGCGCGGTTCGCCTCCCTTAACAGTCTTCTCATGCATGCGCGGCCTCCTGTTCGGCCTGTGCCAGCGCCTCGGGCAGCGGCTGGTCCCAGAGCCCGCTCATCCAGGCCCCGATCTTCTCGACCGTCGCCTCGCCCGTGGGCAGGGACGGCGACAGCCGGCCCTTGGCCATGACGTGCAGCCGGTCGCAGATCTCGAACAGCTCGTCGAGCTCCTCGCTGACCACCAGCACCGCGCAGCCGGCGTCGCGCAGCGCCAGGATCTCGCCGCGGATCTGCGCGGCCGCGCCCACGTCCACACCCCAGGTCGGCTGCGAGACGATCAGCAGCCGGGGCCGCGCGTCGATCTCGCGGCCGACGATGAATTTCTGCAGATTGCCGCCCGACAGCGACTTGGCGGCCGTGTGCGGCCCCGGCGTCTTGACGTTGAAGCGCGCGATGATGCGGCGGGCCTGATCGGCCAGCGCGCGCTGGCCGATCCAGCCGCCCGCGCCCACGGCGTCGCTGCGCGTGAGCAGCAGGTTGTGCGCCAGGCTCATACCCGGCACGGCACCACGCCCCAGGCGCTCCTCGGGCACGAAGTACAGCCCCAGCGCGCGGCGCTGCCCCGGACTCAGGCGCGCGACCGCATGCTCGCCGATGCGAATCACCTCGGGGCCGGGCCGATGGCCGGCACGCACATCCTCGCCGGACAGCGCGTACAGCAACTCCTTCTGCCCATTGCCCGAAACCCCGGCGATGCCGACCACCTCGCCCTCGCGCACGTCGAAATCGATGTCCTGCAGATCCACCCCGAACGGTTCCTGGCTCGGCAGCGAGAGCTGCGCGACATGCAACACCCGCCGCAGGCCCGGCGCGCTGGCGCGCGCTTGCAGCCGCTGCGGCTCGGCACCGATCATCAGCCGCGAGAGCGAGGCATTGTCTTCCTCGGCCGGATTGCACACGCCCGTCACCCGGCCGCCGCGCAGCACCGTGCAGGCCGTGCACAGCGCCCGGATTTCATGCAGCTTGTGGCTGATGTAAAGAATGCTGCAGCCCTCGGCGGCAAGCTGGCGCAGCACCACGAACAATTTCTCGACCGCCTGCGGCGTCAGCACCGAGGTCGGTTCATCCAGGATCAACAGGCGCGGGTTGGACAGCAGCGCGCGGATGATCTCGACACGCTGCATCTCGCCCACCGACAGCGTGTGCACCGGGCGCAGCGGATCGACGTCCATGCCGTACTCGGCGGCCTTCTCGGCCATACGCCGCTGCACCTCGGCCAGGCTGATGCGCTTGTCCAGCCCCAGCCAGACGTTCTCGGCCACGGTCAGCGTGTCGAACAGGCTGAAATGCTGGAACACCATGGCAATGCCCAGCGCGCGCGCCTCCTGCGGGTTGCGCACGTGCACCGGCTGGCCGTCGAACAGCACCTCGCCCTCGTCGGGCCGCACCGCGCCGTAGATGATCTTCATCAGCGTCGACTTGCCGGCGCCGTTCTCGCCCAGCACGGCGTGGATCTCGCCAGCGCGCACCGTCAGGCTGACGTCGCTGTTGGCCACCACGCCCGGGTAGCGCTTGGTGATGTGGTTGAGGGTGAGGCGTGGGGGTGCGGTCATGTCGTGGATCGGAAAACGTGCGCGATTCTAGAGCGTGTGAGCCTGCGCCCGCGGCTAGAGCGTGTCATGAAACGCCGCAGGCTCGGCCTGGCGGGCCTGCGCTGGCTCGGGCCGCTCGGCGCGCAGGCCGGCCGCCGTGTCCTTGATGGTGTCGCGCAGCCAGCGCACCGCCTCCGACGGGTGCGAGCGCGCGTGCCACAGCTGGTAATACATCATGCGCGGCAACGGCACCGGGCACGGCAGGACTGTGACGGGCAGCGTCGCCGTGAAGTGCTGGCAGTACTGGCGGCCGGTGGTCAGCACCAGCAAGGTCTCGGCCACCATGGCGGGAATCTGGCCGAAATGCGCACAGCGCGCGGCGATGTTGCGGCTCAGGCCCTGGGCCGCCAGGTGCTCGTCGACAAAGCCCTTGGCCCCCGGATGCAGCGGCGTCGGCGCGATGTGCTCGGCCGCCAGCCACTGCTCGGACGTCCAGCCGCGCCGCACCGCCGGGTGCCGGCTGGAGACCAGGCAGACCGTCTCGTCGCCAAACAGACGCGCCATGTGCAGGTCCGGTGCCGGACTCGCCCAGTTGCCGATCACCACGTCGACCTCGCCGCGTTCGAGCTGCTGGTGGTAGCTGGTCTCGGCCGACAGCGGGTAGAACTCGACCGCGCACTGCGGCGCCTGGCGCTTGAGGGCGACCATCAGGCGCGGCAGGAAGTCCGGGTCGAGGTAGTCGCTGGCGGCGACGCGGAAGGTGTGGCGCGCGCTGCGCGGCTCGAAGCGGCGCACGTCGGCGAACAGGCCCTCGGCGGCGCGCAGAATGCTGGCCGCCGGCTCGATCATGCGCAGGCCGGCCTCGGTCGGCACCATGCTCGCGCCCGAGCGCACCAGCAGCGGATCGCCCGCGAAGGCGCGCAGCCGCTTGAGCGCGGCCGAAACGGCGGGCTGGTGCATGCCCAGCTTGACGGCGGCACGCGAGACACTGCGTTCGGTCATGACGGTGTGGAGGACGCGGATCAGATGGAGGTCGATCTTGTCCAAAAGCGTCTGGTCTCTCATACCGCGCTCCGGATGGCTTTCATATCTGGCACCTTATGCAACAGCCGGCCGCAGCCGCTACCCTTTTCATGAACGAACAAACAACGCAGCGACCACCGGCCCCGCACGACACGATGACTTCCGACCCGACGCTCGACCCGATTCCCGGCCATCCGACACCCGCGCTGGCGCAGCCGCAAGCCCAAGCAAGTGCCATACCGCCTGCGCCACCCACGCCACGCCCGCTGCGCTTCGTGCGCCGCGGCGAGATCGTCACCCTGCACGGTGTACCGCCCAGCCGCACCCTGCTGGAGGTGCTGCGCGAGGACCTGGACTGCAGCGGCACCAAGGAAGGCTGCGGCGAAGGCGATTGCGGCGCCTGCACCGTGGTGCTGGCCGAAGCCGCCCCGGGCGGCGGCCACGCGCCCACCCTCCAGTATCGCGCCATCAACAGCTGCATCCGTCTGGCCCATTCGATCGACGGCATGGCGCTGTGGACGGTGGAGGACATCGCGGCCGGCCAGCCCGGCTTCGCGCCCGTGGCCCCGCCGGAGCCCGCCCCCGGCATCGCCCCACCCGACGCGGCCACCGGCGCGACCACCTGTGCAGCCGCCTGTGCGGACCTGCATCCCGCGCAGCAGGCGCTGGTCCAGCATCACGCCTCGCAGTGCGGATTCTGCACCCCGGGCTTCGTCATGAGCCTGTTCGGCCTCTACCAGTCGCGCCGCGACCCGGCCCGGGGCACGCCGGTGCCGATCTCGCGCCACGACGCGCAGGTCGCGCTGTCGGGCAACCTGTGCCGCTGCACCGGCTACCGTCCCATCCTCGATGCCGCCCAGGCCCTGCACCGCTACGCGCCGCAGTGGGTGGACGAGGCCGAGGTCAGCGCCCTGCTCGCCCGGATCCGCCCGCACGACGACACCCCGCCCGCCTCCTACCAGCGCCCCACCCGCCTCGCCGCGCTGCTGCGCGCGCGGGCCGACGCGCCCCAGGCCCAGGTGGTGGCCGGCAGCACCGACGTCGGCCTGTGGATCACCAAGCAGCACCGGCAGTTCGCGCACATCCTCGACGTGACCGCCGCGCGCGAACTCACCACCATCGAACGCACGACGGCACCCACCGGCGGTCCTGAAAGCAAGCCCGGTGCGGAATTGACCCTCGGCGCCGCCGTCCGCCTGACCGATGCCTTCGAGGCGCTGGCCGGCGTCTGGCCGGAGCTGCGCATCTTCAGCCAGCGCTTCGCCGGCCTGCCGGTACGCAACGCCGGCACCCTGGGCGGCAACGTCGCCAACGGCTCGCCCATCGGCGACTCGATGCCGCTGCTGATCGCCCTCCAGGCCCGCGTGGTGCTGGCCAGCGTGCGCGGCTCGCGCGAGCTGCCGCTGGAATCGCTCTACACCGGCTATCGGCGCAACGTGATGGCGGCCGACGAAATCCTGGCCTTCGTCAAGGTGCCGCTGCCCGCCACAGGCGAGCGCGCGCTGCTGCGCGCCTACAAGATCTCCAAGCGCTACGACGACGACATCTCGGCGGTCTGCCTGGTGCTGAACGTCCAAGTCAGCGCCGGCCAGGTCGCCTCGGTGTCGATCGGCGCGGGCGGCGTGGCCGCCACACCCGTGCGCGCACGCCAGACCGAAGCCGCGCTGGCCGGCCAGCCCTGGACCGAGGCCACCGTGCGCGCCGCCATGGCCGTGCTGCGGCAAGAGTTCCAGCCGATCTCCGACATGCGCGCCTCCGGCGACTACCGCCGCGCCGTGCTGGCCAACCTGCTGTGGCGCTTCTGGCTCGAAACACAGGGCCCGGCCGATGCCGCCCTGAACCTGGACGACCACCGCCTCAGCGACGAAAGGATGTGGGCATGAAACACCCCGACCTGCCCACCTCCGCCCCCGGCGCGACCGACCTGCCGGGCACACCGACTGCCGCCGGCATTTCCCACGCGCACGAAAGCGCCGCCGCCCAAGTGGCCGGCAGCGCGCGCTACATCGACGACATCCCGGAGATCAAGGGCACGCTGTACGCCGCGCCCATCCTCTCGCCCATCGCGCACGGCCGCCTGCGCGGCGTGGACTGCACCGCCGCGCGGGCCGTGCCGGGCGTGCGCGGCGTGGTGCTGGCCGACGACGTGCCGGGCGACAAGATCCTGGCCGCCTTCGCGCACGACGAGCCGGTCTTCGCCATCGACACGGTTTATTACGTCGGCCACGTGATCGGCCTGGTGGTGGCCGACAGCGTGCAGGCCGCGCGCCACGCCGCCCGCCTGGTCCAGCCGGACATCGAGCCGCTGCCCGCCATCCTGACCGTGGCGCAGGCACTGGCCGCCGGCAGCCAGGTCGCCCCGCCCATCACGGTGCGGCGCGGTGACGCCCCGGCCGCGCTGGCGCGCGCGCCGCACCGCCTCTCGGGCCGTTTCGACGTCGGCGGCCAGGAGCACTTCTACCTCGAAGGCCAGATCGCCTACGCGCTGCCGCTGGAGCAGCGGCAGTGGTGGATCTACGCCAGCACCCAGCACCCCGGCGAGGTGCAGCACTGGGTGGCGCACGCGCTGGGCCTGGACGCCAGTCGCGTGCGCGTCGAATGCCGGCGCATGGGCGGCGGCTTCGGCGGCAAGGAAACCCAGGCCGGCCACCTGGCGGTGTGGGCGGCGGTGGCCGCGCACAAGTTCAAGCGCCCGGTCAAGCTGCGGCTGGACCGCGACGACGACTTCATGGTCACCGGCAAGCGCCACCCCTTCTACTACGACTACCGCGTGGGTTTCGACGACAGCGGACGGCTGTGCGGTCTGGAGCTGATGCTGGCGGCCAACTGCGGCTTCTCGGCCGACCTCTCCGGCCCGGTCGCCGACCGCGCCATCTTCCACAGCGACAACGCCTACTACCTGGAAGACGTGGCCATCACCTCGCACCGCTGCAAGACCCACACGCAAAGCCACACCGCGTTCCGGGGCTTCGGCGGCCCGCAGGGCGTGATCGCCATCGAGACCATCCTGGGCGACATCGCCCGTCACCTCGGTCTGGATCCGCTGGACGTGCGCCTGCGCAACCTCTACGGCAGCACCGAGCGCAACCTCACCCACTACCAGATGGCAGTGGAGGACAACATCCTGCAGCCGCTGCTTGCGCGCCTGGCTCAGACCGCCCGCTACCGCGAGCGCCGGGCCGCCATCGCGCGCTGGAACGCCGGCAGCCCGGTCATCCAGCGCGGGCTGGCGCTCACGCCCGTCAAGTTCGGCATCTCGTTCACCGCCACGCTGTTCAACCAGGCCGGCGCGCTGGTCCACGTCTACACCGACGGCAGCGTGCAGGTGAACCACGGCGGCACCGAAATGGGCCAGGGCCTGCACACCAAGATCGCGCAAATCGTGGCCGACGAACTGGGCGTGCCCTTCGCGTCCGTCACCATGACCGCCAGCGACACCGGCAAGGTGCCCAACGCCAGCGCCACGGCCGCCTCCAGCGGCACCGACCTCAACGGCCGCGCGGCCCAGTTCGCCGCCCGCCACGTGCGCGACAACCTGGCCGCCTTCGTCGCCGGCCTCGACGGCTGTGGCGCCGGCGACGTGCGGCTGGCCGGCGGCCAGGTGATCTCGCCCACGGCCACGCGCGCCTTCGCCGAGGTGGTGCAAGCGGCCTACGCCAACCGCATCCAGCTGTGGAGCGACGGCTTCTACCGCACGCCCAAGATCCACTACGACAAGCACACGCTGACCGGCCGGCCCTTCTTCTATTTCGCCTACGGCGCGGCCTGCACCGAAGTCGCCATCGACACCCTCACGGGCGAGAGCCGCGTGCTCAAGGTCGACATCCTGCACGACGTCGGCCGCAGCATCAATCCGGCCATCGACATCGGCCAGATCGAGGGCGGCTTCGTGCAGGGCATGGGCTGGCTGACCACCGAGGAACTGGTCTGGAACGACCAGGGCCGGCTGGCCACGCACGCCCCCAGCACCTACAAGATCCCGGCCACCGGCGACATCCCGGCGCACCTGCGCGTCGAACTCTGGTCCGAGCCCAACCCCGAGGACAACGTCTTCGGCAGCAAGGCCGTGGGCGAACCGCCCTTCATGCTGGCCATCAGCGTCTGGGAAGCCCTGCGCGACGCCGTGGCGCAGGCGCGTGGCGACGGCCGCCCGGTGGCACTGGACGCCCCGGCCACGGCCGAACGCGTGCTGCGGGCGCTCGGCGGCGTCTGACACAATTGGCTGCATGAGGTCCACTTCCCCCACCGCAGCCGCCACCACGCACGCCCCCTTGCCGCATTCGCCCAGCCACCTGGGCACCCCCGTGCTGCTGCTCATGGCGGTGGCCTCCGGCCTGTGCGCGGGCGGCAACTACTTCAACCAGCCACTGCTGCATTCGATCGCCCAGAACCTGGGCGTGAGCCAGGGCACCGCCGCGCTGACGGTGACGCTGGCCCAGGTCTCCTACGCCCTGGGCCTGGTGTTCCTGGTGCCGCTGGGCGACAAGCTCGAACGGCGCGCGCTGGCTGTCGGCCTGATGCTGCTGGCCGCCGCCGGCCAGCTCATCAGCGGGCTGGCCGGCAGCATCGTCGGCCTGGCGGTGGGTACCGCCATGGCCGGCCTGTTCTCGGTGGCCGCGCAGGTGCTGGTGCCCACCGCCGCCGCGCTCTCCGATCCACGGCGCAGCGGGCGCGCCGTGGGGCTGGTGATGAGCGGGCTGCTGGTCGGCATCCTGGCCGCCCGCAGCGTCGCCGGGCTGCTGTCGGGCCTGGGCGGCTGGAACACGGTCTACCGCGTCTCCAGCGCGGTCATGCTGGTGGTGGCGATCGCGCTGTGGTGGCGGCTGCCGCCTTCGCGCAACCCGGTGCAGGTGAGCTATGGCGAGGTGCTGCGCTCGCTCGGCACGCTGGTCCGCAAGCACCCCCGGCTGCGCAGCCGGGCCTTGCTGGGAGGCTTGTCCTTCGCCTCGGTCAGCGTGCTGTTCTCGACCATGGCGCTGCTGCTGTCCGGCCCCGCTTACGGCCTGAGCGACGCGGCCATCGGGCTGGTCGGCCTGGCGGGCATCGCCGGCGCGCTGATGGCCAACGTGGCCGGCCGCCTGGCCGATCAGGGCCGCGAACAGCTCACCACCCGCGCGGGCATCGCCCTGCTGGCCGTGTCCTGGCTGATGCTGTGGGTCGGCGGCGACAGCCTGGCGTGGTTTCTGGCCGGCATGGTCGCCATCGATCTGGCGCTGCAGGCCGTGCACATCAGCAACCAGAACGTGGTCTACAAGCTGGAGCCGCCGGCGCGCTCGCGCATCAACTCGGTCTACATGACCAGCTACTTCGCCGGCGCGGCCAGCGGCTCGGCGCTGGGCTCGGCGGCCTGGAACCACGGCGGCTGGCGCAGCGCCTGCGCCACCGGACTGGTGCTGGCGGGCCTGAGCGCGGCAGTGCTGCTGCACGACCGCCGCCTGGCCCGCGCGCATGCGCCTGGCCGGTAGCCACGCGCCTGGTCGGCGACGCAAGCCACCTGTGAACCCGTCCACCATCCGACGGGCGAATGCAGATCGGCCAGCGCCCGGCCGCCGCGCGTGCGACAATCACGCCCATGCCGCGACGCCAGTTGCGCGGCCGTGCGGGGCGCGTCGCCGCCGATCCGCCGTCTGACAACCCATCTGCCTTTGACTGGCGCACGCCTCTACCAGGTGCTGTGACAGGCCGATTCCTCCCAGGCTTGCCCTCCGGCAGGCCCGCCCATTCCTATGACGTTTGAAGAACTGAACCTGGCTCCGGCCATCCTCAAGGCCGTGCAAGAGCAAGGTTACGCCTCGCCCACGCCCATCCAGGCCCAAGCCATCCCCGTGGTGCTGACCGGCGCCGACCTGCTGGCCGGCGCCCAGACCGGCACCGGCAAGACCGCCGCCTTCACCCTGCCGCTGCTGCAGCGCCTGTGCACCAGCCGCAGCGCGGTCAGCAAGTTCGGCAACGCCGGCGTGCGCGCGCTGGTCCTCACTCCCACGCGTGAACTCGCCGCCCAGGTCGAGGAACAGGTGCGCGCCTACGGCAAGTACCTGCAGCTCAAGTCCACCGTCATCTTCGGCGGCGTCGGCATGAACCCGCAGATCGACCGCCTGCGCCGCGGCGTCGACATCGTCGTGGCCACGCCGGGCCGCCTGCTCGACCTGCAGCAGCAAGGCGCGCTCGACCTCTCGACCGTGCAGATCCTGGTGCTCGACGAAGCCGACCGCATGCTCGACATGGGCTTCATCCACGACATCCGCAAGGTGCTCGCACTGCTGCCCAAGCAAAAGCAGTCGCTGCTGTTCTCGGCCACCTTCAGCGATGAGATCCGCACCCTGGCCACCGGCCTGCTCAACAATCCGCAGTCCATCCAGGTGACGCCCAGCAACACCACCGTGCAGCGCATCACCCAGGTCTCGCATCTGGTCGGTCGCGAGCGCAAGAAGGCGCTGCTTACCCACATCATCGAGAAGAACAACTGGAACCAGGTGCTGGTCTTCACCCGCACCAAGTTCGGCGCCAACAGCGTGGCCGAGCACCTGACCAAGGCCGGTATCCCGGCCATGGCGCTGCACGGCAACAAGAGCCAGTCGGCGCGCACCCAGGCCCTGGCCGGCTTTAAGAACAACACCATCCGTGCGCTGGTGGCGACCGACATCGCCGCCCGTGGCATCGACATCGACGAGCTGCCCCACGTCGTCAACTACGAGCTGCCCAACATCAGCGAAGACTACGTGCACCGCATCGGCCGCACCGGCCGCGCCGGCAAGACCGGCGAAGCCGTCAACCTGGTCTGCCTGGACGAGGAAGGCTTTCTGCGCGACATCGAGAAGTTCATCAAGCAGCCCATCGCGCGCGAAGACATCGAAGGCTACGGCCCCGAAGCTGGCGAGAAGGCCGAACCCATCGCCATGGGCCGCCAGACCCTGTGGGGCGGCCTGGGCAAACCGCCCTCGCGCGAAGTCATGGCCGCCGCCGCCAAGAACGCGCGCCGCGAAATGATGGACCGCGTCCAGCAGAACAAGACCCGCCAGGGCGGCGCCGGGCGCGGTGCTGGCGGCGCAGGCCCCTCGGGCAACGGCGGTGCCCCGCGCAACGCCTCGGGCCCGCGCAGTGGCGCGCCGCGCGGCAACGGCGCCAACCGTGGCAATGGCGGCGGCGGACGCGGCGGGCACGGCCAAGGCCAGGGCCGTACCAACCGCAGCAGCAGCTACTGATCCCGCCCCTGCGCACGCGCCGCACAAGAGCGTGGGCGCGGGGTGATCCAGCAGGTCCACCGGGCCTGTTTTCTCTTCACCCTCCTCCACGAGCCACCCATGCGAATGCTTCACACCATGCTGCGCGTCGGCGACCTCCAGCGCGCCATCGACTTCTACACCCAGGTCATGGGCATGACCTTGCTGCGGACCTCCGAGAACCCTGAATACAAGTACTCGCTGGCCTTCCTGGGCTTCGAGGCCAACCCCGCGCAAGCCGAGCTGGAGCTGACCTACAACTGGGGTGTCGAGCGCTACGAGCTGGGCAGCGCCTACGGCCACATCGCCATCGGCGTACCCGACGCCTACGCCGCCTGCGACAAAATCCGCGCCGCCGGCGGCAACGTCACCCGCGAACCCGGCCCGGTCAAGGGCGGCTCCACCGTCATCGCCTTCGTCACCGACCCCGATGGCTACAAGATCGAATTAATACAAGCAGAATCAATAAGTTACAACGACATCCGCCATTCGGCTGCCAAAACCACCGACCCACTGCGCAGCGCGTAGCGGATGAACAACAAGAAGCCCGCGTAAGCGGGCTTCTTTCTGTGCGCAGCAATGGGGTTGCAGCGGCATGGTCACCAACGTCCGCCCTCAATGGAAACTGCATAGTTCGTTGAGTCGAACGGCCCCTCAAGACTGGTTGCAGCCATTGGGCATCTGCGGGCTAGATGTCTGCAGCAACGCTGACAGCGGTCATCTTGAGCCGACCGATTCGGGCAGCCGTCCAGTCTCCGCCAACGCCTCGCCGCGCATGCACTGCGGATGCCGGGCCAAACGCCACGAAAAAGCCCCTGGCCGCAAAAGCGGCCAGGGGCTAAACTCTAGGCCTCCATCCCCATGTAGACTAGAGTCGGGTGAGTGGCCGAAGGTCCAGGCTTACTTGCTCACCGGAACGATAAGCGGGAATGCCTGCTTGCCGATCTGGCGAGCGTAAAGCTTGGTGCCGTTCTTGAGGGTGATCCACGGACGGAACACCAATTGATACCCCTCAGGGATCGGCAGCGGCAGCTTCAACTGCGTCATTCATACTCACCTCCTTTCTGCCGTCATAACGGCGGTTAGGTTGACCGGGTTGGGCCACTCGCCCACCCACTTAGGCCTTCGTAGCGTCTTTCCGCCAAGATCGATTCGCTACGAGGGCCTTTCCTTTCCCCCTCCCAGACTTCCGGCTTGACCGGCCATCAACCCTTCGAGGTGGTGGTGGAATCATAGCGCCCAAATTTCACGCGCGCAACATGTCAATCGATAAAAATTGACTTAACGCGCGTTAAGAATAAAAATATCGTCATCACAAACTAAGGAGTTCGACATGGCTACCAAGGCGCGAAGCCCCAACTACCCGCAGATCAGTCTCGCCAGGGCCATTGATCTAACTGCAAAGCTGTACGACAAGGCGCATACCCACAAGGCAAGTTCAGCGGTCGTAGCCAGTTCGCTTGGGTACAACGGCTTGAATGGGGCGTCCCTTGGCGTGATCTCGGCTCTCAAAAAGTACGGGCTGATCGAAGGCGTCGGCGACAACGAGTTCAAGATCAGCAAAGACGGCCTATCGATCATCGTTGACCCCAAAAGCTCAACCGACCGTGCCACTGCCATCATTCGTGCCGCTTTTCGCCCAGCGCTTTTTGCGGAACTCAGGACTGAGTACGGCGATAAGCCTCCCAAGTCCGACGATTTTCTACGCGCTTTCTTGCTCAAGAGAGGGTTCGTCCAGAGCGTTGTAGACACGCCTATTCGCACCTATCGTGAAACGATGGATCTGGTGGAATCGGCTCAGGCGGTACTTGGCGAGGCCTCCCAAGGTCTGGAGCCGCGCGCAGGATACGAGGAGGAGGAGGAAGCCGCGCCCATCGCCGCATTGCGAGAGGGTCCGGCCCAGGCCCCGGCTGCACCTCTGGCGACACCAGTGCAGCAACCCATCTCGGCAGACATGGTCAACGATGTCTACAAATTGCCAGATGGCCGCGCCTTCGTGCTGAGTTGGCCAGCCAAGATCACGGCCGACGAGTACGAGGATTTCGAGGCTTGGATTTCGCTGCTCCAGAGAAAGCTCAAGCGACAAATCGAACAGTAGCGGCGGCGGCCGGTGCCTGCCGGGATCGCGCGTCCACGATTCGGACACCGCTCCGTTCGCTTTTGCGCCGCGCTCGCGGCCGGGGCTAGACGGCTACGCAAGCGCGCCGGGACACTATGAACCGGCCCCGAGCGCAGCCGTCCGACCGTGTCCAAGCCCCTGTACCAAGTCCATGTTGGATCAGCTCTGCCGCCTCCTATCACTTCAGCTCGTCGTGCGGCGAGGGCGGCGAGGGCGGCGAGGGCGGCGAGGGCGGCGAGGGGCATTCTGAGGAGAAAGCCCAAACCCGCGCGGCAGTGCAGAGGGAAATATGGATTCTGATCGAGAACATATCCCGATCTTGTGCGGTCAGCGCGTGATCTATTGCAGAAATCGCTGCGGCTGCAGCGTGAGCGAGGCGGTTCGCCGGCAGATGAGGGGCGAGTTGCAGTCGTTCGCCGCCGAACAACAGAAGACGGGTTACGCTGCCAAGCGGCCGTAGGCCCGAACAGAAATTCCACACCTCATCACCCTCTTGGCCGGAGTAGTGCCGGATAGCCTTTCTCCCGCAGTGCAGCGACGACCTTGTCCGTGGACTTCCACGGATCTCCCTTGAGCCGTGCCACCAACCCGGTCCACACGCGCTCGAAGGCTTGCAGTGCGTCGGCATCGTCGAAACGGATGCCTGCCGGCAACAGGGGCGCGATATCTTCCGTCAGGTTGCGCGTGAGCTTTTCCAGCATGCGCTGCTCGGCCATCGCACGGGTGATGGCCTTGTCCTCCAGGGCGAGGTAGTGGTCGAAGCTGGCCACCAGTTTTTCCACGTCGAACTTCAACTGCTCCAGGCCCTGGGCCAAATCGAACAGGTCGCGGTTCTTGCGCCGTTGCAGCAGCGCGCGCAGCTTGGTCCCGAACAACTCCTCGGCTGCGAAGGACGCGATCTCGGCCTGGCCCTGATACCAGCCGTTGTCCACCGCGAAGGGATAGGACTGCACGCCGAACAGGGACTCGTGCTCCCGCGTATTGATCTCCACCTTCAGCTTGAGCGTCGATTGCGGGTCGACCTCCGGCGCGAAGCGGAACACCAAGTGCATCGAATGCCCCGCCTGCTCGCGCTTGCACTGCCCAAGCCATGCCAGTGCCTCTCGGATCGCATCGACGGTGGCGCCGATCGGCTCCGGCTGCGTTTGCACCAAGTCGATGTCTTCCGAGTAGCGCAGCGGCTGCGCGAACAGCAGCTTGTTGATCGCGGTGCCGCCGCGGAACGCGATTTTGCCGTGCAGCGCCGGCGCGTTGAACAGGTCGCACAGCGCACGGCAAATGATCAGATCCTGCTCGATCTGTCGAAAGTCGGGCCACGGCGCCATCGCGCTCCAGGCTTGAAGATAGGCTTGGGGAATCAAAAATCGACCTCGACAGATTCGTTGATGATGAGGCGCCAGCCGGGCGCTTTCTCGTGCAGGTCAGACAGCCCTTCCAGCAGCGGCTCCACCGATGGGTCGAGCAGCACGGCCGTCTTGGCCTGACGCACGAACGGCCGCAGCGCATCGGCCTGCACCGCATGGCCTGCCTTCTCCAGCAAGTAGCCCAGGCGGCGCACCGCCGAGTTCTCGTAGTGCTCCGCGATCTGCGCCAGATCGTCGGGCTTGGCCTGCCCGCCCAGGTCTTTGGCGATCTGCGCCAGGCCGTTGATGCCCGCCGCCTTGTGGAAGTAGCGTGCGCAGTCCAGCAGCGTCAGTTCCAGGCCCGCGACCTTCGCAAAACCGGCTTCGCTCTTGAGCGACCCCAGCCAGCCGGGCCGGTTGACCTGGACAAATGCCTCCGCGCCCTGGTACACAAATTCCAGCCGCTGCCGTCCAAGCTCGAAACCGCGCATCTGCCGAGGCACGATGACCTGAAACACCATCGCCGCCTGATGCGACGCACCGTGCAACGCTGCGGCGCGCAGCAAGGCCACGCGGTAGTCAAGCTGGAGGTAACTCATCAGCGGGTCGATCCAGCGCGCCGGGTCGGGAGCGCCGAAGGCGCGATCCTCCGGGCGCAGGATCAGGTAGAAGCCGCGTCGTGGGTGAGCGAGACGTCCTTTCTTGGCTTGCCGCATCAGCGCGACGCTCAAGGCGTGCGGCGACAGGCCGAGCGCAGCCTGCGCCTCCTCCCGCGTGAAGTAGGCGCGGCCTTGGGCAAGATGCCCCTCGAAATACGATTCAATGGACGGCACACCCAAATCATACGCGTAAATTGACATTTTTTGTATAGCATTGCGTATGATTTGGGAGTCGATCGGAATACCGCTCACTCCACTTACTACAAGATCGAACTGATCCAGCAGGCCTCGGCCAGCACATCGAGCAGTTCGGCAGTCCACACCGATCCGCTGCGCGCGGCCTGAGGCACCTGGTTCACACTCCAGCCTCAGTACCGACAGCCGCCCGCCATGGGCGGAAACGCCTCCAACCGGCCAAAAACCGAAGACAGGCCAAATTTTTCTGCCATCGGAAACGACACAAAGCGGGATGCCTTGAAAAATCAAGGCATCCCGCTTTTTTTGGTTCGTCGCAGACGTGCGTTCCCCCTATCTGGAACGGACTGGAGGCAGGTTGTTGGACAGTAGCGCCTGGGTATGATGAGTTACCTTTGCTCATCATTTCTTGCTATTTTTTGACATAAAATTTACACTAACTGCACCCTTGACACCAAGAAAACACAAGGGACGCGCCCTGGCCAGGGGCATATTTTTTGGAGGAATCATGAGGAAATTATTTATCGCTGCGACTGCGGTCGCCTTGGCGGCATGCGCATCGTCGTCCAAGGACATCGCCGCAAGCTATGTCTCGCCCATGCAATACCAGTCGTTCGACTGCGAGCAGTTGGGCCAGGAGACGCAGCGACTCACTGCCCGTATCGGACAAGTCGGTGGACGCCTCGATGAGGCGGCCAAGAATGACAAGATGATCACGACTGGCGGGGTCATTCTTTTCTGGCCGGCCCTATTTTTCCTAGGCGGAACCAAGGAGCAAGAGGCCGAATATGGTCGGCTCAAGGGCGAATACGACGCCGTGAGCCAGGCTGCCATCAACAAGAAGTGCATCGCAACCCAGCCTCTTGAGGCCGCCACGCCAGCGCCTGCCGCACCTACGGCGGAAGCTGCCACCCAACCCGTTTAAGACGGCAGCTCAGACACACGGGCTGGCAAACGATCGAGCCCTGTCGAGCTTCCCCTTGAGGGCTGGAGCGTGCCACACCATGGCTCCATCCGGGCATGTTGAAGTCATACCGCAAAGCCTTGCGCTGCCGATCCGGGCATGCGCAGCACTGAAGATCGAACGACTTCCAGAGAAAAACACTGCCCTTCGATGGTTGCGGTGGAGCACAATGTTTGCCCTGCCACCGCTTGGCCGCACACCAGCCCCCCCTGATCCTCTCCAACAAGTGCTCAAGCTAAACCCATGGGCCGAACCTGGTGGGAAGAGTGTGGGAAAGTCGCGGCAATCAAAAAGAAAAAGGGCCATCCAGAAAACTGGATGACCCTTGATTTCATTGTGTTTTGGTAGGACGTATAGGATTCGAACCTATGACCAACGGATTAAAAGTCCGCTGCTCTACCAACTGAGCTAACGTCCCACGTCACTTGAGCGCGCAGCGCTTGGTGCAGCCTTCAATTGTAGCGTCATTTTTCAAGGTTTCTTGAAAGATGATCGATCATCCAGCCAGCCGCGACCATGCCGAAGGTGGCGGTGACGGCGACCGTGGAGCCGTAGCCGGCGCAGTTGAGGCTGCCGTCGCCCGTGATGGCGCAGGAGGCGTCGGGCGGGGCCACGGGCTCGCGGCTGAACACGCAGGCGATGCCCATGCGCTTGTCGCGTGGCGCGGCGTGGTGCTTGCGCAGCCGGTAGCGCAGTTGCGCGAGCAAGGGGTCGTGCGTGGTTTCGGAAAGGTCGAGCAGGTCGACACGGTGCGCCAGCTTCTTGCCGCCCGCCGCGCCGACGGCGATGAAGGGCGTGCGGGTGCGCAGGGCCCACGCGGCCATGGCGGTCTTGGCCTTGACCTGGTCGCAGGCATCAATCACGCCATCGACCGCGCAGGGCAGCACGGCGGGCCAGTTTTCCGGCGTGACGAAATCGTCGACCTCGGTGACGCGGCATTCGGGATTGATGAGCCGGATGCGCTCGCGCATGGCCGCGGTCTTGGATTGCCCGATGGTGGTGTCGAGCGCGTGCAGTTGACGATTGATGTTGGACTCGGCCACGTGGTCCATGTCGACCAGCACCAGGTGGCCGACGCCGCTGCGCGCCAGGGCCTCGGCCGTCCACGAACCGACGCCACCGATGCCGATGACGGCGATAACGCTGTCGCGGATGCGGCGTGCCGGTTCGCGGCCGTACAAGCGCTCCATGCCGCCGAAGCGCCGGGTGATGTCAAGGGTCATGAGCTGGGGTCAAAAAAAGAGGGACCGCGATCAAAAGACAAAGCCCGGTGGCCTGAGCCTCCGGGCTGATAGGGGTGGACACAAGGGGGAGCGGGAGGAATCAACGCAGCCGCGCCAGACGCTCCTTGCCCGCCTTGTCCGCATCGCTGCCAGGGTACTGGCGGGACAGCTCATCGA
>JASGEH010000027.1:0-18297 GCA_047606565.1 Comamonas sp.
ACAAGATGCAGGTGATGCGTTCGGAAATCGGGGGATGGCTTGCAGAACCAATGCATCCGTTCCGGCTTGTATGGGAAATGGACATATCCGATCTGTGCAGCGGCAGCAATGGCTGCTTCGGAATGGGCAAGCGAGCGGACAGGCGCCATGATGTCGATGACGGGCTTGGCCGCAAGTCCAGGAACCGCAGTGCTACCAATATGCTCGGGAGGGCCAATGAGCCATGCTGCGAGGCACTGGGCAACCATCTCTCGCTCGTGAGCAAACAGCTCGGGCCATTCCGGGCGGTACTCAACGACTTCGATACGAGCTTCGAGCATATGGAAAAATCAGTTCACTTTCTTTCCTTGTGTGCCTTGGCTATCCCGGCCGATATCGTTTGTGAAATCCGAGGATGGTTTTGAGACATCGGAGTCAAACATGATGGCGGGATGTCGGCCACGATGCCACCTCATTCGAATGAGACGATGTTCATCGTACGCCACCCACTCACTCGATACAAGCGTCATGGCTGGCCGTCGCAACGGCACAGGGCAAGACGTGCGATCTGCTGCAGTGGTTGCACGGCGCCATGGGGCGAGTGGCCGGCTCGTTGCATGGCACGAACAGGCTGAAAGATGCCCGTGGCTACGCCCCGCATGCCCCCAAGCGCTTGAAGCCGCCGCCGCTGCCTCAAAATAGCTGCCATGACCCATACCCCCTCCTCCGCCAGCGCCAATCCGCTGCTCGATTTTTCCGACCTCCCCTTGTTCGACCGCATCCGGCCCGAGCATGTGGAGCCCGCCATCGCGGCACTGCTGGACGAGGCCCGCGCGGCGCAGGAGCAGGTGGCCGCGCCCGACTTTCCGGCCGACTGGCGTGCGGTCGCGGGTGTGCTCGACGTGGCGACCGAGAAGCTGGGGACGGCCTGGGGCGCCATCGGCCACCTGAAGTCGGTGGCCGATACGCCGGAGCTGCGCGCGGCCTACAACGCCGTGCTGCCGCAGGTTTCGGAGTTCTGGACGCAACTGGGCGCCGACGAGCGCCTGTATGCCAAGTACAAGGCCATGGATGCCCAGGCGCTGACGCCCGCGCAGCGGCAGGCGCACAAGAATGCGATTCGCGGTTTCGTGCTGTCGGGCGCGGAGCTGCAGGGCGAGGCCCGCGTCCGCTACGCGCAGATCCAGGACCGGCTGGCCGAGCTGACCCAGAAGTTCAGCGAGAACGCGCTCGACGCCACCGATGCCTACGCCTATTACGCCAGCGCCGACGAGGTGGCGGGCATTCCGGCCGACGCGCTCGAAGGCGCCGCGCAGGCGGCCCAGGCCGACGGCCAGGCGGGCTACAAGTTCACCCTCAAGTTGCCCAGCTACCTGCCGGTGATGCAGTACGCGCAGTCCGGCGCGCTGCGCGAAAAGCTCTACCGGGCCTATGCCACGCGCGCCAGCGAGATGGCCGAGGGCGAGGGCACGAAGTTCGACAACACCGAGACCATCCGCGAGATTCTCGCGCTGCGGCACGAGGAATCGGTGCTGCTGGGCTACCCTGACTTCGCCACCGTCTCGCTGGTGCCCAAGATGGCCGAATCGCCGGCGCAGGTGATCGACTTTTTGCGCGACCTGGCCGGGCGTGCCCGCCCGCACGCGGAAAAAGACCTGGCCGACCTGCGCGCCTTCGCCGCCGAGTCGCTGGGCATCGACGATCCCCAGCCCTGGGACTGGACCTACATCGGCGAGAAGCTCAAGGAAGCGCGCTACAGCTTCAGCGACCAGGAGGTCAAGCCCTACTTCCCAGCGCCCAAGGTGCTGGCGGGGCTGTTCAAGATCGTCGAGACGCTGTTCGAGGTGGCGATCAGCCGCGACAGCGCGCCGGTCTGGCACCCGGCGGTCGAGTTCTACCGCATCGAGCGCGGCGGCCAGTTGGTCGGCCAGTTCTACCTCGACCCGGGCGCGCGCAAGGGCAAGCGTGGCGGCGCCTGGATGGACGACGTGCGCACCCGCTGGCTGCGGCCCGACACCGGCCGCCTGCAGACCCCGGTGGCGCACCTGGTGTGCAACTTCGCCGAAGGCGTCGGCGGCAAGCCGCCGCTGCTCACGCACGACGACGTGATCACGCTGTTCCACGAGTTCGGCCATGGCCTGCACCACATGCTCACCCAGGTCGACGAGCGCGACGTCTCGGGCATCAGCGGTGTCGAGTGGGACGCGGTGGAGCTGCCCAGCCAGTTCATGGAGAACTTCTGCTGGGAATGGGAGGTGCTGCGCCACATGACCGGCCACGTCGACACCGGCGCGCCGCTGCCGCGCGCGCTCTACGACAAGATGCTGGCGGCCAAGAACTTCCAGAGCGGCATGCAGACGCTGCGCCAGGTCGAGTTCTCGCTCTACGACATGCTGCTGCACAGCGGCAGCCAGCCCCACCACGACTTCATGGCCCTGCTCGGCCAGGTGCGCGCGGAAGTGGCGGTGCTGCAGGCGCCGGCCTACAGCCGCACGCCGAACACCTTCAGCCACATCTTCGCGGGCGGCTACGCGGCCGGCTACTACAGCTACAAGTGGGCCGAAGTCCTCAGTGCCGACGCCTACGCCGCCTTCGAGGAAACCCAGGCCGCCGACGGCGCCCACAGCCCCGAGACCGGCCGCCGCTACCGCGAGGCCATCCTGGAGGCCGGCGGCAGCCGCCCGGCGATGGAGTCGTTCAAAGCCTTCCGGGGGCGCGAGCCGAGCATCGACGCGCTGTTGCGGCACCAGGGCATGGCCTGATCCCGCGCTGCCGCGCAAGCACAGGTGCCGGCCCAGTGCATGGGCGGCATCAGGGATTTCACGGGATTGCCCAGCAGTTGACTGGGAAACCGGCGCGGTCAAAAGACAAATGGGCGCGCCGTCCTTAGAATTTGCGCACCTTGACTCTCCCGCGCCCGGCGGCCTTGCCCACCGCCCGGATCGCCGCTCACCGTGACCACCCCCCGCCCCTCGTTTCCGGTCGACGCCAACGCCGACCTGCACTGCCATTCCGTGGTCTCCGACGGCACGCTGACCCCCACCCAGCTCGCCGCGCGCGCCCAGGCCAATGGCGTGGCGCTGTGGGCGCTGACCGACCACGACGAGATCGGCGGCCAGGCGGAGGCGGCGCAGGCCGCGCGGGCGCTCGGCCTGCCTTACCTGACGGGCACCGAGGTCTCGGTCACCTTCGCCGATGCCACCGTGCACATCGTCGGGCTGGGCTTCGATGCAGGCGATCCGGCGCTGGTGCAAGGGCTGGCCCGCACGCGCGGCGGCCGCGACGGCCGGGCGCGCGAAATCGCCCAGGGCCTGGCGGCGGTGGGCATCGGCCACGCCTTCGAGGGCGCGCTCAAGTACGCGGGCAACCCCGACCTGATCTCGCGCAGCCACTTCGCGCGCTACCTCGTCGAAATCGGCATCTGTGCCGACATTCCCGCCGTGTTCCGCCGCTTCATGACCGAGGGCAAGCCCGGCTTCGTGCCGCACCGCTGGGCCTCGCTGCGCGAGACGGTGCGCTGGATCCGCGATGCTGGCGGCGTCGCCGTCATCGCCCACCCGGGGCGCTACGGTTTCTCGTCCACGCTGGAATACGCCTTCTTCTCCGAATTCGTGGCCCACGGCGGCCAGGCGGTCGAGGTAGTGACCGGCAGCCACCTGCCCAGCGAGTACGCGGTCTATGCCGACATGGCGCGCGAGTTCGGGCTCGCCGCCTCGCGCGGCTCGGACTTCCACAGCCCCGAGGAAAGCCGCACCGACCTGGGCGCGTTGCCGCCCCTGCCCGCCGACCTGCAACCGGTCTGGTCGCTGCTGGCCGAGCGCATCCAGTGATGGCCCTGCAACCCATGCAGGCCGGCATCGTGCTGGCCATCGCGGCCACGGCCTGCTTCGGCATCTTCGACACGACGACCAAGTACGTCATCACCCACGGCACACCGCTCATCATGGCCCTGTGGATGCGCTACGTGTTCCAGGCCTGCTCCACCACGGCGGCGCTGGCGCCGCGCCACGGCTGGGCCATCCTGCGCACACGCGCGCCCGGGCTGCAGCTGCTGCGCGGGCTGCTGCTGGTGAGCATCAGCCTGTTTTCCATGTTCACGCTGCGCTTCATGCCGGTGGGCGAGTTCACCGCCATCATGATGATGGCGCCGCTGCTGGTCACGCTGATGGCGGTGCTGGTCCTCAAGGAGCGGGTGTCGGTGCTGCGCTGGCTGCTGCTGGCGGCCGGCTTCGCGGGCACGCTGATCATCGTGCGCCCCGGCGCGGGCGGCTTCGAGTGGGCCTTGCTGCTGCCGCTGGGGCTGGTGATCGTCAACACCTGGTTCCAGGTGCTCACCAGCCGGCTGGCCAAGCTCGACCCACCGGCCACCACCCACCTCTACACCGGGCTGATCGGCGCGCTGGTGGCCTCGGCGCTGGTGCCTTTCGCCTGGGAACAGCCCAGCGACCTGAGCACCTGGCTGCTCCTGCTGCTCATGGGGGTGTGCTCCAGCGGCGGCCATTACCTGCTGATCCTGGCCTACGGACGCAGCCCGGCCGCCACGCTCACGCCCTATCTGTACGGACAGATCTTCTTCGCCGTGGTCGGCGGCTGGGTCGCCTTCGACCACGCACCCGACGGCTGGGCGCTGAGCGGCATGGGGCTGATCGCGCTCAGCGGCGTCGCCACCGCGCTGGTGGTCACGCGCGAAAACCGCGTCATGGGCGCGCGCTGAACACGCTCGCCGCACGGCCGGCGAGCGTCGCGCTCCCCCAAGCCGCGCGCCGTGCTATGTTGGCGACTGGCACACGCACGCCCCGGCGCCGTGCACGGAGATTCTTTTCATGGCCCAGCATTTCGAAGTCCACCCCACCCACCCGCAACCGCGCCTGCTCAAGCAGGCCGTCGCGCTGCTCGACAAGGGCGGTGTCATCGCCCTGCCCACCGACTCCAGCTACGCCCTGGTCTGCCACCTCGACGACAAGGCCGCGGCCGACCGCCTGCGGCAGATCCGTGGCGTCGACGACAAGCACCTGCTCACGCTGCTGTGCCGCGACCTGGCCGAGCTGTCGCACTACGCCATCGTCGACAACCGGCAGTACCGGCTGCTCAAGAGCGCCACGCCCGGCGCCTACACCTTTGTGCTGGAGGCCACGCGCGAGGTGCCCCGGCGCGTCAGCCACCCGTCGCGCAAAACCATCGGTCTGCGCGTGCCCGCGCATCCAGTGGTCCAGGGCCTGCTGGAACTGCACAACGGCCCGCTGCTGGCCACCACGCTGATCCCGCCGGGCGAGTCGCAGCCGCTCAACGACGCCGAGACGATCCGCCAGCGCTACGAGAAACTGGTGGCCGGCATCGTCGATGGCGGCGCCTGCGCCTCCGAGCCGACCACCGTGATCGACCTCACCAGCGAGGAACCGCGCCTGCTGCGCGTGGGACGCGGCAGCGTCGAGAAACTGGGTTTGACGGCCTAGTCCGGACGGCGGGAACGCCGTTCAGCCCAGCGCGCCCGCCGCGCTGGCATGCAGGCAGATGCCGGCGGCCACCGCCACGTTCAGCGATTCCTCGCCGCCCGGCTGGGCAATGCGCACCTTGAGGGCGGCCATCTGCTCCAGTTCCGGCTGCACGCCCTGCCCTTCGTGGCCCAGCACCCAGGCGCACGGGAACGGCAGGCCGCCCTGGTGCAAGTACTGCCCGCCGTGCGAGCTGGTCACCAGCAGCGGCAGTTGCAGTGCTGGCAGGTCGGCGGGCGCCAGGCCCTCGACCAGCCGCAGGCCGAAATGCGCGCCCATGCCGGCGCGCAGCACCTTGGGTGACCACAGCGCGGCCGTGCCGGTCAGCGCCGCCACCTGCCCGAAACCGAAGGCGCCCGCGCTGCGCAAAATGGCGCCGACATTGCCGGCGTCCTGCAGCCGGTCGAGCACGACCGTCGCCAGGCCGGCCTGCAGCCCGGCAGCCGGCTGCCATTCGGCCACGAAAGCCAGCGGCGCGGGCGATTCCAGCCCGCTGATGGCACGCATCAACGCCGGCTTCAGCACCACGTTGCGCGCAGCCGCCGCGCCATACGTCCCCCGCAGGGCCGGCCAGCTGTCTTCGGTGAAGACCGCCAGTTGCGGTCGCCCGCCGCGCTGCAGGAAGGCGCGGCACAGGTGGTCGCCCTCCAGCCAGACGCGGCGCTGCTTGCGGTAGGCCTGGTTGTCCTGGGCCAGCCGCTGCAGCTCCTTGACCAGCGGGTTGTCGCGCGAGGAAATGTCCACGACGTTCATGCCTCAACCCTTTCTGTCGAAGCGCTCGCCCGCGCTGGCCCGTTGGCGGCGAAGCACTGCCGGATCGGCGCAAAGGACTTGCGGTGCTGCGGGCAGGCCCCGTGCGCGGCCAGCGCCGCCAGGTGCGCGGCCGTGCCATAGCCCTTGTGGCCGTCGAAGCCGTATTGCGGGAACTGCGCGTGCAGCTGGCCGCACCAGCGGTCGCGGTGCACCTTGGCCAGGATCGAGGCCGCCGAGATCGCCGGCACCTTGCTGTCGCCCTTGACGATGGCCTCGGCCAGCACGTCGAGCACCGGCAGCCGGTTGCCATCGACCAGCACCTTGGCCGGCCGCAGGCGCAGGCCGTGCACCGCGCGCTGCATGGCCAGCAGCGTGGCGTTGAGGATGTTGAGGCGGTCGATCTCCTCGACCGAGGCCTCGGCAATGCAAAAGCACAGCGCCTTGGCACGGATTTCCTCGTACAGCCGCTCACGGCGCAGCGGCGTGAGCTTCTTGGAATCAGCCAGCCCGGCAATGGGCTGGGCGTCGTCGAGGATGACGGCGGCGGCGACCACCGGGCCGGCCAGCGGACCGCGCCCGGCCTCGTCGACGCCGGCCAGCAGGCCGGGCGCGTCCCAGCGCAACCCTTGCTGGGTCGCGTCGAGCAGCTTACGCAGAGGAGAGGACTTTTTCGATCGCATGGGTCGCCAGGGTAGCCGTGTCGCGCCGCAACTGGTGGTGCAGCGCGTCGAAACGTTGGGTCAGTCGGCTGACCGCGTCGGGCGCGTCCAGCCAGTGCTCCAGCGCATCCGCCAGCGCCGGGGGGGTGCAATTGTGCTGCAAGCGCTCGGGCACCACGAAGTCGCGGCACAAAATATTCGGCAGGCCCACCCACGGCTGCAGCATCTTGCGCTTCATGATCTGCGCGGTCAGCCAGCTCACGCGGTAGCCGATCACCATCGGCTTCTTGTAGAGCGCGGCCTCCAGCGTGGCCGTGCCGCTGGCGATCAGCGTCAGGTCGCAGGCCTCCAGCACGTCGTGCGAGCGGCCGTCCAGCACCGTCACCTGCCCGGCCAGACCCGCCTGGGCCACCAGCCGCTCCACCGTCGGGCGCAGTGCCGGCAGCGTGGGCAGCAGCAGGCGCAGGCGCCGGCCGCGCCGCAGCAGCTCGGCCACCGCCGCCAGGAACACCGGCGCGTTGTGGCCGACTTCGGAGGCCACGCTGCCCGGCAGCACCGCCAGCACCGGCGGCCCCTCGGGCGCCAGGCCCAGCCGGGCGCGCGCGGCGGCGGTGTCGGGCCGCAGGGCAATCGCGCTGGCCAGCGGGTGGCCCACGTAGGTGGCGGCAATGCCCGCGCGTGCGTAGATCTCGGGCTCGAACGGGAACACGCACAGCACGTGGTCGGCGCTGGCGCGGACTTTCTCGATGCGCTCGGGCCGCCAGGCCCAGATCGACGGGCTGACGAAGTGCACGGTCTTGACGCCCTGCGCCTTCAGCACCGCCTCCAGCCCGAGATTGAAGTCCGGCGCATCGACGCCGATGAAGACGTCCGGCCGCTCGGCCAGCAGGCGCTGCGCCAGCGCGCGCCGGATCGCCAGGATCTCGCGCACGTGCAGCAGCACTTCCACATAGCCGCGCACCGCCAGCTTGCTCTGCGGCCACCAGGTCTCGAAGCCCTGCTCGATCATGCGCGGCCCGCCGATGCCCACCGTTTGCAGGCCCGGCCAGGCCGCATGGGCGCCCTGCAGGAACAGGCTGGCCAGCAGGTCGCCCGAAGCCTCGCCCGCCACCATGGCGATGCGCGGAGCGGCGGCGCCAGCGGGCGCCAGGGAGGACGGCGTGGACATGATGGCGCGAACAGGCGTCAGCGCACGATGCCGCGCTCGGCCGCGGCCAGGAAGCCGTCCATCAGCGCGGCATCCTCGGCGGCCTCGGGCGCCTCGGCGGGCAGCGCGGCAATCGCCTGGCGCGCCTGCTCCAGCGTCAGCCCCTGGCGATACAGCAGGCGGTGCATCTGCTTGACCGCCGCGATGCGCTCGGCCGAATAGCCCCGGCGGCGCAGCCCGACCACGTTGTAGCCGCGCACGGCCAGCGGGTTGCCGTCGACCAGCATGAAGGGCGGCACGTCCTGCGAGACCGCGCTGGCGAAGCCCACCATGGCGTGGTCGCCGATCTTGACGAACTGGTGCACCCCCGTCAGGCCGCCGATGGTGACCCAGTCGCCCAGGTGCACGTGGCCGGCCAGCGTGGTGTTATTGGCCAGCGTGGTGCGGTTGCCCACGTGGCAGTCGTGCGCGATGTGGGTGTAGGCCATGATCCAGTTGTCATCGCCCACGCTGGTGATGCCACCAGCCCCCGGCACGCCCAGGTTGAAGGTGCAGAACTCGCGGATGGTGTTGCGGTCGCCGATGTGCAGCTCGGTCGGCTCGCCGCGGTACTTCTTGTCCTGCGGGATGGCGCCGATGGAGTTGAACTGGAAGATGCGGTTGTCACGCCCGATGGTGGTGTGGCCCTCGACCACGCAGTGCGGGCCGATGGTCGTGCCCGCCCCGATCCGCACATGCGGGCCGACGATGGAATACGGCCCGATCTCGACGTCATCGGCCAGTTGCGCAGCCGGGTCGACCAGGGCCGTCGCATGGATACGCGCCACGGCTCAGTCCTCGATCCGGCGCACCGTGCACATCAGGTTGCCTTCGGCGACCACCTCGTCATCAACCTTGGCCCAGGCCTTGAAGCGGTAGATGCCGGCCTTGTGGCGCTCGATCTCGGCTTCCAGCACCAGTTGGTCGCCAGGGCCGGTGGGCCGCTTGAAGCGCGCGTTGTCGATGCCGACGAAGTAGTACACGGTCTTCTCGTCCGGCTCCTCGCCGGCCGAGACGAAGGACAGCAGCGCCGAGGTCTGCGCCAGCGCCTCCAGGATCAGCACGCCCGGGAACACCGGGCGATGTGGGAAGTGGCCGGTGAAGCAGGGCTCGTTGTAGGTGATGTTCTTGATGGCCTTGATGCGCTTGTCGGTTTCCAGCTCGAGCACGCGATCGACCAGCAGGAATGGATAGCGGTGCGGCAGGCGCTTGAGAATTTGGTGGATATCCATCGTGACCATGCTTGATGCTCGTGCTGATTCTGTTGAAGTTGTCGTCGGGCCACTCGCCCGCCAGGAAAAAAAGCCAGCCGGAAAGCGGACTTTCCCCGCCATGGCAAGGGCCGCATCCTAACCGGCTTTGCCGCCGGATTCTCAATCCGTCTCGTCTTCGTCCGCCTCGGCGGCCGACAGGCCAGCCTGCTGTTCAAGCAGCTTGACGCGGTCGCGCAGCGTCGACAGGTGCCGCAGCGCCGCCGCGTTCTTGCGCCAGGTGCCGTTTTCCGTCAACGGAAAAACCGCCGTGTAGGTGCCGGGCTGCAGGATGGAGCGCGAGACCAGCGTGCCGGCCGAGACGTTGACCCGGTCGGCGATCTTGATGTGCCCGCCCAGCATGGCCGCCCCGCCGATGGTGCAGTAGGCGCCGATGTCGCAACTGCCCGCGATGCCGACGCAGCCGGCCATGGCGGTGTGCTTGCCGATGCGCACGTTGTGGGCAACCTGGATCAGGTTGTCGAGCTTGACGCCGTCCTCGATGACGGTGTCGCCCAACGCGCCGCGGTCGACGCAGGTGTTGACGCCGATCTCGACGTCGTCACCCAGCCAGGCGATGCCCAGTTGCTCGATCTTGACCCACTCGCCATTCTCCGGCGCGAAGCCGAAGCCATCGCCACCAACCACCGCTCCCGGGTTGAGCACGCAGCGCCGGCCGATGCGGCAGCGCGCGCCCAGCACGGCGCGGGCCTTGATCTGCGAGCCCTCGCCCACCTCGGCCTCGGCTTCCACCGTGGCCTGCGGGCCGATCACCACACCCTCGCCGATCACGGCACGCGCGCCCACATAGGCCAGCGGCCCGATGGTGGCCGAGGCCGCGACCGTGGCACTGGGATCGACGAAGGCCGTCGGGTGGATGCCGGCTGCCGGTGCCGGCACATGCCGCTGCTGCCACAGCTGCGTGACGCGGGCATAGTAGAGATAGGGGTCGGGCGTCACGATGCAGCTGCCGCGCGCGACCGCCGTCTCGCGCACGCGCGGGGCGACGATCACACAACTGGCCTGGCTCTGCGCGAGCTTGGCGCGGTACTTGATGCTCGACAGAAAGGTCAGGTCGCCCGCGCGCGCGGCGTCCAGCGGAGCCAACCGCTCGATGCTCACCTGGCCGTCGCCGACCAGTTCGCCACCCAGCGCCTCGACGATGTCGGAAAGACGAATGCTCACGTTACTTGCCGTTGAGTGCCTTGAGCACCTTGTCAGTGATGTCGTTCTTGGGATTGATGTAGACCGCATCCTGCAGGATCAGGTCGTAGGACTCGCTCTCGGCGATCTGCTTGATGACGCGGTTGGCGCGCTCGAGCACCTGTTGCAGTTCCTCGTTGCGGCGAGTGTTCAGGTCTTCCTGGAACTCGCGGCTGCGGCGCTGCAGGTCGCGGTCCTGCTCGGTCAGTTGACGCTGGCGCTGGGCGCGCTGCGATTCGGGCAGCGTGGGTGCCTCGCGCTCGAACTTCTCCGAGGCCGCTTTCAGGGTCGCACCCTGGGCGTTGATGTCGGCCTCGCGTTTGGAGAACTCCTGCTCCAGCTTGGCCTGCGCGGCCAGCGCCGGCGAGGCCTCGCGGAAGATGCGGTCGGTGTTGACGAACCCGAATTTCATGCCCTGCGCATGCGCCGCGCCGCCCAGGGCCGCCATGGACAGCGAGGCGGCCAGAACGAATTGACGAGAAAGTTGCTTCATTTAGAAAGACGTCCCGATTTGGAATTGGATGCGCTGGATTTCATCACCAGACTTCTTGCGCAGCGGCTGCGCGTAGGCGATGCGCAGCGGGCCGACCGGCGAGATCCAGCTGATCCCGATACCGGTGGAGGCCCGCAACTCGCCCAGCTTCACGTTCTCGTCGTCGCCAAACACGTTGCCGACGTCAACGAAGCCGTACAGGCGCAGCGTGCGGTCGTTGCCGGCACCCGGGAATGGCGTTTGCAACTCGACGTTGGCCGTGACCTTCTTGGAACCGCCGTAGGCGTTGCCCGCCGCATCGCGCGGCCCCAGACTGCTCTGCTCGAAGCCGCGCACCGAACCCAGGCCGCCCGAGTAGTAGTTCTTGAAGAACGGCAGCGAACCGCCGATCCCCTTGCCATAACCCAGCTCGCCGTTGAACGCCAGAGTGTAGCGCGCCGACAGCGGCACGTAGTGCTGGTACTGGTAATTTGCACGCGCGTAATGCGCGCCGCCAATCAGGCTCAACTCGCCGTTGATGCGCTGCAGCGAACCGGTGGTGGGCACCAGCGCGCTGTCGCGCTCGTCGCGCGTCCAACCCAGCGTCAGCGGCACGGTGTTGATGTTGTCGCCGTACTCGTTGATCTGCTCGCGGATGTAAGTGTTGGTGGCCTCGTAGTCCTTGATCGACACGTTCTCGAAGCCAGCGCCGAAGAACACCGTGTCGCGCTCGGTGAAGGGCACGCCGAACTTGATGGCGGCGCCCTTTGTGACGTAGGTGTAATAGTCCTCGTCGGAGCTGTAGTTGTAGGGGTGCTGGGTGCGGTAGTACAGATCGTAGGTGCGCGAGATGCCGTTTTGCGTGAAGTACGGGTTGGTCGTGCTGACCGAGAACTCGCGGTAGTACTTGCTGGTGTTGACGTTGAGGCCCAGGTAGTTGCCCGAGCCGAACACGTTCTCCTGCGAGATGCCGAACATCAAGGACAGCTTCTCCGAGCTGGAGTAGCCGGCGCCCACCGTCAGGCTGCCGGTGGGTTTTTCCTTGACCTGCACGACCAGGTCGACCTGGTCGGAGACACCCGGCACCTCGCGCGTGTCGACGCTCACCTCGGTGAAGAAGCCCAGGCGATCCACACGGTCGCGCGACAGGCTGATCTTGCTGCTGTCGTACCACGACGATTCGAGCTGGCGGAACTCGCGCCGGATCACTTCGTCGCGCGTCTTGTCGTTGCCCACCACCGTGATGCGGCGCACATAGGCACGCTGGCCCGGGTTGGCGCTGAGCACCAGCGCGACCTGGTTGGTGCCACGGTCGATCTGGGGCGTCGGCTGGACCTGCGCGAAGGCGTAGCCGAAGGCGCCGAAGTGGTCCGTGAAGGCCTTGACGGTCTCGGCCACCTCGTCGGCGTTGTAGGCCTGGCCGGGGCGGATGGTGACCCGCGACTTGAACTCGTCGTCGCGGTCGAGGTAATTGCCCTCGAGCTTCACGTCCGAGACCACGAAGCGCTGCCCTTCGGTGACGTTGATGACCACGCCGATGTGCTGCTTGTCCGGCGAAATCGAGACCTGGGTCGAGTCGATGCGGAACTCGAGGTAGCCGCGCGTCATGTAGTAGGCGCGCAGCTTTTCGAGGTCGGCATTGAGCTTGGTGCGCGAATACTGGTCCGACTTGGTGTACCAGCTCAGCCAGCCGCCGGTGTCGAGGTCGAACAGGCCCTTGAGCGTCGAGTCGCTGAACGCCTGGTTGCCGACGATCTGGATGTTGTCGACCTTGGCCCCAGCGCCCTCGGTCACGGTGAAGGTCAGGTTGACGCGGTTGCGGTCGACCGGCGTGACGGTGGTAACGACCTCGGCGCCGTACAGGCTCTTGTTGATGTACTGGCGCTTGAGCTCCTGCTCGGCCTGGTCGGCCTGCGCCTTGTCGAAGGGACGACCGTCGGTGATGCCGATGTCGCTCAGCGCCTTGAGCAGCGTGTCCTTGTCGAAGGCCTTGGTGCCCACGAAGTCGACGCTGGCGATGGTCGGGCGCTCCTGCACCACAACCACCAGCACGTCGCCCTGCGTCTGCAGGCGCACGTCGGCGAACAGGCCCAGGCCGAACAGCGAGCGAATGGCCTCGGTGCCCTTGTCGTCGCTGTAGGTATCGCCGACCCGGACCGGCAAGGACGCAAACACCGTTCCCGGTTCGACCCGCTGCAACCCCTCGACCCGGATGTCGCGGATGGTGAAGGGATCAACGGCCCAGGCGCTCGCCGCGAACATCATGGCGGCAACGGAAGAAACAGCGCGCCTGTGGAATCGATGGTTGGTTTTCATGCAAACAGACTAGGAAGGAAAGGACAGGAAGGCCCGCGCTCACCCCAGCAGGCGCGTGACATCGTTGAACAGCGCGACGGACATCATCAGCAGCAAGACAGCAACGCCGCCACGCTGCAGGCGCTCCATCCAACGATCGGAGACGGCCCTGCCCGTGACGGCTTCCCAAAGATAATATAGCAGGTGGCCTCCATCGAGGACCGGCAGCGGCAGCAGATTGAGCACACCCAGGCTGACGCTGATGAGCGCCAGAAACAGCAGGTATTGCGTCAGGCCCAGGCTGGCGGACTTGCCCGCGTAGTCGGCGATGGTCAGCGGCCCACTGAGGTTCTTGACCGAGGCCTCGCCGATCACCATGCGGCCCATCATCTTGAGCGTCAGCCACGACATCTCCCAGGTGCGCTGCGCGCCCCGGACCAGCCCGTCGAGCGGGCCGCTGCTCACGCGCACCATCTCGGGCGCGGCGCCGATATAGGCCCCGATGCGCCCGATGGCACGCTGGCCGTCGACCGACTGCGCCACGTCAGGCACCACCGACAGCGTCAGCCGCTGGCCGCCACGCTCGATCTCCCAGGTGCTGGCGATGGCGGCACCGTCCTTCACGGACGACTCGATGGCCTCGCGCAATTGGCGGGCGTCGTCGATGTCGCGCTGGTCGATGCGGCGCACCCGGTCGCCCTCGCGCAGGCCGGCACGCTCGGCGGCCGAGTCGGCCACGACCTGGCCGATCACCGGTTCCGTGCGCGGCGCCACCAGGCCGATCTGCCGCAGCAACGCGGCGTCGACGTCACGCGCACCCAGCCGGCTCAGCGGCAGCAACACGCGGTGGTCCACCGGCCGCCCGGGCGACTGCACGGCCAGCGCGAGGTCCTCGCCATCGAGCGCCGCGCGGGTGAGCTGCCAGCGCAACTCGTCGAAGGACTGCACCGGCAGCTCCTCGTCGCCCCCGGCCGCGTAGGCGGCCACCACCTCGTCGCCCGCGCGCAGGCCGGCCTGCTCGGCCAGCGAGCCGGCCACCGGCGGGGCGATGATGGGACGCGCCTCGTCCACGCCATACCAGCTCACCACCGCGTACAGCAGCACCGCCAGCAGCAGATTGGCGGCCGGCCCCGCGGCGACGATGGCCGCGCGTGCCTTCAGCGGCTGGTTGTTGAAGGCGCGCGCCCGTTCCTCGGGGGCAACCGGCGCCTCGCGCTCGTCGAGCATGCGCACGTAGCCGCCCAGTGGCAGCAGGCCAATGACGAATTCGGTGTCCTGTCCGGCGCGCGGCCGCCGCGCCTTCCAGCGCAGAATCGGTCGCCCGAAGCCGATGGCAAAGCGCAGCACCCGCACATTGCAGGCCACGGCCACGCGGTAGTGGCCGTACTCATGCACGGCGATCAGCACGCCCAGCGCGACGATGAAAGCGACCAGGGTCAACATATTCAGATTCTTTCCAGATGCTGGACCACGCCCTCGGCATGGCGGCGGCCCTGCGCGTCGAGCGCCAGCAGGTCGTCGAGCGAACCAGGCTTGGAAGCCGTGAGCGCCGACAAAGTTGCATCGTTGACGTCAAACAGCTGATCGAAGCGGATGCGCCCGGCCAAAAAGGCCGCCACGGCCACTTCATTAGCTGCATTGAGGAGGGCCGTCGTGCCCGGCGGCCCCTCCAGCGCCTGCCAGGCCAGCGACAGACAGGGAAAGCGCGCGGCATCGGGCACCTCGAACGTGAGGGCCGCCAGGCGCCGGAAGTCCAGCGGCGCGGCGCCCGAGGCGATGCGCTCGGGCCAGGACAGTGCGTAGGCGATCGGCACGCGCATGTCGGGCGTGCCCAGTTGCGCCACCACCGAGGCGTCGCGGTACTGCACCATGGAGTGGACCACGCTTTGCGGGTGGACGACGACCTCGATCTGCGCCGGCCGCAGACCGAACAGGTAGGCCGCCTCGATCACTTCGAGGCCTTTGTTCATCATGCTGGCCGAGTCCACCGAAATCTTGCGGCCCATCGCCCAGTTCGGGTGCGCGCAGGCCTCCTGCGGCGTCACGCTGTGCAGCGTCGCCGGGTCGCGCGTTCGAAACGGCCCGCCCGAGGCGGTCAGGATGATCTTCTCGATGCGCGACTGCCAGCTCGCCGGGTCTTCGGGCAGCGACTGGAAGACGGCCGAATGCTCGCTGTCGACCGGCAGCAGCGTGGCGCCGCCCTCGCGCACCGCCTGCATGAAATAGTCGCCGCCGACCACCAGGGCTTCCTTGTTGGCCAGCAGCAGCCGCTTGCCGGCGCGCGCCGCGGCCAGGCACGGCGCCAGCCCGGCGGCGCCCACGATGGCGGCCATGACGACGTCCACCTCGGGCGCCGAGACGAGCGCGGCCAACTCCGCCTCGCCGCACAGCACGCGAGTGTCGATGCGGTTGATCTGCAGCACCTCGGCCAGGGCCTGCGCGGCATCACGGTCGGCCATGACGGCGAAGCGCGGCCTGAAGCGGAAGCACTGCTCGGCCATCTCCTTGACCCGGCTGCCCGCGGCCAGCGCCAGCACCGCGTAGCGCTGCGGATGGCGATCGATCACGTCCAGCGTGTTGCGGCCGACCGACCCCGTGGAGCCGAGCACCACGACCTGTTGCTTGTCCGTCATTCTTTTCTGCCTTTTGCCTTTTTTTGAGGAGCGGCCCGGCTCAGGCCAGCAAGGCCAGCAGCATCATCGCCACGGGAAAGGTGGGCAGCAAGGCATCGACGCGGTCGAGCACCCCGCCATGCCCGGGCAGCAACTGACTGCTGTCCTTGGCGCCCGCGCTGCGCTTGACCAGCGACTCGATCAGGTCGCCAGCGATGCTGACGAAAGTCAGCAGCACCAGCGCCAGCCCGAACACCACCGCGCCGCCGCTCGCCAGCCGTGCGAACAGACTGCGGCCGCCCGCGCCCTCCAGCACCGCCCAGACCACGCCCACCGCCAGCACCGCCAGCACGCCGCCGAGCGCGCCCTCCCAGCTCTTGCCGGGACTCAGCGCGGGCGCGAGCTTGCGCGCGAAAAACTTCTGGCCGAAGGCCCGGCCCACGAAATACGCGGCCACGTCGGCCGTCCAGACCAGCACGCAGATCGACAGCAGCAAGGCCACGCCCTGCACCCGCGCCTGCGAAATCGCCAGCCACGCCAGCAGCAGCGCCAGCACGCCGCCCGCCAGCCGCGCGGCACGCGCGATCCGTCCCCATGCCGCCACGCCGCCTTGCAGCAGCCATGCGATGGCCAGCAGCCACACCACGCCCGCGCCCAGCCAGAAGCGGCCCAGGTCGGCCTGCGGCCAACCCAGGCGCCAGGCCAGCGCCCCGGCCAGCGCCGTGGCCGCGCCCAGGCCCAGCGCCGCGCCACCGGCCAGGCCGTTGAGGCGGCCCCACTCCCAGACGCCCGCGGCCACCATCAGCAAGGCCAGGCCGATGAAGGGCCAGGCCGCCGGAGACAGCAGCGCCGCCAGGACGATGGCGAGCAGGACGACGGCCGTGATCACACGTTGCTTGAGCATGGTTTTCCTCGAATCAGCCGGCGAGATGGCGCTGCTCCAGCTCCGGGCTCTTTGAAATCAGACCGGCAGATGCGGCACATGAAGGGCGCCAGCGCCCTGAGCGCCCTCGGGTTCGGATGCGGGCCCGGCCACGCGAGCGACCTGTTGCGAAGTCTGCCCGAAACGGCGCTCGCGCCCGCCATAGACCTGCAAGGCCGCATCCAGATCCTGACGCCCGAAGGCTGGCCAGGGCTTGTCGCTGAAGAACCATTCGGCATAGGCGGCCTGCCACAGCAGGAAATTGCTGATGCGGTGCTCGCCGCCGGTGCGGATGACCAGGTCGGGATCGGGCACATGGGACAGCGCCATGGCCGACGCCATCGACGCCTCGGTGATGGCCGCGCCCTGCTCGGCCAGCGTGCGCGCCGCCTGCACGATGTCCCAGCGGCCGCCATAGTTGAAGCAGATGTTCAGGGCCAGGTTCCGGCCGCCGGCGGTCTCGGCCTCGGCGCGGGCGAACAGCGCGCGCACGTCCTCGCGCAGGCCGGCGCGCTCGCCGACGAAGCGCAAGGCCACGCCCTGCCGCAAGAAACCCGCCAGTTCGCGCGGAATGGCATGCAGCAGCAGCGTCATCAAGCCCTGGACCTCCTCGGCGGGGCGGTTCCAGTTCTCGGACGAAAAGGCGAAGACGGTGAGCACCCCTATGCGGCGCTCGATCGCCCACTGCACCGCCATGCGCAGCGTCTCCACGCCCTGCCGGTGGCCGGCCAGACGGGGTAGAAAGCGGCGCGAGGCCCAGCGCCCGTTGCCGTCCATCACGACCGCGACGTGCGCCGGCACCAGGCTTGCGGGCAAGGGCATCAGGAGTTCAACTCCGGATCAGGCAAACAGGACAAACGCATGCACGTCACCGGCCTCAGACGGCCATGATCTCCTGTTCCTTGGCCACGACCAGCTTGTCGATCTCGGCGATGAAGCGGTCGGTGGTCTTCTGCACCTCGGCCTCGGCGCGCTTCTGGTCGTCCTCGGAGGCTTCCTTGTCCTTGACCAGGCGCTTGACGGCATCGTTGGCGTCGCGGCGCAGGTTGCGCACGGCGATCTTGGCGTTCTCGCCCTCGTGGCGCACCAGCTTGGTCATTTCCTTGCGGCGCTCCTCGCTCATGGGCGGCATGGGCACGCGGATCAGGTCGCCCAGCGAGGCCGGGTTGAGTCCCAGATCGCTTTCGCGGATGGCTTTCTCGATCTTCGCGCCCATGCCCTTTTCCCAGGGCTGGATGCCGATGGTGCGCGAATCCAGCAGCGACAGATTGGCCACCTGCGACAGCGGCACGGGCGAGCCGTAGTAGTCGACCTGGACGGTGTCGAGCAAGGCCGGGTTGGCGCGGCCGGTGCGGATCTTGGTCAGGCTGGACTTGAAGGACTCAATCGACTGGGTCATCTTGGTCTCGGCGGTCTTCTTGATGTCCACGATCGTCATGGCTAAAAACTCCTACTTAACTTTGCGCGGCCCGGG
>JASGEH010000028.1:0-14367 GCA_047606565.1 Comamonas sp.
ACCAGCCTGCGCCAGCGCGTGCTGTCCATCGTGCGCGGCCAGCGCATCCGCATGCAGCCGCCCATCGACCCGCAGGCGCTCGACGAGGCCATGACGCCGCAGCAGGCCCAGGCGGTCGACAGCTTTCTGGCGCTGGCGGCGGTGGGCGGGCCGCAGCGCGTGCGCGCCCACCTCGAACACCTCGTGCAGGAAACCCAGGCCGACGAACTCATGTTCACGAGCGACGTCTACGCGCCCGAGCTGCGGCTGCGCTCGCTGGAAATCATCGCCGGCCTGCGTCAATAAAAAGCGCATCAACAGGCGCTGCGCAGGCCTGCGGGCGGGCGGCGCCTTCGGTGCTGACCTACAGCACGAAAACTGGCTTTTCGCCAGAATGGACCGGGCATCCACCGGCGACCCCACCGCCGGCGTGCCTATGAGAAGGAGCCGAGCATGACTGCCGCCACCGCCACCCGCAAGCCCCGCGCCGCCCAGCCGCAGGCCAGCCCGCCCGCCCATCCCTACGCCGCGCTGCGCCAGACCTTCCGCACCGCCTCGGGCAAGCGCGGCGACTTCTTCTCGCTGCCCGCGCTGGCGCGCCAGTACCCCGCCGTCAGCCGCCTGCCGGTGTCCATCCGCATCGTGCTGGAAAGCGTGCTGCGCAACTGCGACGGCAAGAAGGTGACGGCCGCGCACGTCGAGCAACTGGCCCACTGGGGCGCCACCGCCGCGCGCACCGACGAAATCCCCTTCGTGCTGGCGCGCGTGGTGCTGCAGGACTTCACCGGCGTGCCGCTGCTGGCCGACCTGGCGGCCATGCGCAACGTGGCCAAGCGCCTGGGCAAGCGGCCCAAGACCATCGAGCCGCTGGTGCCGGTCGATTTGGTGGTGGACCACTCGGTGATGATCGACTACTTCGGCAGCGCCAAGGCGCTGGACCTGAACATGAAGCTGGAGTTCAAGCGCAACCAGGAGCGCTACCAGTTCATGAAGTGGGGCATGCAGGCCTTCGACACCTTCGGCGTGGTGCCGCCGGGCTTCGGCATCGTCCACCAGGTCAACCTCGAATACCTGGCGCGAGGCGTCCACAAGACGCGCGATGGGCTCTACTACCCCGACACCCTGGTCGGCACCGACAGCCACACCACCATGATCAACGGCATCGGCGTGGTCGGCTGGGGCGTGGGCGGCATCGAGGCCGAGGCCGCCATGCTGGGCCAGCCGCTGTACTTTTTGACGCCCGACGTGGTGGGCTTCGAGTTCACCGGCCGCCTGCGCGAGGGCGTGACCGCCACCGACCTGGTGCTGACCGTGACCGAGCGGCTGCGGCAGGAGAAGGTGGTCGGCAAGTTCGTCGAGTTCTTCGGCGAGGGCGCGGCCAGCCTGGCGCTGCCCGACCGGGCCACCATCGGCAACATGGCGCCCGAATACGGCGCCACCCTGGGCTTCTTCCCGGTCGACGAGAAGACCATCGACTACTTCAAGGGCACCGGCCGCACCGCCGCCGAGATCGAGGCCTTCGAGGCCTATTTCAAGGCCCAAGGGCTGTTCGGCATGCCGCGCGCGGGCGAGGTCGATTACACCCGCGTCATCTCGCTCGACCTGGGCTCGGTGGCGCCCAGCCTAGCCGGCCCCAAGCGGCCGCAGGACCGCATCGAGCTGGGCCAGGTCAAGCGCACCTTCATCGACCTGTTCTCCCAGCCGGCCTCGGCCAATGGCTTCAACCAGCCGGCCGACCGGCTCGACAGGCGCTACCCCACGCGTGCCGCCGACAAGAGCGCCCCGGCCGGGCTGGAGATCGGCAACGGCGACGTGCTGATCGCCGCCATCACCTCCTGCACCAACACCTCCAACCCCAGCGTGCTGCTGGCCGCTGGACTGCTGGCCAAGAAGGCCGTGGAGGCCGGGCTCAAGGTCAGGAAACACATCAAGACCTCGCTCGCGCCGGGCTCGCGCATCGTCACCGACTACCTGGCCGAAGCCGGGCTGCTGCCCTATCTGGAAAAGCTCGGCTTCTCGGTCGCCGCCTACGGCTGCACCACCTGTATCGGCAACGCCGGCGACCTGACGGCCGAGATCAACGACACCATCACCCGCAACGACCTGGTCTGCGCGGCCGTGCTCTCGGGCAACCGCAACTTCGAGGCCCGCATCCACCCCAACATCAAGGCCAACTTCCTTGCCAGCCCGCCGTTGGTGGTGGCCTACGCCATCGCCGGCAACGTCAGGGTCGACCTGATGACCGAGCCCGTCGGCCAAGGAAAAGGTGGGCGCGACGTCTACCTGGGCGACATCTGGCCCGGCAGCGATGAAATCCACGCGCTGCTCAAACACGCGATGAACGGCCGGAGGTTCCGCGCCAACTACGACAAGGTCAAGACCGAGCCCGGCGCGCTCTGGGAAAAGATCAAGGGCGTCACCGGCGAGGTCTACGACTGGCCGCGCAGCACCTACATCGCCGAGCCGCCGTTCTTCCAGGACTTCACCCTGGAGCCGCCCGTGGCCGCTCCCGGAACCGCCCTGGGCGTGCAGGGCGCGCGCATCATGGGGCTGTTCGGCGACTCCATCACCACCGACCACATCTCGCCGGCCGGCTCCTTCCGCGAAACCACCCCGGCCGGCCAGTACCTGCTGGCGCAGGGCGTGCAGAAGGCCGACTTCAACTCCTACGGCTCGCGCCGCGGCAACCACGAGGTGATGATGCGCGGCACCTTCGCCAACGTGCGCATCAAGAATCTGATGCTGCCGCCGCGCGACGACGGCGCGCGCGAGGAAGGCGGCTACACCCTGTTCCAGCTGCCCGGCGAACACCACGGCCAGAAACGCGCCATCTACGACGCCGCCATGGACTACATCGCCGCAGGCGTGCCCACCGTCATCTTCGGCGGCGAGGAATACGGCACCGGCTCCAGCCGCGACTGGGCCGCCAAGGGCACCCAACTGCTGGGCATCAAGGCCGTGGTCGCGCGCAGCTTCGAGCGCATCCACCGCTCCAACCTGGTCGGCATGGGCGTGCTGCCGCTGCAGTTCCAGCCCGGCGACTCGTGGGAGAGCCTGGGCATCCGGGGCGATGAAACCATCGACATCGAACTGGGCCAGGCCATCCGGCCCCAGGCCGAGGCCACGCTCATCATCCACCGCGACGACGGCAGCCGCCAGCGCGTACCGCTCATCCTGCGCATCGACACGCCCATCGAAGTCGAATACTACGAACACGGCGGCATCCTGCCCTACGTGCTGCGGCAGTTGCTCGGCGCGGCCTGAACGGCTGGGCCTGCCCAGGGCCGCCCCGGGCTGGCCCCCACGCCAGCCGGGTCTTGCCGCCAGCCGCCCCGCGCGCTGGGCCGCGTGGCGGCAGAATGGCCGCTTTTGCTCCATCCCTCCTGGCAAGCGGCCGTTTTGACCGGCCGCCGGTTGCCGTCTCGTCTGCTTGCCCATGTCCATGCCTGAAGCCCTCTCCCCGACCCTCGACACCCTTTTGGCCCGCCGCTCCTGCTGGCCGCTGACCACCCCCGCGCCCAGCCCGGCCGAACTCGACGCCATCCTTGACACCGCCGCCCGCGCGCCCGACCACGCCGGCCTGCTGCCCTGGCGCATCACGCTGCTGCGCGGCGACGCGCGCCACGCGCTGCTGGCGCGCGTGCTGGCCCACCCCGAGGCGCAGACCGACGAGGTCCAGGCCCTGCGCGGCAAGTACACCGCCAAGCTCACCACCGCGCCGGTGGTGCTGGTGCTGCACGCGCATCTCGCCGACCACCCCAAGGCGCCCGAGTTCGAACAGCTCCTGGCCGCCGGCGGCGCCTTCACCAACGTCCTCAACGCCGCCTTCGCGCTCGACTACGGCGCCTTCTGGAGCAGCACCCCCGGCACCCTGGGCCGCCTGCTGCACGCCGTGCTGGAACTGGGCCCCCAGGACCGCATGCTGGGCCTGCTCAACATCGGCACCCGGGTCAACCCGCTGGTGCCGGTGGCGCGCGCCGATCGCGCGCAATACGTGCGCGAGTGGGGCGGGGCTTGAGGCGGCCGAGCCTTCTTGAATCGATGTTATGGCCTCGGGATTGGAGATGCGGAAGTCAGGGTTGGACTCACCCAATCGGTCATTGGGGCAGGGTTTCTCAATGAATTTCTTTACCGAAAGAGCCTGAAGTGTTGGATGTTTGGATGTTACATTTTTGCCGGAATTGATTGAGCTGTTGTCATAAATGAAAGGAAGAGATGATCGCCAATACGACAAAAATCAGAAGCATCATCCAAAGTGACAAGGAACAATGGAAGATCCTTTATCGGCAATATGCTGACTTCTATCAGGTTCCCATGACTGAGGAAATTTTGGAGCAGACCTTCTCATGGCTTGTCGACGGTCATCATCCGGAGGAAGGGCTTGTGGCAGAGCTGCCCAATGGTGAATTGGTGGGAATTGCTCATTACCGAGCATTTCCCAAGCCATTGCTGGGCAAGGATGCCGGGTTCCTTGATGATCTCTTTGTGTTGCCCACGCTCAGAGGCAGTGGCATTGGTCGCCAGCTGATTGAAGCCGTGGCCGCCATTGCCGCCGAACGCGGGTGGCCATTGGTTCGTTGGATTACGGCACCTGATAATCATACGGCTAGAAAGCTTTATGACGGTGTTGCTCAGGCGGCTCCGTGGGTGACTTATGACTTGGCCCTTAAGGGTTAGAGTTGTTCTTGGAAAATAAGCCCTATCTGATGGGGTTTATTTTTGGAATGGTTATGTTGAAGAGATTGTTGGTGTTGCTGGCTATCGTGTCGGGCGCCGTGGCTCATGCGGCCACGTGTAGCGTGACACGTGTCACCGTCACGAAAACGGGCACCGTGGCGGCAGCATCGACGGCGATCGTCTATGAGAAGACATTGCACTGCACGGGCCATGGGGGCTTCGTCGCGGCTTTGAGCGCGTCCTCCAATACTCGGTATCTGACCTTGCGGCTCCAGAAGTATGTCAAGGGGGCCTGGCAGACCGTCAAGGCAGGGCGGAAGGTGACCTATGCCAGGCCTGCTGTCGGGGTTTACCGGCTTGTCGTCCACAGCGCCTATGCGACGGGCCCTCAATTTGCAAGGCCTCATTCCTGGTCGGTGACTTATACGAATCCAGGCTGAGCCAGGGTGGGCTCCGCGTCAGCCGATGGTGAACAGGTTCTTAGCCGATCAGTGCTCTTGCGCCAAGCGCGGCTATAAATACAAGAGCCACGGTCAAGGTGCGCCAAAGCCATCTTGAGGATCCGGGCTGACTATTTTTTGATAAACGCTGAATACCCAAGGTGATGAGGTAAGCCAGCACGCCGGTGATGAGTGCAGACAAAATTGTGTGGCGATCAAAGGTCATGTCTTATTGCCTTTTGATTCTCATGTGGAGGGATGCCGCTTTTTAATAGGCTAGCGATATCTTTGTCGATTGTCTAGAGCTCTGGTTCTGGTTCTGGTTCTTTGATCCCCCTCTCCCCAGCCCTCCCCCGCCAGGGGGAGGGGGCAAGAATGGCCGGGATGGCCCCGAAGCTAGGGCTGAGCGGGCACCGCGGGCGTGGCCGCACCGGCCACATCGGCTGTCGCATCGGCCCCGCCGCCCAGTACCTTGTACAGGGTGACGCGGTTGCTGGCTTCTTCCAGGCGCAGCGTGATCAGGTCTTGTTCGGCGCTGTAGAGCGAGCGCTGGGCGTCTAGGGCTTCGAGGTAGCTGTCCACGCCCTTGCGGTAGCGGGCCTCGGCCAGGTCGTGGCTGTTGCGGGTGACGTCGACCAGGGCCTGTTGCGCGTCGAGCTGTTCGTCGATGTGGGCGCGCGCGGCCAGGGCGTCGGCGACTTCGCTGAAGGCGGTCTGGATGGCTTCCTCGTATTCGGCGATGGTGATGTCTTTTTCGATGCGCGCCGCGTCGAGCGAGGCGCGCAGCGAGCCGGCGTTGAAGATGGGCAGCGAGATGCTGGGCACGAAGGACCAGGTGCGGGTGCCGACGTCGAACAGGCTGGCCAGCGCGTTGCTGCTGCGGCCGGCCGAGGCGGTCAGCGAGATGGTCGGGAAAAAGGCCGCGCGCGCCGCGCCGATGTCGGCATTGGCGGCCTTGAGCGTGTGTTCGGCCGCCAGCACGTCGGGGCGCTGTAGCAGCACGCGGGAGTCCAGTTGCGCGGGCAACTGCGCCAGCGCGACGGCTTGCCGCAAGGTGCCTGTGCCGGGCAGCAGTTCATCGGCGACCGCCGCGCCCACCACCAGTTCCAGCGCATTGCGCGCCTGCGCCAGCGCGCTGGCGTAGCTGGCGGCGTCGGCGCGCGCGCTTTCCACGCTGCTGCGGACTTCGTTGAGGTCCACCCCCGAGACCACGCCCAGCGCGTGCTTGCGCTCGGTCAGCCGCAGCGTTTCGCGCTGGCTCGCCAGCGTTTGCTGCGCCAGCGCCAGCCGCTCCTGGTAGGCGCCGACCGTGAGCCAGTCGCCCGCGACCTCGGCCACCAGGCTCATGCGTGTGCTGCGCTGGGTCTGCGCGGTGGACAGATAGGTTTCGAGGGCCTCGTCGGTCAGGCTGCGGATGCGGCCGAACAGGTCCAGCTCCCAGCTGCTGAAACCGACTTCGGCGCTGACCGCGCGGCTGACTGAGGACTGGCCCGTGCTGCTCGATGCTGCGCTGGTGCGCGCGGCGCTGCCACTGGCGGTGGCTTCCACGGTGGGCAGCAGGTCGGCGCGCTGGATGCGGTAGGTGGCGCGCGCCTTCTCGATGTTGAGCACGGCCACGCGCAGGTCGCGGTTGTGGTCGAGCGCCGCCGCGATCACCTGCTGCAGCCGGCTGTCCTGGAACACCTGGCGCCAGTCGAGGTCGGCCACGGCCGGGGTGTCGGCTGCCGCGCTGGCCGCAACTGGGGCGTCACGGAACTGGGCGGCGACCGGGCTGTCCGGGCGCTGGTAGTGCGGGGCCATGCTGGTGCAGGCCGCCAGGCTCAGGGCGCAGGCGCTGGCGAGCAGAGCGCGGGCCAGGGCGGGCGTCAATGGGGGAGTTTTCGCGGCGTTCATCGGGCCGTCTCGCTTTCGCCGGAAGTTTCGCCGGAAGGGGGGGGCAGGGCGCTGCCGCGCCGCTTGCCGGGGAACAGGCCGCGCACGATCACGTAGAACAGCGGCACGAAGAAGATACCGAACACCGTCGAGGCCAGCGTGCCGCCGATCACGCCGGTGCCCAGCGAATGGCGTCCGCCGGAGCCGGCGCCGGTGCTGACGACCAGCGGCAGCACCCCGAGCATGAAGGCCAGCGAGGTCATCAGGATGGGCCGCAGGCGTTGCCGTGCGGCCTCCAGCGTGGCCTCGATCAGCGATTGGCCCCGCTCTTCCAGTTCCTTGGCGAACTCGACGATCAGGATGCCGTTCTTGGCCGCCAGGCCGATGGTGGCGAGCAGCCCGACCTGGAAGTACACGTCGTTGCTCAGGCCGCGCAGCGTGGTCAGCAGCAGCGCGCCGACGATGCCGATCGGCACGGCCAGCATGACGGAGAACGGAATCGTCCAGCTCTCGTACAGCGCGGCCAGGCACAGGAACACGAACAGCAGCGACACGGCATACAGCAGCGGGGCCTGGGCGCCGGACTGCTGTTCCTGGTAGGACAGGCCCGACCAGGTGTAGCCGAAGCCGGCGGGCAATTGCCGCACCAGCGCGGCCATTTCGCGCATTGCGGTGCCGCTGCTCACGCCGTCGGCGGGCTGGCCGCTGATTTCCATCGACGCTGATCCGTTGAAGCGCGCTAGCAAGGCCGGCGCGTAGCGCCAGCTGGCGCTGGAGAAGGCCGAGAAGGGCACCATCTCGTCATCGCTGTTGCGCACCGACCAGCGGCCGATGTCCTGCGGCAGCATGCGCGCCTCGGCCTCGCCCTGCACGTAGACCTTCTTGACGCGGCCGCGGTCGATGAAGTCGTTGACGTAGCTGCTGCCCAGCGCGGTCGAGAGGGTGGTGTTGATGTCGCCCAGGTCCAGGCTCAGCGCGCTGGCCTTGGCGTCGTCGATCTTGATGGCGAAGGTCGGCGCGTCCTCCAGGCTGGCGTAGCGCACCGACTGCAGCTTGTCGTTGCCGGCCGCCAGCGTCAGCAGCTTCTGCCGCGCCGCGACCAGCGCGTCGTGGCCGGCGCCGCCCAGGTCCTGCAGTTCGAGCGTGAAGCCCGCGCTCTGTCCCAGGCCGGGGATGCCGGAGGGCGCCATGGCGAAGATCTGCGCGTCCTTGAACTGCTGAGCCATCGCCTGCATGATGCGCTGGCCGACCGCGTTGCCATCGGCGCTGCGCTCGCTCCAGTCCTTCAGGCGCACAAAGCCCATGCCCGAGTTTTGGCCGCTGCCGCCGGTGCTGAAGCCGGCCACTGCCATGATCGAATCCACCTCGGGCTGCTGGCGCACGTACTCGGAGACGGCATCGAGCACCTTCATCGTCTGCTGCTGGGTGGAGCCCGAGGGCAGCTTGACCTGCACCATCAGCATGCCCTGGTCTTCCTCGGGCAGGAAGGCGGTCGGCAGGCGCCAGAACAGCGCCGCCATGGCCGCCAGGATCAGCAGATAGGCCAGCGCCCCCAGCCCGCGCCGGCGCAGCAGCGCGCGCAGGCCGCCGTGGTAGCCGCGCCGGGTGGCGTCGAAGCGGCGGTCGAAGCCCGCGAAAAAGCGCCCCAGCGGGCCTTGGCGGCTGCCGTGGCCGCCTTTCTCGATGGGCGACAGCAGCGTGGCGCACAGCGCCGGCGTCAGCGTCATCGCCACCAGCACCGACAGCAGCATGGCCGAGGCGATGGTCACCGAGAATTGGCGGTAGATCGCGCCGGTGGAGCCGCCGAAGAAGGCCATCGGCAGGAACACCGCCGTCAGCACCAGCGCGATGCCGACCAGCGCGCCGGTGATCTGGCCCATCGACTTGCGCGTGGCCTCGTAGGGCGAGAGTCCTTCCTCGCTCATCACGCGCTCGACGTTTTCCACCACCACGATGGCGTCGTCGACCAGCAGCCCGATGGCCAGCACCATGGCGAACATCGACAGCGTGTTGATCGAGTAGCCCATCACCGCCAGCACGCCGAAAGTGCCCAGCAGCACCACCGGCACCGCGATCGCCGGGATCAGCGTCACGCGCCAGTTCTGCAGGAACAGGAACATGATCGCCACCACCAGCACGATGGCCTCGAACAGGGTCTTGACCACTTCCTGGATCGAGATCTTGACGAAGGGCGTGGTGCTGTAGGCCACGTGGTACTTCATCCCGCTGGGGAAGAAGTTCGACAGCTCGGCCAGCCGGGCCTCGACGGCCTTGGAGACGTCCATGGCGTTGGCGCCCGAGGCCAGCTCGATGCCCATGCCGGCCGCGGGCTTGCCGTTGAAGGTGCTGATCGCCGCATAGGACTGGCTGCCCAGTTCCACGCGCGCCACGTCGGACAGCCGCACCAGCGCGCCGCTGCTGTCGGACTTGACCACGATGGCCTTGAAGTCGTCCGTCGTCTGCAGCCGGCTGCGCGAGCTGACCGTGGCGTCGATCGCCTGGCCGGCGACGGCGGGCAGCGCGCCCAGCGAGCCCGAGGAGACGTCGGCGTTCTGCGCCTCGATCGCGCTGGTCACGTCCGAGGGCATCAGTGAATAAGTGCGCAGCTTCTCCGGGTCGAGCCAGATCCGCATGGCGTACTTCGAGCCCATCACCTCCACATTGCCGACGCCGGAGACGCGGCTGATCGGGTCCTGGACGGTCGAGGCCATGTAGTCGGCGATGTCGGTGCTGCCCATGCGGCCGTCATCCGAGGTGAAGGCCAGCACCATGAAGATGTTGCCGGACGACTTGGTGACGGTGATGCCGGTGGAGGTCACCGCGTCGGGCAGCATGGACTCGGCCTGCTGCAGCTTGTTCTGCACCTGGGTCTGCGCGGTGTCGGCGTTGGTGCCGGAAGCGAAGGTCAGTGTGATCTGCGAGCTGCCCGAGGACGAACTGCTGGAGGCCATGTACAGCAGGTTGTCCAGGCCGGTCATGTTCTGCTCGATCACCTGCGTGACCGAGTTTTCGGTGGTTTCGGCCGAGGCGCCGGTGTAGGTCGCGCGCACCGAGATGGCCGGCGGCGCGATGTCGGGGTACTGCTCGATGGGCAGCGTCACCACCGCCAGCGCGCCCGCCAGCATGATGAGGATGGCGATGACCCAGGCGAAGATGGGGCGGTCGATGAAAAAGCGTGCCATTTGGATCGGGGCCCCTTACTTGGCGGTGTTGGCCGCGCTGGCCGCGCCGGCAGCGGTCGCCGCCGATGCCGTGGCCGGGGTCGATGCCGCCTCGGTCTCCACCTTGACCGCCTGGCCGGCGGCGACCTTGCTGCCGCCGCTGACGATCAGGCGCTCGCCGGCCGTCAGACCGCTGGTGATCACCCACTGGTCCTTGACCGCGTCGCCGGCCTGCACCACGCGCTCGGCCACCTTGCCGTCGTCGCCCACCAGCTTGACCACCGCCTCGCCCCGGGTGTTGCGCGTGACGGCGCTTTGCGGCACCAGGATGGCGCTCTCGTTGACCGCCATCGGCAGCACCGCGCGCACATAGGTCCCGGGCAGCAGCAGGCCGTCGGGGTTGGGCAGCACGGCGCGCAGCGTCACGCTGCCGGTGCCGGTGTCCACGGATGTGCCGACGAACTCCAGCGTGCCCTCGTGCGCGTAGGTGCTGCCGTCTTCCAGCACGATCTTCACCTTGGCCTTGCCGTTCACCGCCTTGAGCTGGCCGCTGTCGATCTGCTTGCGCAGCGCCAGCAGTTGCGCGCTGGTCTGCGTCACGTCTACATAGATCGGGTCGAGCTGGTTGATGGTCGCCAGCGCCGTCTCCTGGCTGGCGGTCACCAGCGCGCCCGGCGTGTAGGTCGAGGTGCCGATGCGCCCGCTGATGGGCGCCGTCACGCGGGTGTAGTCGAGGTTGATCTTCGCGGTCCGCAGCGCGGCGCGCGCGGCGGCCACGGCGGCTTCGTCCTGGCGCAGCGTGGCAACGGCGTCATCGCCGTCTTGCTTGCTGACCGCGTCGATCGCCACCAGCTCGCGGTAGCGCTCGGCCTTGGGCTTGGCCGACAGCACCGCCGCCTCGGCCTGGGCCAGGTCGGCCTGGGCGCTGTCATAGCTGGCCTGGTAGCTGCGCGGATCGAGCTGGTAGAGCACCTGGCCGGCCTTGACCTGCTGGCCTTCGGTGAACAGGCGCTTCTGGATGATGCCGCCGACTTGCGGGCGCACGTCGGAGACCATGAAGGCCACCGTGCGGCCAGGCAGCGACTGCTCCAGCGCCAGGCGCTGCGTGGCGATGGTCTGCACGCCCACCGTGGGCTGCTGTTCGGCTTGCGGCTTTTCGTCGGCCGTGCACGCCGTCAGGGCGAGGACCAGGGACAGCAGGAGGGCGGTCGGCAGGCCGCGCGGGCCACGCAGGCGGGGCGAAGAGAGGGCGTCGTCGGAAGAAGGCATGAGGAGTCGACGGTGATGAAAAATGTTGGAGATCATGCCGGATGACTGTGCAGAAAATAAGGAGAACCCCCGCGCGGGGCACGCAGGCCTTGATCACGCGCGGCCCTTGCGGCCCAATACCGAGGCTTCGGCTCCGGCGTCGAACTTTCTTTCTCTTGACCTGACCGCCATGCGACTGCCCGGCACTTCCGCCCAACTTTTCCTCGCCATCCTGGCCGCCTGCGCCGTGGTGCTGACGGCCAACGGCATCGCCAGCCGCCTGAGCTTCGAGCGCGATTTCATGGGCTACCTCAACGAACAGGGCCTCCAGCGCATGCGCGAGGTACTGCCGCGTGTGGCCCAGGCCTACCGTGAACACGGGAACTGGGATTTCCTGCGCGGCCAGCCGCAGGCCTGGTTCGAACTGATGCGCCCCGAGCGCCAGGCCGGCCAGACCGACCCGTCGGCCATGCGCGCGCCGTCGGTCTCCGACCAGACCGGCGCGGTGCCGCGCTTCGCGCTGCTCGACGCGCAAGGCCGCTGGCTGGCCGGCAACCCCGGCACCGACAGCACGGCAATCCGGCTGCCGGTGCGGGTCTCGGAGAGGGGCTCGGATACGGTTGCAGAGACGGTTTCGGAGCCGGGGGGTGGTGAACCGCCCGTGGGTTGGCTGGCCATGGTGCCCTTTCAGCAAGCCATCGCCGAGGGCGACGTGCGCTTCTACCAGGCGCAACGGCGGGCCTGGTGGCTCAACGGCGTGGTCTCGGTACTGGTCGCCGCCGCGCTGGCCTGGCTGCTCTCGCGTGCCCTGCTGGGCCGCGTGCGCGGGCTGACCGACTCCATCCATCGGCTCGCCGCCGGCGACTACGCCCACCGCGCCGCTCGCGCCGGCGGCGACGAACTGGGGCGGCTGGCCGCCGACGTCAACCAACTGGCCGCCGCGCTGGAGAACACCGAGCGCAACCGGCGCGCCTTCATGGCCGACATCTCGCACGAACTGCGCACCCCGCTGGCGGTGTTGCGCGCCGAGCTGGAGGCCATCCAGGACGGCATCCGGCCGCTGACCCAGGCCGCGCTGGCCTCGCTGCACGGCGAGGTCCAGCAACTCGGCCAGCTCATCGACGACCTGGGCGAGCTGGCGGTCACGCAGGCCGGCGAAATGTCCTACCGCTTCGCCCCGCTCGACCTCGACGGCGTGCTGCACAACACCCTGGCCGGCATGCGCGGGCGCTTCGCCGACGCCGGGTTGACCCTCGACGCCGAACCCGCCGGCACGCCCCAGCGCGTGCGCGGCGACGAGCGGCGGCTGCAGCAACTGTTCGCCAACCTGCTGGAAAACGCCTTGCGCTATACCGCCCGTGGCGGCCGCGTGGCGGTGCGCGTGAGCACCCAAGGCGGCCAGGTCGAGGCCGTGGTCGAGGACAGCGCCCCCGGCGTCGAGCCGGCGCACCGCGCGCGCCTGTTCGAGCGCTTCTACCGCGTCGAGGGCTCGCGCAACCGCGCCAGCGGCGGCAGCGGCCTGGGCCTGGCGATCTGCCGCAACATCGTCGAGGCTCACGGCGGCGAGATCCGCGCGCAGGACTCGCCGCTGGGCGGCCTGCGCATCACCGCTCGCTTTCCCGAGGATGCCTGAACATGGTCGAACGACTGCCCGCCCAAGTGCCCAGCACTTCGCCCCACATCCTCGTGGTGGAAGACGAACCGCGCCTGGCCAGCGTGGTCTGCGACTACCTGCGCGCCGCCGGCTACGCCGCCACCTGGGAGGCCGACGGCGCGCAGGCGCTGGCCGCCTTCCGCCGCAGCCCGCCGGCCCTGGTGCTGCTCGACCTGATGCTGCCCGGGCGCGACGGCCTGGACGTCTTCGCCGACATCCGCGCCGAAAGCGATGTGCCCGTCATCATGGTCACCGCCCGGGCCGAGGAAATCGACCGCCTGCTGGGCCTGGAAAGTGGCGCCGACGACTACATCTGCAAACCCTTCAGTCCGCGCGAACTGGTCGCGCGCGTCGGCGTGGTGCTGCGGCGCATCGGGCGCATGGCGCCCCTGGCGCCCGGCGCAGCGCGGCCCGCCGGCCCGCTGGTGCTCGACGAGGCCAGCGGCCGCTTTCGCCTGCACCAGCACTGGCTGGAGCTGACCCCGGTCGAATTCCGCCTGCTGCGCACCCTGGCAGCCCCGCCGCTGCGCGCGTGGTCGCGCAGCCGGCTGATGGACTTCCTCTACGCAGACCACCGCGTCGTCACCGACCGCACCGTTGACAGCCATGTGCGCAACCTGCGCCGCAAGCTCGCCGAGGCCGGCGCCCAGGGCGAGACCATCGCGTCCATCTATGGCGTGGGTTATCGGCTGGAGCTGTAGAGCGGCAGCTTCCGGGCTCCCTTCCCCTCGGGCGGAAAGGGGGCGTCCGGCCCGGTCTTGCTTCCTCCCCCTGGCGGGGGAGGGTTGGGGAGAGGGGAGTGAAGTGCGGCCTGCGCCACAAGCGCCGCAGAAAAGACAAAGGGGTGCCGAAGCACCCCTTGATTTCAACAAGAGTGGTTGTCATCGCGCCTCTTGCTGGCTGGTCAACGCTTGCGCGGCCCAGGCTTGCAGCCCCTTGCGGGAACGGCTTGGTTTTACAGCAGTTGCAGCGCCTTCGCCATTCGCTGCCTGACCTTTGTCAGGTCGGGTGTGGCGATGCTGATGTTGATGGGGGCTGAGTTGCGCCGTGAGGCCCGGTTGACGGGCCTGCGGCCGGGATGGTGTGTGGGTTGTTTGCAAAATCTTTACAAAAAAGAACCAACTCGCAACATCAGGTTCAGGACTTCTGATCCGTTTTATTGAATATGGATGCCGATCATTCTCATTCCGTAGGGTGGAATGACGGCCGATCCGCATTCCTAGGAGAACGATCCGATGTCCCTTGCACGACGCCCCGCCGGGCGGGCTGGCGCCTGGAGCGCGCTGGCCTGCGCCGCCGCCCTGGCCCTGGCCGCGCCTGCCGCGCGCGGGCAGCA
>JASGEH010000029.1:0-12584 GCA_047606565.1 Comamonas sp.
GCCTGTGCCTGCTGGCCACCGCCGCGCTGGCGCAGAACACCGGGGCCGCCGCGCCCGCGCTCGAACAGACCGAAATCCGCTACCAGGGCTGGGCCGGCCAGGTCATCTGGATCGAGCTGGCCGAGGACCTGGGCTATCTCGCGCCGCTCAAGGCCAAGTGGGTGGGCAACACCATCAGCGGTCCGCAGGACATCCAGTCGGTGGTCACCGGCGACGTCGACATCGGCGGCGCCTTCAATGGCGCGGTCGTCAAGCTGCTGGCCAAGAAGGCGCCGGTCACCGCCGTCATCGGCTACTACGGCGTCGATGCCAACACCTACAACGGCTACTACGTGCTCGACGGCAGCCCGATCAAGGGTGCGCGTGACCTGATCGGCAAGAAGGTTGCGCTCAACACGCTGGGCGCACACATCGAATTCATGCTGCGTGAATACCTCGCACGCGCTGGCCTCGGCGCGGCCGACGCCAAGCAGGTCACGCTGGTGGTGACGCCGCCGGTCGCCGGCGAACAGGCGCTGCGCCAGGGGCAGGTCGATGTCTCCACGCTCGGCGGCATCCTGCGCGACAAGGCGCTGACGCGCGGCGGCATCCACCCGCTGTTCACCGACCGCGACCTGTTCGGCGACTTCACCGCCGGCACGCTGGTGGTGCGCAAGCGCTACGCCCAGGACAACCCGAACACTGTGCGTCACCTGGTCGGCGCCCTGGCCCGCGCCATCGAGTGGGCGCGCGAGACGCCGCCGGCCGAGGTGCGCGCGCGCTTCGAGCGCATCATCGCGCAGCGCAAGCGCGCCGAAAGCGCCGACGCCATCCAGTACTGGCGCAGCACCGGCGTGGCCGGCAAGGGCGGCCTGATCCGCGACAGCGAGTTCAACGTCTGGATCGACTGGCTGGTCAAGGACGGCCTGCTCAAGCCCGGGCAGATCAAGGCCTCCGACCTCTACACCAACGCCTTCAACCCCTACGCCGCGCAGGCCGAGGCCGCCAAATGAGCGCGCCCGCCCAGGCCGGCATCCGCTTCGAGCAGGTGCGCAAGGAGTTCATCACCCGCGCCGAAGACGGCGGGCCGCCGCAGCGCTTCGTCGCCCTCGACGACGTGTCGCTGGACGTGAGCCCGGGCGAGTTCCTGGTGCTGGTGGGCCCCAGCGGCTGCGGCAAGTCCACGCTGCTGGACCTGCTGGCCGGCCTGGCCCAGCCCACCGCCGGCCGCGTCCTGCTCGATGGCCGCCCCATCACCGGCCCGGCGCGCGACCGTGGCGTGGTGTTCCAGCAGTACGCGCTGTTTCCCTGGCGCAGCGCGCTCGACAACGTGGCCTTCGGCCTGGAGGTCGCGGGCGTGGGCCGCGCCGAGCGCCGCGAGCGCGCCGGCCACTACCTGGACCTGGTGGGCTTGTCGGCCTTTGCCGGGCGCTACCCGCACGAACTCTCCGGTGGCATGAAGCAGCGCGTGGCCATCGCGCGCAGCCTGGCCTACGACCCGCAGGTCCTGCTCATGGACGAACCTTTCGCCGCGCTCGACGCGCAGACCCGCGAGACGCTGCAGGAAGAGCTGGTCGACATCTGGCGGCGCACCGGCAAGACCATCGTCTTCATCACCCACGGCATCGACGAGGCCGTCGTGCTGGGCCAGCGCGTGGCCGTCATGACGGCGCGGCCCGGCCGCATCAAGGACATCATCGACATCCCCGCGCAACTGCACGCCGGCACCGCCGACGTGCGCGCGCTGCCGCTGTTTGGCGAGCTGCGCCACCACATCTGGTCGCTGCTGCACGGCGAGGTCGACAGCGCCCGCCAGGCGCGCCGCGCCCGCATCCAGCAACACGCCGGCGACAGCCGGCAGGAGGTCCCGCATGTCTAGCCATCCCGCCCCCACCCCTGGTTTCACGGCCACGACCCGGGCCGGCGCGCCGGCCGCGCTGCCGCTGGCCGTGCCCGGCACACTGGCGCGGCTGCGCCGGCGCCTGGCCGATGGTGCCCTGGGCTCGGCGCTCATCCTCGCGCTGGCGCTGCTGTGGGAACTGGCGCCCCGCCTGGGCTGGACCGACCCCACCTTCCTGCCGCCGCTGTCGGAGGTGCTGGCCGCCGGCTGGACGCTGGCCCTCAACGGCCAGCTCTGGGAACACACCCAGGCCAGCCTGCTGCGCGCGCTCGGCGGCTTCGCGCTGGCCGTGCTCTACGCCGTGCCGCTGGGCCTGGCCATCGGCTGGTACCGGCGCCTGGGGCAGGCCGTCAATCCGCTCATCGAAATCCTGCGCAACACCGCGCCGCTGGCGCTGCTGCCGGTGTTCCTGCTGCTGCTGGGCATCGGCGAGATCTCGAAGATCGCCATCGTCCTCTACGCCTGCTCGTGGCCGCTGCTGCTCAACACCATCGCCGCCGTCAAGCAGGTCGATCCGCTGCTTGTCAAATCGGCCCGCACCATGGGCGTGAGCCAGCGCCAGCTGCTCACCAAGGTCATCCTGCCGGCCTCCATCCCCACCATCTTCGTCGGCATCCGGCTGGCCAGCGCGACCGCCATCCTGGTACTGGTCGCCGCCGAAATGGTCGGCGCCAAGTCCGGCCTGGGCTACCTCATCATCTACGCCCAGTACAGCTTCCTGATCCCGGACATGTACTTCGGCATCCTCGCCATCACTGTCATCGGCGTGGCGATCAACGTGCTGCTGGAGGCACTGGAGCGACGGATCACGCAGTGGAAGGGTGAGGCGTAGGCGGAGGGAAAGCAATGCGCGGCGGGCGCGCGGCACGCGGAGCGGTTGGCTGTCCGCGTGGCCGCCTCGGACCGGCTCAGGCCGCCGCCGCCGCGTGCGCGTAGCGGCTGGGCGGGCGCTCCAGCCCCAGGTTCTCGCGCAGCGTGCGGCCTTCGTAGGCAGTGCGGAAAAGGCCGCGGCGCTGCAGTTCGGGGATCACCAGGTCGACGAATTCGTCGAGCGATTGCGGCAGCACCGGGGGCATGACGTTGAAGCCGTCGGCGGCCTCGTTCTCGAACCAGAGCTGGATCTGGTCGGCGATCTGCGCGGGTGTGCCGACCACCACCCAGTGGCCGCGCGCGCCGGCCAGGTATTCGTAGAGCTGGCGCACGGTGAAGCGCTCGCGCCGGGCCAGCTCGATGACCACGTGGGCGCGGCTGCTGATGCCCCGGGGCGGATCGGGGTAGTAGGGCGGCGGCTGGTCGAGTTTCCAGCTGCGCAGGTCGGCGTCGGGCCAGAAGGGGCGCAGCGTGTCCAGGCCGACCGAGGGGTGGATGAGCGACTGCAGCTCGGCCCACTTGGCCTGCGCTTCTTCTTCGGTGCGGCCGATCACGGGCGAGATGCCGGGCAGCACCAGCAGTTGCTCGGGACGGCGGCCGTATTTGGCCAGCCGGCCTTTGACGTCGCGGTAGAAGGCCTGCGCCTCGGCCAGGCTGGTCCAGGCGGTGAAGATGGCCTCGGCGGTGGCGGCGGCCAGCTCCTTGCCGTCTTCCGACGAGCCGGCCTGCACGATCACCGGGTGGCCCTGCGGCGGGCGCTCGATGTTGAGCGCGCCCTTGACGCGGAAGTGCGGGCCGACGTGGTTGAGCGCGTGCAGCCGGGCCGGGTCGAAGTAGATGCCGGATGCGCGGTCGCGCACGAAGGCGTCGTCGTCCCAGCTGTCCCATAGGCCCTTGACGACGTCGACGAACTCGTGGGCGCGGGCGTAGCGCGCGGCCGGGTCGGGGTGGGCGTCGAGGCCGAAGTTGCCGTGCACGTTGGCGGCGGCGGTGGTGACCACGTTCCACGCCGCGCGGCCCTTGCTGATGTGGTCGAGCGAGGCGAACTTGCGCGCCAGCAGGTAGGGGTCCTCGTAGGTGGTGGAGGCGGTGGCGACGAAGCCGATGTGGCGCGTGACGGCGGCCAGCGCGGCCCACAGCGTGACCGGCTCGAAGTGCGAGAGCCGGCCCTGGCGGCTGATGGACTCGTCGTCCAGGCGCTGGTGGATGCCGGGGCTGTCGGCCAGGAAGATCTGGTCGAACAGGCCGCGCTCGGCGGTCTGCGCGACCTGGATGTAGTGGTCGATGTTGACGCCCGAATCGATCTGCGCGCCCGGATGGCGCCAGGCGGCGATGTGGTGGCCGGTCGCCATGACGAAGGCGCCGAGCCGCAGCTTGCGTTGGGACATGGTGGGTGCGGCGGCGCAGGGCCGCTGAAAGAGGGTGACCCGGCCATCGTAGGAAGCGCCGCCGCTGCCGGCAAAGACGCTTTGCGGCTATGGAAATGCGGCGGCTTCAGAACAGGGATCAGATCACCTTGAACCCATGCGTGCCGTCGCGCCCGAGCTGCTCGACCAGTCCGTATTCCCAGTCCAGGTAGGCCTGCATGGCCGAGGCGGGCGCGCTGGTGCCTTCGTAGGGGCGACGGTAGCGGTCGATGCGCGGCGAGGCCAGGCGGTCCTCGCCGTGCGCCAGCGGCAGGCCCTGGGCGATCCAGGCCTGGGTGCCGCCGTCGAGGACGTGGACCGGCACGTTGTCGCGGCCGTGCGCGGCCAGCCAGGCGATCAGGTCGCGCGCGGCCCAGCGCGCGAGCTGGCTGCTGCCGCAGGTCAGCACGTAGCGGCGTGCCGGGCCGACCACGGCCAGCGCCTGTGCGAGCTGGGCGCGGATGACGTACCAGGCGCCGGGGATGTGGCGTTCCACGTAGCGCGCGCTGGTGGTCAGGTCGAGCAGCGCCAGGCCGGCCGAGGCGCCGCCGTCGCCGGCCAGCAGGGTGGCCAGTTCGCCGGGGGCAAGCGCGGGGATGTCGGGGTCGGCGGGCTGGGGTGGGCGCCAGGCGCCGGTCTCGGCGAAGGCCTGCGCGGGCGCGTCGTCGAGCACGTAGGCGGCCCAGCCCATTTGCGCGAGCCACGAGGCCGTCATGTTGGCGCGCACGCCGTCGTCGTCGGCTAGCACGATGCGCGCGCCGCGTACCGGGGCGTTGTGGTCGGTTTCCTGTACCAGTTGGCCGCCCGGCGCGCTGCCGAAGCCGGGCAGGTGGCCGGCGGCGTATTCCTCGGGTGTGCGCACGTCGTAGCGGTAGAGCGTGCGGCCGGGCTGGTCCAGCGTCTCCAGCGCGGACCAGGCGATGCGGCGGACGCCGGCGCGGTCGGCCACGGCGCGCGCGTCGGCCTGCGCCTGGGCCTGCGTGGCGGCGCTGACGGTGGCGGGAAAGCGCCGCGCCGCGCCGTGGTCCAGCGTCTGGCCGGCCAGCAGCCAGCCGATGGTGCCGTTGCGCAGCGCCGCCACCGGGTTGGGCAGGCCGGCGTTGACCAGCGACTGGGTGCCGATGATGCTGCGCGTGCGCCCGGCGCAGTTGACGATCACGCGCGTGGCCGGGTCGGGCGCCAGCTCGCGCACGCGCAGCACCAGCTCGGCGCCGGGCACGCTGGTGCCGGTCGGGATGCTCATGGTCTGGTATTCCTCGAAGCGCCGCGCATCGACCACCACCACGTCGGCGCGGGCGTCGAGCAGCGCTTTGACGTCTTGAGCCGACAGCGAGGGCGTGTGGCGCTCGGCCTCGACCCATTCGCCGAAGGCCTTGCTGGGCACGTTGACGTCGATGAACAGCTCGCCGCCCGCGCGCTGCCAGCCCGCCAGGCCGCCGGCCAGCAGGTGCACGCGGGTGTAGCCCAGCGCTTGCAGCCGCGCGGCCGCGACGGGGGCGAGATCTTCGGGCGGGCCGTCCGGGCCCTCGGGGCCGACTTGGCTGCCGTACAGCACGATCAGCGTGTCGCGGCGCGGAATGCGGCGCCAGGCGTTCAATTCCAGCGTCGACAGCGGCAGGTTGGCAGCCCACAGGGGGTGGCCTTGCGCGTAGGGGTCTTCCTCGCGCAGGTCGAGCAGGGCGATCTCGTCGCCGGCCAGCAGGGCCTGCCGCACGGCGGCGGTGTCCAGTTCGGGCCAGGCGGCGGGGGCAGGGGCGGATGCGGTCATGGTGGCGGTCCGGGAAAAAGGGTGAAGGGGGAATGCGGGAGCGGGAACGAGGCGGTCCGGGGTCATCAGCCCATCAGCCGGGCTGGCGCAGCCGCGCGCGCACGGCGTGCGAGCGGTCCCACAGGTTGGGCAGCCGGGTGTTGGAGTAGCCCGAGACGAAAGGCTTGGCGCTGCCGTCCTCGGCGTAGACCGAGCGCGCCACGGCGCCGATGTTGGCGCCATAGACATGGATGCTGATGGAGACGCGGTCGTCGAAGGCGTTGCGCACGCGGTGTACGTCGCCCACGCGCGGTGATACCGCCTCGACCTGGCCCGGATGCAGTTGCACGGCCGCGCCCGCCGGCACCCAGCGGCCCTGCGCGTCGCGCGCGTAGCCCTGCGAGAACTCGCTGCCGCGCAGCATGCCGATCAGGCCCCACACCGTGTGGTCGTGGATCGGCGTCTGCTGCCCCGGCCCCCAGACGAAGCTGACCACCGAGAAGCGCTCGGCCGAGTCGGCGTGCAGCAGGTACTGCTGGTAGTGCTGCGGGTGCGGCTGCGCCTCCTTGTCGGGCAGCCAGTCGTCGCGCGCCACCAGTTGCGCCAGCAGCGCGCCGCCTTCGCTCAGGATGCGCGGCTCGTCCGCGCCCGCATCCAGCAGCCGCGCCAGCGCGGTGACAAAGTCGCGCAGCGGCGCCAGGCGGTCGTCGGGGGCAGGTGCGGGTGCCGGTGCTGGGGGCGCCGCAAGGGCGGAGGCGTGGAGCGCCGGGGCGCGTATGGCAGTGTTCACAGGGCCATCCAATTGCATCTATGATCAACGCGCATTTTGTTGGATCGACATATTCGGAATCAGCATGAAATTAGAAGAAATCAGCGCGTTCGTCGCGGTGGTGCGTTGTCAGTCCCTGAGCCAGGCCGCGCACGAACTGGGCCTGACCCAGCCCGCCGTCACGCGGCGCATCCAGGGCTTGGAGCAGGCGCTGGGCGTCGAGCTGCTCGACCGCAACACCAAGCCGCCGCGCCCGACCGTGCTGGGCCGTGCCGTGCACGAGCAGTGCCGCGCCATCCTGCGCGAGGTCGATGCGCTGCGGCTGATCACGGCCGACGACCAGCCGCTCTCCGGCCCGCTGCGCCTGGGCCTCACGCAGGGGCTGGGCGAACTGGCGCTGATGGACGTGTTGGCCGAGCTGGCGCAGCACTGGCCCGGCCTGGTGCCGCAGGTCACCACCGGCTGGAGCGGTCAGCTGCTCGACCGCATCGGCGAACAGCAGATCGACGCCGCCGTGCTCTACCTGCCGCAGGGCCAGGCGCTGGCGCGCGGGCTCGACGGCCGGGTGCTCGACGACACCCGGCTGGCCGTGGTGGCGCCACGCGGCAGCCACGGCAACCGCCGCCGCCAGTTGGCCGAACTGGGCAGCGCCGAATGGATCCTCAACCCCGATGGCTGTGGCTTCCGCGCCGCCCTGCAGCGCGCGCTGGCCGCGCGCGGCCAGCCGCTGCGCGTGCGCCTGGACACCTATGGCCGAGAACTGCAACTGCAGGGCGTGGCTCAGGGCCTGGGCCTGGGGCTGATGCCCTTGCCGCTGCTGGCGCGCAGCGCGTGGCGCGAGCAGCTCGAAGTCGTGGCCGTCAGCGACTTCGCGCCAGCCGTGAGCCTGTGGCTGGTCCACGGCGCCGAGCCGGGCCGCCTGCTGCTGCCCGCCACTCGTGCTGCCGAACGCGTGCTGGCGGCGGTGCGCGGCGAGACGAACGAGACCGGCGAGGCGCTGGCGCAGGCGGCTTGAAGACGGGTTCATGCCTTGGTCATGGCGCCGGAGCCGGCTTGGCGCGCGGCCTAAGGGCAGGCGCGACGCAGCGGATGCGCCTGTCATGATGCCGATCCATGATGTTGTTGCCGAATATTATGTCGATGCGGAATATTGAAATCTGAATTGCGCGCAAGCGATCCGGGCCAGGGGTGATGCAATACGACACAACTTGAGACCTCAGGATTTCTGCATGACCGCACGCTTTGCCTCGTCGTTTTTCACGTCGCTTTCCACGCCATCCTCCAGCCGGCGCCGCCTGTTGACCTCTTTCGCGGCTGCAGCCGCCATCGCGCTGGTCGCGGCCACAGCGGTCGTGCCGGCGCGCGCGGCCGGCGATGCGCGCCAGGGGGGCGATCTGGTCTTTCTCATCGACTCGCTGGGGGGCACCTGGATTCCGAACAACAGCTCGATCTCCAGCTTCCAGGGCCATATCTGGGGCCACGTGGCCGACAAGCTGGTCTACGTGGATGCCGAGGGCAAGGTCAGTCCCTGGATTGCCGAGCGCTGGGAGCAGAACGCCCAGGCCACCGAGTTCACGCTGCACCTCAAGAAGGGCGTGACCTTCTCCGACGGCGTGCCGCTGGATGCGGCGGCGGTGGTCGCCAATCTCGACATCTGGTATGCCGGCCGCAAGCAAGACGGCATCAACCCGGTCGGCCTGTTCCCCAAGACCTACGACCATGCCGAGGCGGTGGACGCTTCGACGGTGAAGGTCTATTTCAAGGCGCCGACGCTGGGCTTCATCCCCACGCTGGGCTACCACGGCTCGATCCTGCTCTCGCCCAAGACCCTGGCGCAGCCGGCCACCGTGCAGGCCGACCTGGGCAAGACCGCCGGCAGCGGCCCCTACGTGGTGGCGTCCTGGAAGGAGGGCGACCACGTCCGGCTGGTGCGGCGCAAGGATTACAACTGGGGGCCGGCGGCGGTCGGCCACACCGGCCCGGCCTTCCTCGATTCGATCACCTACAAGCTGGTGGCCGAGCCTTCGCTGCGCGTGGCTGCCGTCCAGTCCGGCCAGGCCGACGTGGCCTACAACGCCTCGCCGCAGGAGCTGAAGTCGCTCAAGCAGGAGGGCTTCACCATCGCCACGCCGCGCTACCTCGGCTTCGTCAACGGCTGGGCGATCAACACCCAGGTGGCGCCCTACGACGACCCCAAGGTGCGCCAGGCGCTGCAGGCGGCCATCGACCGCCAACAGATCATCGACACCGTCTACACGCCGGACTGGAAGCTGGCGTCGTCCTTCATCCAAAGCAACGTGCCGGGCTGGTCCGACCATGTCCAGCTGCTGGCGCATGACCCCGCGCGCGCCGAGAAGCTGCTCGACGAGGCCGGCTGGACCAAGGGTGCCGACGGCGTGCGCAGCAAGGACGGCAAGCCGCTGACGCTCACGCTCTACCCCAACCCCTACCTGGCGACGGCCAAGGCGGTCGACGAGCTGATCGCCCAGCAGCTCGGCAAGATCGGCTGGAAAGTCGCCATCCGTTCCTACGACGTGGTGACCTATGGCGAGCGTGTCCGCATCGGCCGCCCGACGGTGCCGGCCTACGAGATCACGCGCAGCTTCATCGACGCCGGCACGGTCGCCAGCATCCTGACCAACGCCAACAACGGCGAGAACTGGTTCGGGCTGGGCGAAAGCGACGCCAAGCTCAACGGCCTGCGCGACCAGATCGCCAGCGCCGGCTCGGCCCAGGTCCGCCAGCCCTTGCTCGACGAGCTGCAGCGCTACGTGCTGGCGCAGGGCTATTTCATCCCGCGCACCGAGATCGTCCAGCGCATCTACGTGCAGTCGCCCAAGGTCAAGGGCGTGCAGTACAACGGCATCGCCTACGCCAGCTACTACACCGCCACGAAAGGCAAGTAAGAACGTGTCCCGAGCTTCCACCGTGCAAGTTTTCACCGTGCCAGCGGGCAACCTCGGGAGGGTCGCGGCATGCGCCACGCCTACCTAGCCTATGCCGCCCGGCGTGCCTTGCAGGCCGCCGTGGTCATCCTGCTGGCCTATGTGTTCACCTTCGTGGTCGTCAGCATCCTGCCGGGGGACCCGGTCACCAACGTGCTGCGCGATCCGCAGAACGGCTTCACCGAGGAAGAGATCCAGGAGATCGTCGCCGCCCACGGCCTGGACCGTCCGGTGCTGGTGCAACTGGGGGCGTCGCTGTCGGCTTTTCTCACCGGCGACCTCGGCCTGTCGCTGCGCTCGAGTCGGCCGGTGGCCACGCTGATCGGCGAGGTTCTGCCCTCGACCCTGGTGCTGGCCGGCGGCGCGCTGGCGGTGGCACTGCTGCTGGCGCTGGCGATCGCCTACGGCAGCCAGTTCCTGCCCCGGCGCTACGGCCAGGGCCTGCTGCGCGGCTTCCCGTCGTTGTTCCTGTCGGTGCCCAACTTCGTGATCGGCCTGGTGTTGATCCACCTGTTCGGCTTCCAGCTCGGGCTGTTTCGCGTGCTCGAACCCGACAGCCTGTGGGCCACCGTGTTCGCGGCGGTCGCGCTGGGCATCCCGATTTCCGCGCAGATCGCCGAGGTGCTGATTGCCAACCTCGACCACGAGGCGCGGCAGGAATACGCCGCCGTCGCGCGCGGCCGCGGCCTGGGGCAGGCGCAATTGTTCGCCCGGCATCTGTTCAAGCCGTCGTCGCTGCCGGTCGTCACCGTCATCGCGCTGACCGTGGGCGAGCTGCTCGGCGGCGCGCTGATCACCGAGACGGTGTTCGGCCGCACCGGCATCGGCAGCCTGGTGCAGCGCTCGGTCAGCACGCAGGACCTGCCGGTGTTGCAGGCCGTGGTCTCGCTGGCGGCGGTGGTCTTCGTGCTGGTCAACCTGGTCGCCGACCTGGTCTACCCGCTGCTCGATCCGCGCGTCAAACTGCTCGGCGCGGCGCGCCGTCCGCCCGCCACGTCCGGGGCGGTGGCCCCATGAGCGCGGTCACCGTTCTCGCGCCAGCCGCGCGCGCCGTGGCGGTTTTGCGGCGGGCATCGCTGCGGCTGCCGCCCGGCGTGGCGCTGGCGTTCGCCGTGCTCGCGCTGGTGCTCGCCTGGTCGCTCGCCCCGGGGCTGTTTTCCGGCCACGACCCGGCCAGCGGCGTGCCCACCGACAAGCTGCTCGGCCCCAGCGCCGCGCACTGGTTCGGCACCGACCACCTGGGCCGCGACCTGTACGCCCGCGTCGTCCATGGCAGTGCCTCCTCGGTCAGCAGCGCGCTCATCGCCGTGGCCATCGGCGTGGTCGCGGGCGGCCTGATCGGCTTGCTGGCGGGCTTTTTCGGCGGCTGGGTCGATGCCGTGCTGGCGCGGCTGATCGACGTGCTGCTGGCCATCCCGAGCTTTCTGCTGGCGGTCATCATCGTCACCGCGCTGGGCTTCGACACCGTCAACGCGGCCATCGCCACCGGCGTCTCGGCGGTGGCGGTGTTCGCCCGGGTGATGCGCGCCGAGGTCATCAAGACCCGGCAGGCCACCTTCGTCGAGGCCGCGCTGCTGCTCGACGGCTCGCGCGCGCACGTGCTGTGGCGCCATGTGCTGCCCAACGCCTCGCGCTCGGTGCTGGCGCTGGGCGTGCTGCAGTTCGGCCTGTCGATCCTGGTGATCGCCGGCCTGGCCTTCCTGGGCTATGGCGACCCGCCGCCGGCCTCGGACTGGGGGCTGCTGATCGCCACCGGCAAGGACTATCTCAAGTGGCCGTGGCTGGTCTATGCGCCCGCCCTGGTCACGATCGCCACCGTCCTCTCGATGAACAGGATCAGCCGATGGCTGCGCAAGACCGATTGAACTTTCCCTCCGCCAGCCCCGCGCCGGCCCGGCCCCTGCTGCAGGTCGATGGCCTGTCGGTCGCCTATGGCCCGCACGAGGTCGTCTCTGGCGCCGGCTTCACGCTGGCGCGCGGCGCCAGCCTCGCCCTGATCGGCGAGTCGGGCTCCGGCAAGTCGACCATCGCCCGTTCGGTGCTGCGGCTGCTGCCCGAAGGCGCGCAGGCGCGTGGCCGCATCGCGTTCGACGGGCTGGACCTGCTGGGCTTGCCCGAACGCCGTTTCCGTCCGCTGCGCGGGCGCGCCATCGGCTTCGTGCCGCAGGACCCGGCCAGCGCGCTCAACCCGGTGCGCACCATCGGCGCGCAGGCGCAGGAGGCCGCCGCGCTGCTCGGCGAGACCGACCGCGCCACCCGCCTGGCGCTGATCCTGGAGACCTTCGCCGAGGTCGGCCTCGAACACCCGCGCCGGGTCTACGACGCCTACCCGCACCAGCTCTCCGGTGGCATGCTGCAGCGCGTGCTGATCGGCCTGGCGGTGCTGCCGCGCCCGGCCCTGCTGGTGGCCGACGAGCCGACCTCGGCGCTCGACGTCACCATCCAGAAGCGCATCCTCGACCTGCTCTCGCGGCTGCGGCAGGAGCGTGGCATCGGCCTGCTGCTCATCACCCACGACCTGGCGATCGCCGCCGAGCGCGCCGACACGCTGGTCGTGCTCAAGGGCGGCGTGGTGCAGGAAAGCGGCCGCACCGAGGCGGTCTTCCGCGCGCCGGCCTCGGCCTACGCCCGCAAGCTGCACGCCGACGTCCCGGCCCTGCACCCCGACCGCTACGCCGCCTGGCGCGACCCCGGCTTCGGCCGGCTGAGCGCGGCGGCGCGGCCCAAGATCGAGGTCCAGTCCGTCACCAAGACCTTCGCCGCCGAGGGCCGCACGGTCACCGCCGTCGATGGCGTGTCCTTCAGCGTCGCGGCCGGCACCACGCATGCGCTGGTCGGTGAATCGGGCTCGGGCAAGACCACGGCCATCCGCCTGCTGCTCGGGCTGGAGCAGGCCGACGCCGGCCGCATCGCGGTCGCCGGCGAGCCGCTGGCCGGGCGCTCGCCGGAGGCGCTGCGCGCGGCGCGC
>JASGEH010000030.1:0-24592 GCA_047606565.1 Comamonas sp.
AACGCGGTCAAGGTGGTGGCGACGATGGAGCCGCTGACCCTGATTCCCGGGCTGACCCTCGACAAGATCAGTGCCGTGGCGCTGGCCCGCTCGGGCGATCCCCTGGCCCAGTTGAACATCCGCACCACGCTGGCCACGGTGAGCACCAGCCAGTCCATCCTTTTGAATGCCCTGGTCGGGGGCTTGCTGGGCGGCAGCATCGACTTGAGTGTCGGTTCGTGGCAGGGGCTGGTCGACGCGGACGTGAGCTTGCTGGATTATCTGGACGCGCTGGCAATCAAGCTCGGCGTGACCGTCGGAGATTACGACACCCTGCTGGAGACGGATGTGACGGTGGGGCAACTGCTGGAGGTCCTGGCCGACGTGGCCTCGCAGGACGGGGTGGCCTCGCTGGCCGTGACGGCCCTGGAGACCATCACGGCCCAGGCCACCTTGATCCAGGATGTCGATCTGCAGCTGGGCGACATCCTCGGCGTCTCCGCTGCCGTGCCGGACTCGGCCCTGGATGTGTCCCTGGGGCTTTTCGATCTGCTCAGCGCCATCGTGCAGGTGGGCAATGGCAGTTCCTCGGTATATGCGGCCATCGATGCGGACCTGCTGGGCTTGACGGGCGTGACGGTGCGGCTCAAGGTGACCGAGCCCGAGCAGGTGTCGGCCATCGGTAGCCCGCGCCTGATCGATGAAAGCCTCGATCCGGAGGACGACCCCAATCGAAGCTTCGTCCGCACGGCGCAGGTCCGCCTGCTGCTGTCCGTCGAGCTGTCCTTGATCAGCGACCTGACCGACCTTTTGAATGAGTTGCTGACCTCCTTGAGTTCGGTCACGACCTTCCTGAACGACGTGCTCAGCCTGGATCTGGTGGATGGGCTGTCGAGCATTCTGAATGCGGTGGGTTGCTCGGGAACCAGTTGCAGGGAATATGAGGTGACCTATGTGAAGCTGCTTGACGAGCTGGATGTGATCCTGGACCTGGGCGGTGGCCAGGCCTATGTGGACGACTATGACTGCAGCGAGGATGACAAATCGCTGACGGTGAAGGCCAAGACGGAGCTCGCCAAGGTGCGTGTCGGGGAACTGGACTTGTCGACCGAAGCCAAGATCGCGGCGGCCATGTCCACGAGCAGCGACGTCGAACTGGATCCGGCGCCCATTCTGAGCCTGGGCTATGTCGTGGGGCGCCCGTCCTTGTGCGTGCTGCTGATCTGCACGGGCTGGAAGTACAAGACGAGCAGCAGTACCTGGGTCTCCAGCAAGTCCTCGGCCAACTATATTCCGCAGGCCGCGTTGGCGGTGGGACTGAATTCCAGCGTGGCGCAGACCACCGCCACGCATACCTACGACGACCCGCCCGAGCTCGATGAAGACCCTTCTTATTACGAGTTTTCGGCGCAGGACATTGTGAGCAGTCTGACGGAGACCCTGGATGGCCTCACGATCACGGCGCGGAGTTATGAGAATTCTATTCTGGGGGTTGTGCTCGACTTGACGAGCGCGATCCTGACGGTGGCGAAGAGTTTGCTGTCGGTCGTGATTTCCCTTTTGTCGACACTGTTGGATCCCCTGATCAATACCTTGCTGAAGCTTTTGGGTGTGAGTCTGGCAAATACTGAGGTGGGCGCGCGGCTGAGCTGCCTGCGCGGCGCGGAATTGGTTTATTGAATTGCATGGTTATGAGATCGCCCCTGAGCCTTGATGAACTTGAGATCTACGTCTGGGAAGGCGCGGCCGATATTGCCGAGCGCGTGGAGCGCTGCATGGCCAGCCTGGACGTGCAGGTCATGCGGGCCGATGGCGTGGTGTTTTCCTCGGTGCGGGATATCGGCCATTTCTCGATCGCCGTGATCAGCGTCTCGGTGCTGGAAAACAATGTGCAGCTCACGCGCCAGGCGATCGAAGGGCGCTATGGCATGCCCGTGATCTGGGTGTCGGCCAGCGGCCGCGAGCGCGAGCTCAAGACCGGGGCCTTCGCGGCCGAGTATTCGCACGTGCTGCCCTACGACTTCACCGGCGCCGAGCTGCGCGCGATGGTGGTGCGCGTGGTGCAGCAGATGCGCGCCAACACGGTGCGCCATGTCAAGACCGACGACCTGATCGCCATCGACGCCTGCGTGATCGATCTGCTCAAGGAGGTCGACACCTATGCCGACTGCGAGCATAACGTCCTGATCTATGGCGAAACCGGCGTGGGCAAGGAGCGCATCGCGCAGCGCCTGCACGCCAAGCACTCGGCCTACAGCCAGGGCCCGTTCGTGGTGGTGAACTGCGGCGCCATCCCCGACGGCCTGTTCGAGTCGCTGTTCTTCGGCCACGCCAAGGGTTCTTTCACGGGGGCGGTGGCGGCGCACAAGGGCTATTTCGAGCAGGCCAATGGCGGCACGCTGTTCCTGGACGAAATCGGCGACCTGCCGCGCTACCAGCAGGTCAAGCTGCTGCGCGTGCTGGAGGAGAGCATGGTCACGCGCATTGGGTCAACCACGCCGATACGGCTGGACTTCCGCCTGGTGGCGGCCACCAACCGGCCGCTGCGCGAGATGGTGCAGGTGGGCGATTTCCGCTCGGACCTGTTTTTCCGGCTGGCGGTGATCGAGCTGTATGTGCCGTCGCTGGAGGAACGCGGCGAGCAGGACAAGATCGCGATCTTCCGCGCCATCGTCGGCCATGTGGTGGGCGAGGAGATCATGGCCGCCGTGGGCGCTCCGCCGCTGTGGTTGCTCGACACGGTGGGCCGCATGCGTTTTCCCGGCAATGTGCGCGAGCTGCGCAACTTCGCCGAGCGCGTGGGCGTGGTGGTGCGGCAGACCGGCGCCTGGGGCGTGGAGATGGTGGTCAAGCGCATGCTGGCGATCAGCGGTGAAACCCAACCCGAAGGCGCCCCGATCGAGCCGCAGGAGAGCAGCCGCAAGTCCTGGGACATGAACGAGCGCAACAAGATCATCAACGCGCTGGATGCCAACGACTGGCGGCGCCAGAGCACGGCGCAGTACCTGGGCATCAGCCGCAAGGTGCTGTGGGAGAAGATGCGCAAGTACCAGATCGTCGACGGCGAGCCGCAGACGCCGATGGTCTAGAGCGGGTTCCCGCGGCGGGTCTGCGCCGCGGGCCCAGGGCGCTATTTATTGCCCGCTGCTCTCCGAGGCGATCCGCCATTGCCCGTCTTGCTGGACCAGGTCCAGGCGCTTGAGCCGGGTGATTTTCAGCACGCCGGCGATGGTGCTTTCGCGGAAACGCGCCACCGCCGTGGTGGCCTGTGGCGGCAGCTCGACCGTCACGCTGCTGATCTCGAGCTGGCGCGGACGAGGCGCAGCCAGTTGCTCCCGCACTTTTTGTCGCCAGCTTTCGGCGTTGCCTTGCGTGTTGGGGGCAAAGCTCGTCGTGTAGGTGGCGAGATAGGCCTCGGCGTCGTGGTTGTTCCAAGCCTGCAACCAGGTTTGGAGGGTGGTGCGCACACTGCTTTCGTCAAGCGCTGCGGCGGCCGGCTGCGGCGCTGGGAGGGACACGGCTGGCGTTGTTGGCTGGGGCGCGGAAGCGGTCTGGTCGTCGCGGACGGGCCGTGGCGCGGATGCTGTGGCCGATGCGGGCGAGGGAGCAGGAGCAGGAGCCGCCAGCGAAGGGGGCGCGCTCGCCTCGGGCGGTGTCAGGGCCGCCAGCAGAAGTGGCGGGGCTACCTGGGCATTGGGCGGGGTCGGCCATGTCGCCACGGCGGCGCCGCCGACGTCAAGGGCTTCGCTGGGTTGCGGCTGCACGGGCGTGCTCTCGGGCGAGGTCGGCTGGGCTGGCTCGGGTGGTGAAGGTGGTGTGTCCGAGGCTTGGGCCAGGCGCACGTCGGATGCTGGTGCTGGTGCTGGTGCTGGTGCTGGTGCTGGTGCTGGTGCTGGTGCTGGTGCTGGTGCCGGTTCGCCGATCGCGACGGTGTCCCAGGCCGAGAGGGGCGTGCCGGGCGTGTAGGGGGGCGCCACACGGGGAGCGGGCGCAGGGCTTGCGGTGCCGAAAACCTGGCTCACGCTGGTCAACTCCACCGGCAAGGGCACGACGGGCAGGCTGGGGCGCACGCCGCTGCGCGCTGGCGCGGTCGACGCGGTGGCCACGGCCGTGGGCTCGGGTGTGGCTTGCGCGCTGGCGGCCGGGTCCGCACTGCTGGCACTGCTGGCGCTGTCGGCACTGTCCGTGCTGACCAAGGCGGTCTGCACCGCCGGCGGCGCGCCGGGGGTCTTCTGCGCCTTGCGCACGGCTTCTTGCGCCAGCCGCGTGTGCAGCTCGGCCATGTTTTCGTAGGCCGTGGTGTAGTTGGGGTTGAGCGCGACGGCCTTGGTCAGCACGGCCAGCGCTTTTTCGTCCAGGCCCTGGTCGGCGTAGAGCACGGCCAGATTGTTGTAGGGCTCGGCCATGCCGGGGAAGTCCTGCGTGAGCCGGGTGAAGACGTCGATGGCTTGCTGAACGTCGCCACTTTCGCTGAGCATCAGGCCTTGCAGAAAGCGCAATTGCGGGTTGCGTCCGTCGGTGGCCAGCGCTTGCTCGAGCTGCTTGCGTGCCTTGGCCTTGTCGCCGCGCTGCAGCAGTTGCTGGATGTCCTGCGCGGCCTGGCTGCTTGGTTGCTGGGCCAGCACGGCCGTGGGCGGGGTCAGTGCGATCAGGCCGGCCAGCGACAGATGCAGGGCCAGCACGGCTGGCCGCAGTGCTGCCGTTGCGGTGTGCAGGGAAGGCCGGGCGGCGATGCGATGAACGTCGGAAAAAACCATGCGACGAATCCCAGAAAAAATGCGGACGCGGCGGCGTGCCGGTCTGCGATGGCGAAGGGCCAGCAAGGGCACACGCCAACCTCGATTTGCGTTGGGAATTATAGGTTTGCAGCGCTTTGAAAAAGGCGCCCACGGGCTTTTCCTTGCGGGGGGCAACGCCTCGAGCGCCAGGCGAAAAACCTTTATCAGACCTTTACATTGCCGAATCTTGCTTTCCTGGCAAAGTCCTTGTAGGGCCTTTGCTGAAGCTAAGAAAAATAGCTTGGGCTATAGGTGGGATGGGGTGTTTCGATTATCTCCGTGATTGGCGCGGATCGGCGCAATTCCCCGCGGCCCGCGACGGAGATGTCCCATGTGCGCTAAGGGCCGACCTATAGTCGCGGCTCCCATGGGGGTGGCCGGTTTTCTTGGAGAAAAGTAAACCTGTGGCGTTGACGCCAGGCTGCCGACCCATTTGAAAGCCCGCGCCGATGAATGCTGTTTCCGTGACCTTGCTGGCCCTGGCCATGTCCACCGACGCTTTTGCGGCATCGGTGGTACGGGGCGCGCAACTGGCACGGCCGCGCTGGCGCGAGGCCTTGCGCACCGGCGCGATCTTCGGGGTGATCGAGGCCTTGACGCCGCTCCTGGGGTGGTTGTTGGGCATGGGGGCGGCGGCCTACATCCAGACCTGGGACCACTGGGTCGCTTTCGGCGTGCTCGTGGGCCTGGGGCTCAAGATGCTGTATGCCGGCCTGCGCGGCGCAGAGGCGCCCGAGGCCAGGCCGGCGCGCCACTCGTTCTGGCTGCTGGCCGCCACGGGGCTGGCGACCAGCATCGACGCCATGGCCGTGGGCGTGAGCCTGGCTTTCCTGAATGTGTCTATCCTGTCGGTGGCCGCGGCCATAGGCCTGGTCACCGGCGTGATGGTGACGCTGGGGGTGATGCTGGGGCGGTTCATGGGCGCCATGGCCGGACGCCGCGCCGAAAGCCTGGGCGGGCTGATCCTGCTGGGCATGGGTGTCCTGATCCTGGTCGAGCACTTGAATCGCTGAAGAAGCGATGAAAAATAGCCCCTCGGTCCATCGCTTGCGCGATGCCCCGATCCCCCGGGGGGATGCTTTTTCATCTTGGGGCGGCCCGGCGATGAAAAATGGCCCCTCGGACCATCGCTCGCGCGATGTCCTGACGAAAAAAAGCCCACAGCCGCGTAAGCGACCGTGGGTTCCAAGTTGAGGCATCAGCTCAAACTACCAACCTTCAGTGATTCGCATCATGCGAGGCCGGTGTGTCGGTTTCGTGACGCTGGGAGGTGGCTTGTGCTGGGGCGGCGGCGTCCTGCCGTGCCGAGAGGTCGTGGCCCAAGGCTTCGCGCCCGTCGAAGACGAAGCAGTCGCCCGCATAGTGCCGGCCGTCGGTTTCCTCGAAGTACTTGAGGATGCCGCCTTCGAGCTGGTAGACGTGGGGCAGGCCGATCTCCTGCATCAGGATGGCGGCTTTCTCGCAGCGGATGCCGCCGGTGCAGAAGCTCACCACGGTCTTGTCCGCCAGGGTGTCGCGGTGGGCGGCCAGCGCGGCCGGGAATTCGGTGAACTTGCCCAGGCGCCAGTCGATGGCGCCGGCAAAGGTGCCGTGGTCGACTTCGAAGGCGTTGCGGGTGTCGAGCGTGACCACGGGCCGGCCGTCGTCGTCCACGCCCGCGTCCAGCCAGCGCCGCAGCGTGGCGGGCGAGACCGCCGGCGCGCGGCCGGCGGCCGGGCGGATGGCGGGGTGGTCCATGCGGATGATCTCGCGCTTGACCTTGACCAGCATCTTGCGAAACGGCGGCTGCTGCGACCAGCTTTCCTTGGGCTGCAGCGTGGCGAAGCGCGGATCGGCGCGCAGTTCGCCGATGAAGCGGTCGATGGCCGCGCGGCTGCCGGCCAGGAACAGGTTGATGCCTTCTTCGGCCAGCAGGATGGTGCCCTTGAGGTCGCCCGCCAGCGCGCGTTCGAGCAGCAGCGGCCGCAGCGCGTGCGGATCGTCCACGGGCGTGAACAGGTAGGCGGAGATGTTCAGGACGGCGGACATGGGGCGCGATTGTAGGGGTTGTAGGGGCAGCCCGCGCAGGCCGTCTCCCTGGCGATTGACCTGCGTCAAGACGCTGTGCGCATGCCCTCTCTAGCATGGCAAGGCTGCGTTGCCAGACCGTCTTCTTCAATCAAAGCCCGACATGATCAAGTCTCTTGTGGAAATGGCCCGTTATTTTCGTGATGCGGTGCCTTTCAAAATCGTCCCGGCAGCCATTGCCACGGGGGTTCTCTTCAGCTTGTTGCTGATTCCGACGCCCGACGGCCTGACGCCGAAGGCCTGGGGGCTGGTGGCGATCTTCCTGACCACGATCGTGGCCATCATCCTCAAGGTGATGCCCATTGGCGTGATGGCGATGATGGCCATCATGATCGTGTCGCTTTCGCAGGTGACGTCTACCTCGTCCAAGGGCGCCATTACCGACGCCCTGAGCAGCTTTGCCAACCCGCTGATCTGGTTGATCGTGACGGCCGTGCTGATTTCGCGCGGCCTCAAGAAGACCGGGCTGGGCAACCGGCTGGGCCTGTTCTTCATTTCGCTGCTGGGCCGGCGCACGCTGGGCATCGGCTACGGCCTGGCGATCTGCGAGTTGATCCTGGCGCCCTTCACGCCGAGCAACACGGCGCGCGGCGGGGGCATTGTCCACCCGATCATGAAGTCGATCGCCCATGCCTTCGACTCCGACCCCGAAAAGGGCACGCAGGGCAAGGTGGGCACCTATCTGGCGCTGGTCAATTACCACGCCAACCCCATCTCCTCGGCGATGTTCGTCACGGCCACGGCGCCGAATCCGCTGGTGGTGGACTACGTGGCGCGGGTGACGCAGCAGAGTTTCCACCTGTCCTGGGGCACCTGGGCCCTGTGCATGCTGCTGCCCGGGCTGGTCTGCATGGCCTTGATGCCGCTGATCATCTACTGGCTGTCGCCACCGCAGGTCAAGGCCACGCCCGATGCGGTCGATTTCGCGCGCCGCGAGCTCAAGGCCATGGGCTCGATCAAGGGCAAGGAGAAGGTGATGCTGGGCACCTTCGCGATGCTGCTGTTGCTGTGGGCCGACGTGCCCGCCGCACTGTTCGGGCCGGCGTTCAGCCTGGACCCGACCGTGGTGGCGCTGCTGGGCCTGTTCACGCTGCTGATCACGGGCACCCTAGACTGGGACGACGTGCTGTCCGAGAAAAGTGCCTGGGACACGCTGGTCTGGTTCGGCGCGCTGGTCATGATGGCCAATGAACTCAACAAGCTGGGTGTCATCACCTGGTTCTCGAACGGGCTGCAGCACGGCATTGCCGTGGCGGGGCTGAGCTGGCAACTGTCGGCGGCCGTGCTGGTGCTGGTCTTCCTGTTCTCCCACTACCTGTTCGCCAGCACGACCGCGCACATCAGCGCCATGCTGCTGGCCTTCCTGACGGTGGGGGCGGCGCTGGTTCCGGCGGCCTATCTGATTCCCTTCCTGCTCATGATGGCGGCGGCCTCGTGCATCATGATGACGCTCACGCATTACGCCACCGGCACCTCGCCGATCATCTTCGGCAGCGGCTACGTCACGCTGGGCCAGTGGTGGCAGGTGGGTTTCATCATGGCGGTGTTCGAATTGCTGGTCTTCGCGCTGGTCGGCTGCCTGTGGTGGAAGGTGCTGGGCCTCTGGTAAGTGCTGCCGGCCGCCCCCGGCGGCGGCGTGAGGGCGGGGTGAATTTCCTACAATGCCCGGATGTTTATTCACCTGCGCCTGCACACCGAGTTTTCCGTCGTCGATGGCACCACCCGCATCGACGAGGCCATGAAGCTGGCCGCCAAGGACGGCCAGCCCGCTCTGGCCATCACCGATCTCAACAACATGTTCGGGGCGGTCAAGTTCTACAAGAAGGGCCGGGGCGCGGGCGTCAAGCCCATCCTGGGCGCGGAGGTGCAGCTTGAACCGCTGGAAGGCGCCACGCAGGGCGCGCGCGTGCTGCTGCTGGTGCAAAGCCACCAGGGCTACCTCAACCTCTCGGAGCTGCTGGCGCGCGCCTGGACGCGCAACGTGCTGCGCGACCAGGCCCATGCGCGCTACGAGTGGCTGCAGGAACTCAGCGAGGGCCTGATCCTGCTGTCGGGCGCGCAGGCCGGCCCGGTCGGCCAGGCGCTGCTGCGCGGCGACCTGGGCGGCGCGCGCGACCTGGCGCTGCAACTGGCGGGCTGGTTCCCGCACCGCTTCTATATGGAAGTCCAGCGTGCCGGCCGTCCTGACGACGAAGCCCACGTGCGGGCCGCGGTGCAACTGGCGGCGCGCAACAAGCTGCCGGTGGTGGCCACGCACCCGATCCAGTTCGCCCGCGCCGAGGACTACGATGCGCATGAAACCCGCGTCTGCATCGCCGAAGGCGAAGTGCTGGGCAATGCCAAGCGCGTGCGCCGCTTCACGCGCGAGCAGTACTACAAGAGCCAGGCCGAGATGGCGGCGCTGTTCGCCGACCTGCCCAGCGCCATCGCCAACACCGCGCAGATCGCCACGCGCTGCAACCTCACGCTGGTGCTGGGCAAGCCGCAACTGCCCGACTACCCCACGCCCAATGGCTTGAGCATCGAGGCCTACTTCAAGCAGTCCTCCTTCGAGGGCCTGGAGGAGCGCCTGGCGCTGCTCTACCCCGACGTGGCGCAGCGCGACGCCGAGCGCCCGCGCTACGTCGAGCGGCTGGAGTTCGAGCTGGAGACCATCCTGAAGATGGGCTTCCCCGGCTACTTCCTGATCGTGGGCGACTTCATCCAGTGGGCCAAGGCCAACGGCTGCCCGGTCGGGCCGGGCCGGGGCTCGGGCGCGGGCTCGCTGGTGGCCTATGCCCTCAAGATCACCGACCTCGACCCGCTGCAATACAAGCTGCTGTTCGAGCGCTTCCTGAACCCCGAGCGGGTGTCGATGCCCGACTTCGACATCGACTTCTGCCAGGGCAACCGCGACCGCGTGATCGACTACGTGAAGGCCAAGTACGGCAAGGAGGCGGTCAGCCAGATCGCCACCTTCGGCACCATGGCCGCGCGCGCGGCGATCCGCGACGTCGGCCGCGTCATGGACATGAGCTACGGCTTTTGCGACGGCATCAGCAAGCTGATCCCGAACAAGCCGGGCAAGCCCGTCACGCTGCAGTACCCGCCGGCGGACCTGTCCGACGACGACAAGGAGAAGTACGCCATCGCGGCCGAGCCGCTGCTGGCCCAGCGCATCGAGCAGGAAGAAGAGGTCAAGTCCCTGGTCGAGATGGCGCAGAAGCTCGAAGGCATGACGCGCAACATCGGCATGCACGCCGGCGGCGTGCTGATCGCGCCGGGCAAGCTCACCGACTTCTGCCCGCTCTACCAGCAGCCCGGCAGCGAGTCGGCCGTCAGCCAGTACGACAAGGACGACGTCGAGGCCGTGGGCCTGGTCAAGTTCGACTTCCTGGGGCTGGCCACGCTGACCATCCTGGAGATCGCGCGCGAATTCATCATGGCGCGCCACAAGGGGCAGGAGAACTTCACCTTCGAGACCATCCCGCTCGACGACGCGGCCACCTACAAGCTGTTCCAGGAGGGCAAGACCGAGGCCGTGTTCCAATTCGAAAGCGTGGGCATGCAGCGCATGCTCACCGATGCGCGGCCCTCGCGGCTGGAAGACCTGATCGCCCTCAACGCGCTCTACCGCCCGGGCCCGATGGACCTGATCCCGACCTTCGTGGCGCGCAAGCACGGCCGCGAGGCCGTCGAGTACCCGCACCCGCTGGTCGAGCCGGTGCTGGCCGAGACCTACGGCATCATGGTCTACCAGGAACAGGTGATGCAGACCGCGCAGGTGCTGGGCGGCTACTCGCTGGGCGGCGCCGACATGCTGCGCCGCGCCATGGGCAAGAAGAAGGCCGAGGAAATGGCCGAGCACCGCGCCATCTTCCGCAAGGGCGCGGCCGAGAAGGGCATCGCGCAGGAGAAGGCCGACGAGGTCTTCGACCTGATGGAGAAATTCGCCGGCTACGGCTTCAACAAGTCGCACGCCGCCGCCTACTCGCTGCTGGCCTACCACACGGCCTGGCTCAAGGTGCACTACACGGCCGAGTTCTACTGCGGCAACATGACCGTGGAAATGGACAACACCGACAAGCTCAAGGTGCTGTACGCCGACGCCACGCAGAAGTTCGGCATCAGCTTCGAGCCGCCGGACGTCAACCGCGGCAACTACCGCTTCGAGCCGGTTTCCGACAAGGTCATCCGCTACGGCCTGGGCGCCGTCAAGGGCACCGGCCAGCAGGCCGTCGAGGCCATCATCGCCGCGCGCGCGGGACAGGGCGGCGGCGCGGCTGGCGACAAGACGGGGCCGTTCACCTCGCTGTTCGACTTCACCAACCGCATCGACCGCCGCCTGGTCAACAAGCGCACCGTCGAGGCGCTCATCAAGGCCGGCGCCTTCGACGGCATCGAGCGCAACCGCGCCACGCTGCTGGCTTCGCTCGACCTGGCCTGGGACTTCGCCATCTCGCAGGAGGCCAATGCCAACCAGGGCGGCCTGTTCGACATGTTCGACGACGCCGTCGGCTCCAGCACCCAGGAGCCGCCGCTGGTCGAAGCCATGCCCTGGGGCGTCAAGGAGCGCCTGACCCACGAGAAGACTGCCGTCGGCTTCTACCTCTCGGGCCACCTGTTCGACGAAGTCGAGCGCGAGGTGCGCCAGTTCGTGCGCCGCCGTATCGAGGATCTGGCCGACAGCCGCGAGCCGCAGATGATCGCCGGCATCGTCACCGACCTGCGCGTCATCAACGGCAACCGCGGCAAGCTGGCCATCTTCAAGCTCGACGACAAGTCGGCCACGGTCGAATGCACGGCCGACGAGGCCATGATCAACGCCCACCGCGACTTGCTCAAGGACGACGAGTTCGTGGTCCTCACCGGCAAGGCCCAGCCCGACCGCTTCACCGGCGGCGGCGCCCTGCGCGTGACGACCCAGCAGCTGTGGGACCTGCCCACCGCGCGTTGCCGCTACGGAAAATTCCTGCGCGTGGCCGTCAACGGCCAGGACCCGGATGTCACGCAGGTGCTGCGCCAGTACCCGCCGGTCAAGGAGATGAGCGAGCAGGGCGAACTCGAACGCGGCCTGCCGGTGCGCCTGAGCATCCAGCGCCACGGCGCCCGGGTCGAGCTGGCGTTGGGCGATCGTGCCCGCTTCTACCCCAGCGATGCCGCGCTGGCGAGCTGGATGGCCCAGGCCGACCAGCGCTCGGCGCAGATCGTCTACGACGTGACCGGCTGAACGGCTATGGGGCCGTGCTAACGTTAAAACTGCACGAACCCTTGCACAACGACGACCTGCGGACGTGCGCCCGTCACGGCCGTCGGTCGCCGCAATGCCCGCTTTCGGCCTCTCCCAGAAGGCCCAGGTCGACTAAAAATCAAGACCACGCTCAGTGCCGTCAGCACGGCGAGAAATATGCTGAATCCCCTCATGGAAGAAGGCTGATGAAGCACTGACCTGGCCAGCAGGCCCAAGGCCATCGCAAAAGTAAAGATGGAAGCAACCACAAGGGGTTGCATCCATTCGTTCAACGCCATGGGGTATATGTTCTTGATGAGTGTGGTTTCGTTTCTTACTTTAATACAACGAAATCGCCAATGACTAATGCTTCAAGTCCAGAGGTGTAAAAGTTTTTCAAAGCATCAATGGGGGTGCAGGCAACAGGATTGCTTCTGACGTTAAAGGATGTATTGAGGATCACTGGCACACCCGTCAATCGTAAAAACTCTTTTATTAAGGCATAGTATTTTTCATTTTTCTCCTTGGAGACCGGTTGAATGCGTGCTGTTCCATCAATGTGGATGGCCGCAGGAATTTTGTCACGAATATTCTCTTTGGCAATGACAGAGACTGTTATATGCTGCCCGTGGTAGACAGGGTCAAAATACAAGGGGATAGCCTCCTCCAGTACTGAGGGGGCAAAAGGACGCCATGCCTCACGTTTTTTGACAAGTAGATTGACCTTGTCTTTCATGGAGATATGCCGTGGGTCTGCTAGGATGGAGCGATTGCCTAAGGCGCGCAGACCAAATTCCATGCGCCCCTGAAACCAGGCTATCACCTTTCCATCGCTTAATAACTCGGCGGCCCCGGCAGAGGGGTCTGTAACTTGATGATATTTGACTTTGCACGATTTGAGGATTTCTTCGATCTCATGGTTTGAAAATTCGCTTTGATTCATGGCCTCGGGCTTTCATGAAAATAATTTCCTTCCGTTACCATGAAAACTGGTTCGGGTTGGTGAGGTGGTTTGGTGTGCTGTTCCCTGTGTACAGGCATGAAAGGAAACGGATGGATTTGTGTTCGGGGTAAGGTGAAAATCACCGTGCTGGCCGTAGCTATTACAAGGGACTGCGGAGCAGCCATGTGCGCGAAGGCATCATTGCATATACAAGCTATTTATGATGAGCAGATCGAAGGCAATGTAATCGATTGTTTCATTTGGTTCTGTTTATTTTTCTCATTAATTTCTGCGGATTAAGCATGAAAGCCTGTATGACTTTCCACGAGGGCGTGGCGATTTCCTTCATCGAAGGCCTCTTGTGGGCGGGTTGCTTCACCGCACTGAGGTCACTATTTGTTTGGAGTCGAGCAATGAAAAAGGCCTCCTGAAAAGGAGGCCTTTTGTATCAAAAAGCTGAACTCGGCCGTCATGGCGGCCGATTCAGCACTTACGCGCCGAGCGCGCTGAGTGCCCGTTGCGTGATCTCGTCGACGCTGCCCAGGCCGCTGATGGCGCGGTATTGAGGGGCCTTGGCGGGGTCTTGCTTGGCCCAGTTCGCGTAGTAGTCGACCAGCGGGCGGGTCTGGGCGCTGTAGACGTCGAGGCGCTTGCGCACGGTTTCTTCCTTGTCGTCCTCGCGCTGGACCAGCGGCTCGCCGGTCACGTCGTCGGTGTCGGGCACCTTGGGCGGGTTGAAGATGGTGTGGTAGATGCGGCCGCTGCCGGGGTGGCTGCGGCGGCCGCTCATGCGTTCGATGATGGCGTCGAACGGCACGTCGATCTCCAGCACGTAGTCGAGGTCGACCTGGGCGGCCTTCATGGCGTCGGCCTGCGGGATGGTGCGCGGGAAGCCGTCGAACAGGAAGCCGTTGGCGCAGTCGGGCTGGGCGATGCGTTCCTTGACCAAGTTGATGATGAGGTCGTCGCTGACCAGGCCGCCAGCTTTCATGACGGCTTCGGCCTGCTGGCCCAGCGGCGTGCCAGCCTTGACGGCGGCGCGCAGCATGTCGCCGGTGGAGATCTGGGGGATGCCGTAGTGCTTGCAGATGAAAGCGGCTTGCGTGCCCTTGCCCGCGCCGGGCGCTCCCAACAGGATGAGCTTCATTTCTGGGTTCCTAGGAGATTGATGGATTCGTGTTCTGGGAAGAAGGCGTGAAGCGGGGCCTGGCGGGCAGGCTTCTGCTGGGCTCACGCTTCTGGCGGAATGGCAGAAAGAATAGCATGCTGGTCCGGCGTGGACCTTGGTGGCAGTCTGTCGCCCAGGGTGACTCCCTATGCGATTCCCCCATGATTTTCAGTCTTTACTGAAAAAGCAATATTTTGCCAGAAGCGGGCTCACGCCGCCGCAAACAGCGCCTGCACGCGCGCCAGGTCTTCCGGCGTGTCGACGCCGGCGCCCGGCGCTTCGTCGCTGACGTGGACGGCGATGCGGTAGCCGTGCCACAGCACACGCAGCTGTTCGAGCGATTCGGTGATTTCGTGCGGCGCGCGCGGCAGCGCCGGGTAGTGGCGCAAAAAGCCGGCGCGGTAGCCGTAGATACCGATGTGCCGCAGCGGAAAGCCTGGTGGCCGTTGCTGGCCCTGGCCGGCCGCACCGTCGAACCAGTGCTCGACGCGGGCGTCGCGCGGGAAGGGGATGCCGGCACGGCTGAAGTAGAGCGCGCGCCCGGCCGCGTCCAGCACCACTTTGACGACGTTGGGATTGTGGAACTCGTCGGCCGAGGCCAGCGGGTGGGCGCCGGTGCTCATGGGGCAGTCGCTGTCTTCCAGCGTCTTGGCCATGGCGTCGATCAGGCCCGGGTCGATCAGCGGCTCGTCGCCTTGCACGTTGACGACGATGGCCTCGTCGGGCAGGCCCAGCGCGGCGCTGGCTTCGGCCAGCCGGTCGGTGCCCGAGGGGTGATCGGCGCGCGTGAGCACGGCCTCGACGCTGTGCTGCCGGCAGGCTTCGAGCACCGGCACGCTGTCGGTGGCGACGACGATGCGGCCGGCCCGCGAGCGGCGGGCGCGCTCGGCCACGCGCACCACCATGGGCACGCCGCCCAGCAGGGCCAGCGGCTTGTCGGGCAGGCGGGTGGAACTCAGACGGGCGGGAATGAGGACGGTGTAGGTCATGGCGCGCAGCGCGAGGGAGGGACGAAAGCGGACATCAGACGGTCGGCGCGGGCACGGGCAGTTGCGCGACTTCCTCATCGCTGAGGGCGCGCGCTTCGCTTTCGAGCAGGACCGGGATGCCGTCGCGCACCGGATAGGCCAGCCGGGCCGCGCGCGACTGCAGTTCCTGCAGCTCGCGCCGGTAGGTAAGGGGGCCTTTGCTGATGGGGCAGACGAGGAGGTCGAGCAGTTTGCTGTCCATGAAGGTGGGGGTCCGGATAAGTGGGGCGCCGCCGCGCGTGGCGGGCAGCGCGATCCGGCGATGTTAGCGGAAGGCTTGCAGCCTGCGGTCGAGCGTGGCCCAGAAAGCGGCCGGCACGTCCAGCGTCAGGCCGACGGCCAGTGCGTCGGGCATGAAGGGCCAGATCTTCACGGCGTCTTTTTCGGTGCACAGCACAGTCGCGCCATCGGCGAGGTCGAAATCGCCCGGCTGGAAGGCGTAGTGGTCGGGAAAGCCCTGGCTGCGCTGCGGGCGCACGCCGGCCTGGGCCAGCATGTCGAAAAAGGCCTGCGGCCGGGCGATGCCGGCCACCGCCAGCAGCGGGCGCGCGGCGAGTTGCGCGAGCGGCCAGTGTTGACCCTGCGCGTCGTGCGCGTGGCTGGCCAGCCGGCGCGCCGCGTGCCAGCCGGTGCCGCTGAGCGCGGGCGCGACCTCGCGGCCGGTGTGCAGCACCAGCAGCTTGTCGGCGCTGGCGCCACGGCGCGGCCAGGGTTCGCGCAAGGGGCCGGCCGGGATCAGCCAGCCGTTGCCCAGGCCACGTTCATCGAACACGCAGATCTCGACGTCGCGCGCCAGCGCATGGTGTTGCAGTCCGTCGTCGCAGACGATGAGGTCGACTTGCGGATGCGCGCGCAGCAGCGCCAGGCCCGCGTCGGCGCGCCGGCGTCCCACGAAGACCGGGACGCCCGGGAGCTGCCGCGCCAGCAGCAGCGGCTCGTCGCCGACCGCCTCGGCGGCGTCGCCGGGGCTGACGCCGCGCACCGCGTCGCCGCGCCGGCCGTAGCCGCGCGAGACGATGCCGGGCGTCCAGCCCCGCTGTTGCAGATGGCGCACCAGCGCCAGCGTGGTGGGCGTCTTGCCGGCGCCGCCGGCAACCACATTGCCGACGACAATCACGGGCACCGGCAGGCGGGCGCGGTGGCGCCAGCCCTGGCGGTAGCGCCAGGCGTCGAAGGCGGCGGCCGCGCCGTACAGCGCCGCCAGCGGTCGCAGCGCGCAAGCCAGCGGCCCTCGGGTAGTCCAGTGGGCGGGCGTGGCGGGGGCATGGGAAGATGAGCGCATGGCGGCGCCGATCGTAACCGCCGTCATGGTCGTTACGGCCCACATTGCGCCGGGCGGCCTGACTCACCCACAGTTTCTGTGGATAAGTTTGGGGATAAGGACGCCTGATCGGTCGCGCAGCGTGAAAAATGGCGGCTCATGACAATCTGATGATAAAAGTGGCAGTGTTTATTGATTTGAAAACAACGACTTGCAATGTAGATCCGTGCGCTGGAGCGCATTGCCGGCGCTCGATGGCGGGCCTGCTCGCGCCCATCGTGGAGGTCCGGCCATGAATGAACCGCGCGAACTGGCGCCGCGCAGCTGGGCGGTGGGCGCGCTGTGCCGCGCCATTGGCGATGCACTGGCCGCGCGCTTCAACCCGGTCGCGGTGCGCGGCGAAATCGCCAGCTTCTCGCGCGCGGCCAGCGGCCATTGCTACTTCGTGCTCAAGGACGAGGCCGGCCAGTTGCGCTGCGCCATGTTCCGGCGCGCCGCCATGCTGCTGGACTTCGCGCCGCGCGACGGCGATCTGGTCGAGCTTCGCGGTCGGCTGGCGGTGTACGAGCCGCGTGGCGAGCTGCAACTGGTGGTGGAGTCGCTGCGCCGTGCCGGGCAGGGCAATCTGTTCGAGCAGTTCATGCAGCGCAAGGCTCTGCTGGAGGCCGAGGGCTTGTTCGACGCCGCCCGTAAGCGGCCGCTGCCGGCAATGCCGCGCGGCATCGGCGTCGTCACCTCGCTGGGCGCGGCGGCGCTGCACGACGTGGTGACCGCGCTGCAGCGCCGCGTGCCGCACATCCCGGTGACGGTCTCGCCCGCCAGCGTGCAGGGCGTGCAGGCGCCGGCGGAGCTGGTGGCGGCCCTGCGCGCGCTGGCCGCCGTGCCGGGCATCGACGTGATCCTGCTGGTGCGCGGCGGTGGCTCCATGGAAGACCTCTGGGCTTTCAACGACGAGGCGCTGGCGCGCGCGCTGGCGCGTTGCCCGGTGCCGGTCGTCAGCGGCGTCGGCCACGAGACCGATTTCACCATTGCCGATTTCGTGGCCGACCTGCGCGCGCCCACGCCGACGGCGGCGGCCGAGCTGTGCGCGCTGCCGCGCCGCGACCGGCTGGCGGCGCTGGACGCCCTGCGCGACGATCTGGCGCTGGCGCTGGAGCGCCATGTGCAGGTGCAGGCGCAGCGGCTCGACCGCGTGGCGCAGCGGCTGGGCCGGCCCTCGGGGCTGGCCGCGCGCCAGCAGATGCGGCTGTCCGGGCTGGACCAGCGGCTGCGCCACGGCGTCCAGGCGCAACTGGCGCAACTGCACCGCGATCAACGACAGCGTGAGGAGAGCCTGCCCGGCGCACTGGCCGCGCAAGGCCAGCGCCAGCACGAGCGCATCGAGCGCGCCGCGCTGCGCCTGCGCCTGCTCGACCCGGCGCTGGTGCTGCGCCGGGGCTATGCCTGGCTGGAGGACGGGCAGGGCCAGGCGCTCACGCAGGCCGCGGCGCTGCGCCCGGGCCAGGCCGTGCGCGCCACCCTGGCCGACGGCCAGGCCGACCTCGCGGTGCAGGCGGTGCGCGTCGGCCCGCGCGTGTAGCCCAGGCGCAGGGAGCTTCAGGGCTGGCGGAACACGTCGCCGCCCAGCGTGCTGCCGGCCAGGACGCGCTTGCGGGCGAACCAGCCCTGGTTCATTTCGAGCACGTAGCGCACCGGCTCGGCCGAGCAGTGCGAGTCCAGCGTGCGCGGCTGCATGTCGGCCAGGTTGACGATGCGGCCGTCGTCGGCGACGAAGGCGGCGGTCAGCGGCAGCAGCGTGTTCTTCATCCAGAAGCACTGCACGCCGGGCCGCTCGAAGACGAACAGCATGCCCTCGTTGTCCGGCATTTCGCGGCGGTACATCAGGCCGGTCTCGCGTTGCTCGGTCGTGTAGGCCACTTGCGCCTGGATGCGGTAGAGGCCGGCGCTTAGCTCGGTCACCGGCAGACCGGTCTGCGGCTGGCCGCTGGTCGCGGCATCGTCGGGTTGGGCGTGCAGCAGCGGCGCGGCCAGCGCCAGGGCGGCTGCGGCGGCAAGGGAGGCGAGGCGTCGGAGAGTGAAGGTGCGGATCATGGCGGGTGTGTCGTGCGGGGACGGGGTAGTCGCGGTTGCGTGGCTTGGATCATGCCGCATCGCATCGGTTCACGTTCCGCAGCTTCTATAAAATGGCCGACCGATCCGTTTCCTCCTGTGAACGCGCCGGCCTGCCCTGTCCCCTGGGTTGCCGCTCTCGCTCTGTTTCCACTTTGTTTCAGGCAGGGCTAGACCCGCTGCCCGCGTCCTTTTCCTTCCATGCCTTATCAGCACATCCAGGTTCCGGCCGCCGGCCAGAAAATCCGCGTCAACGACGACCGCACGCTCAGCGTGCCCGACCAGCCCGTCATTCCCTTCATCGAAGGCGACGGCGTGGGACGCGACGTCTCCCCGGTGATGCGCCGGGTGGTGGACGCGGCGGTCCGCTCGGTCTACGGCGAAGCCCGCCGCATCCACTGGATGGAGGTCTACGCCGGCGAGAAAGCCGCCAGCCGCTACGGCCCCGATACCTGGCTGCCCGAGGAAACCATCGCGGTGCTGCGCGACTTCGTGGTCTCCATCAAGGGACCGCTGTCGACGCCGGTGGGGCGCGGCCACCGTTCGCTCAACGTGGCGCTGCGCCAGGCGCTCGACCTGTACGTCAGCCTGCGGCCGGTGCAGTACTTCGAGGGCGTGCCCTCGCCCCTGAAGGAGCCGCACAAGACCCACATGGTGGTGTTCCGCGAGAACGCCGAGGACATTTACGCGGGCATCGAATTCGAGGCCGGCTCCGCCCAGACCACCAAGCTCATCGACTACCTGGTGCGCGAGTTCGGCGTGCGCACGCTGCGCTTTCCCGAAACCTCGGCGCTGGGCATCAAGCCGATCTCGCGCGAGGGCAGCGAGCGGCTGGTGCGCAAGGCCATCGAATACGCCATCGACCATGACAAGCCCAGCGTCACCCTGGTGCACAAGGGCAACATCATGAAGTACACCGAGGGTGGCTTCCGCGACTGGGCCTACGACCTGGCGCTGCGCGAGTTCGGCGGCCAGCGCATCGACGGCGGCCCCTGGGTGCGCGTGCCCAACCCCCGCACCGGACGTGGCATCGTCATCAAGGACGTCATCACCGACGCCTTCCTGCAGCAGATCCTGATGCGGCCGGCCGAGTACAGCGTGATCGCCACCATGAACCTCAACGGCGACTACATCTCCGAGGCGCTGGCCGCGCACGTGGGCGGCATCGGCATCGCGCCCGGCGCCAACCTGTCGGACACCGTGGCGATGTTCGAGGTCACGCACGGCACCGCGCCCAAATACGCGGGCAAGGACTACGTCAACCCCAGCTCGCTGATCTTGTCGGCCGAGATGATGCTGCGCCACCTCGGCTGGACCGAAGCCGCCGACGCCATCCTCGCGGCCATGCGCCGGGCCATCCGCAGCAAGCGCGTCACCTACGACTTCGCGCGGCTGATGGACGGCGCCACCCAGGTCAGCTGTTCGGGTTTTGGGCAGGTGTTGATCGAAAACCTCTGAGGCTGTTCCGCGACGTCTCTCGTTGTCTCATAAGCCCTTGATTTTCATCATCAAATCAAGGGCTTTTTGTTTCTTGGCGTCTCGTGGCTGCGGCCACCTGCTGATGTATTCGAAGCGACGCGGCTCGAGTTCGGCGCAACCTAGGCGAACCCGACGGTCTCGATGATCTCGGACAGCTGATGCACCACGGTCAAGTCCCGGGCGGCAGCCAACGTCGCGGTTGACGGTCGCACCAGGAAGCCATGATGAGCCAGGCGCAGCATGGCGAGGTCATTGAAGGCATCCCCTGCAGCCAGGACGTGGAAATTCCGCGCGAGCAGGCGGGCGACATGCTCTTCCTTGCCCTTGCGATCGATCCAGGCGCAGCCTGTGATCCAGCCATCGGGGTCGGTTTCCAGCGCGTGGCAGAACGTCTTCGGGGAGCCCAGCGCAGCGAGCAAGTCGCTTGCCAGTTCGTGAAAGCAATCCGAAACGATGTGGACCCGATAGCCGCCTCGCCGTTCAAGTTGCAGCAGGAAATCACGGGACTCGGGATAGGGCCGAACATCGGCAAGGATGGCCTGCACGTCACGAAGGCGCAGGCGGTGTTTGCGCAGGTGCGTGATTCGCCAGCGCATCAGCGCGGGGTAATCTGGTTCTTCGCGTGTTGTGATGGACAGCGCCTCGATGCCGCTGACCTGCGCGATGTGTGGCCACAGTTCGGGAATCAAAACCCCTTCGAGGTCGATACAGGCAATTTTCATGGCCGCCACCTTCTCAAGCGCTGACGTTGGTAAAAGCCAGGGACGTGCCCAGCGCGATCAGGGCTGCCCCGATGAGCCGGTCGACCGTGAGTTGATGGTCCAACAGGCGACGGCGCATGGCCGGCGCCGCGAAAAAAAGCGCCACGATGCTGAACCACACCCCGTGCGAAACGGACATGAACAGGCCGTAGGCGAGGTTGTGGCTCATCGGGCTGCCGGCGTGGACGACCTGGGTATAGGTGGCGACGACGAAGAGCATGGTCTTGGGATTGAGCGCATTGGTCAGAAAGCCCATGCGGAAGGCGGCGAGTGATGATGGCGTGCTGCCCGCAGCTTCCTCCAGCTTCAACACCGTCTTGTTGGTCAGCGACTTGTATCCGAGATAGATCAGGTAAGACGCGCCCAGGACTTTCATGGCCAGGAACAGCATGGGGGAGTTGACGATGACCACGGCGATGCCCAGCACCGTGTACATCACATGGACTTGCACGCCGCAGGCAATGCCGAATGCCGAAATCAGGCCGGTACGCGAGCCAAAGGCATAGCTGTTGCGGGTGACCATGGCGAAATCAGGGCCAGGGCTGATGACCGCCAGAATGGTGATGGTGGCGACTGCGATCAGTTCGTTCATCGTGTCAAACTCCAGGGGGATGTTGCGGAGCGACGTGGCTCCGCCAGCGGTTTCAGCGCTTGTTGAAGGTGATGACGAGGACGTCCCGATAGCCTGGCTGGGCTGGATCGACGGCCAGAATGGGCGTGACCCCATGCAGGGTTCGCTCGTCGTTGACGATGGCCGCATCGAGTGGCTCCGCCAGGGTGTAGCGGGCGAGTTCCTGCCGGTCCCGGCTGTAGATGCCGGTCTCGCCATGGCGGACATTGATGCGATTGACCAGCATCATGAAGACGAAGCTCACGCCGTCCCGGTGGATGCCTTCGGGCGTGGGCAATGCCTCGGCCTTGGTCGCAACGATCCGGAACTGGTGGACCTCGATGTGCCAGTCGCAGAACGGGGCCAGTCCACTGAACGTGGCGCGACACAGTTCCAGCGCCGACAGCAAGACCCTTCCCGAGGCGACTGAGGACTCGATGGGGGCGAAGTACCGCGGGACGCCACCGTTGAGGGGGTTGTAAGTGACGCTTTGGTAATGGGGCTGCGGCGGCTCAAGACGAACGCCGTAGGCCGGCGTCGCGCTATAGATGCCATGGCGCCGAAACCGATAGGTCCCACCGTCCTTCATGAACTGATCTTGCTCCAGCCGATTCCAGCTTTCCTGGAACGCTGACCAGTCGTCCAGCGCGCTTTCGTCCTCTGCGAAAAGCAGCGCTCGAACGGATTCGGCCGGCAATATGATGTAGTCGTCTTTGGCGATGATTTCGAACAGACCTTGTGTGCGAGCGTTGCCAGATATCGGTTGATGTTGTTTGCTCGAAATGGCAATTTCAAGAGTGGAACTGGTCATGGATGTCTTCAATATCCGCATGCTCATCGTGCTGGATTTTCCTTTGGAGTGAATTATTAAGGGCTTGTGCAGGCTGGAAAAGCGATTTATCTTCGAGGTGATCTGTCAGTTTTCATCGTGCATATGAAAATTCCTTCCTTGGCTGCATTCCGCTTCTTCGAGGCAGCAGCACAAACCGGCAGCTTCGTGAAGGCGGCGCAACAGCTGCATGTGACGCACGGCGCGGTCAGCCGGCAGGTGCGACTGCTGGAGGAGGCCTTGGGCGTCGAACTGTTCGAGCGTCGCAACCGGGCGATCTTCCTCAACGAGGCCGGGCGTTTGCTGCACGCGACCACCTCGATGCTATTCGAGCAGCTCGAAGGCACCGTCTACCGGCTGCAGCAGTCGGCACGGCAAGAGGTGCTGGTCCTGTCCTGCGAGCCGACCATCGCCATGAAATGGCTGATACCGCGCTTACCCGCGTTTCACACGCAGAATCCCGACATCAACTTGCACCTGGTTGCCGCGGGTGGTCCGATCGATTTCGCGCGGGCAGGCGTCGACCTGGCGTTGCGGCGCGACGATTTTCATTGGGATCAGGGTGTTTACGCCGAAAGAATCTGCGATGAGTGGATGGGGCCGGTCACCCGGGCGAAGAAGAGTCGTAAGGATCAACTCGATGGCGTGCGCCTGCTGCACTCGGGGAGCCGGCCGAAGGCGTGGACGACCTGGCAGCGTTTGTCGGGTGTTTCCACGCGAGGCAGCATCCGGGTCGACTACGAGCATTTCTACCTGTGCGTTCAGGCTGCGGCGTCGGGTCTGGGGATGGCCATGGTCTCGTTCCTGATGGTCCAGGACGAACTGCAAAACGGACAATTGCATGCGCCTTATGGCTTCATCCGTGACGGGTCTGGTTACTACCTTTTATCGCCTCAGCCACTGGACCAGAATGAGAAGTGTGCACGTTTCAAGGGCTGGCTGATGGCGGAGGCGCAAGCCAGCTTAGCTGCGATCGGGGGCTGAATCGGGTCGTCCCAATGGTTCTTGGTCGACCACTGCGACCACCATCGAGATGGTGCTCAATGTCATGTGCGTCTATCGGTCTGCCGATGTCGTCGGTGCGCACGAAGACCGGGTCATCGGAATATGTCCACACCCCTGGAGAGTGGGACGGACCGATTTCAGTGACTGTGGCCGTGCGCCGGCGCAGCCGGCGTGCCGCCGCCCAGCGGCCGCACGGGGGCGCTGACCTCGACCTGTCGGGTGGTGCCGCCCGGGCCGTTGCCGGTGGCGATGGTCAGCGTCAGGGGCACGTTGTCGCCGGCCTGCAGCGGCTGCTTCAGGTCCAGCAGCATCAGGTGGTAGCCGCCCGGCGCGAGCTGGACGGTCTGGCCGGCGGGCAGGGCGACCGAGGGCACCTGGCGCATCTTCATCACGTCGCCTTCCATCTTCATTTCATGGATCTCGACGCGGCCGGCCACCGGCGAGCTGGCCGCGACCAGGCGCGCGTCCTGCGCGGCGCGCAGCGTCAGGAAGGCGCCCGAGCTTTTCTGCTGCGGCACGGTAGCGCGCACGTAGGGCTGCTCGACGCTGATGCCAGTCTGGGCCTGGACGGCCGGGGCGCAGGCCAGGGCCAGGGTTGCGGCCAAGGCGAGCAGGCCGCGCAGGCCGGGCGTGCGGTGGGGGAGGGTGCGCAGGGTCATGGACATGCTCAGGGTCATGGCGGCGATGAGGGGCCGGGATGGTAGGAACGTCAGGCCTTGCCGGCCGGGTCTTCGGCATTGCCGTAGTACAGCACGCCGAGCTTGATGCGCTCGCGCCCGTTGGCCAGGCGGTGGGCGTTGGTGTCGCGCAGCGAGTAGACGCAGCCGCAGTATTCCTGCTGGTAGAAGTTCTCGCGCTTGCTGATCTCGATCATGCGCGAGGAGCCGCCGCCCTTGCGCCAGTTGTAGTCCCAGTAGGCGATGCCGGGGTAGCGGGCGGCGGCGCGGTGGCCGCAGCCGTTGATCTGGTTCATGTCCTTCCAGCGCGAGATGCCCAGCGAGCTGGTGATGACCGGAAAGCCGTGCTCGTGCGCATACAGCGCGGTGCGCTCGAAGCGCATGTCGAAGCACATGGTGCAGCGCACGCCGCGCTCGGGCTCGTGTTCCATGCCCCTGGCGCGGGCGAACCAGTTGTCGGTGTCGTAGTCGGCATCGACGAAGGGCACGCCGAACTGCTCGGCAAAACGGATGTTCTCGTCCTTGCGCAGCTCGTATTCCTTGAGCGGGTGGATGTTGGGGTTGTAGAAGAAGATGGTGTAGTCGATGCCCGAGGCCAGCATGGCCTCCATCACCTCGCCGCTGCACGGCGCGCAGCACGAATGCAGCAGCACCTTGTCCTGGCCGTTGGGCAAGGGCAGGGGCTTGCG
>JASGEH010000031.1:0-11692 GCA_047606565.1 Comamonas sp.
CGACGACCAGTCGTCGGGCGATATCTTCGATGCACTCTGTCATCACGTTCCCACGTTTGTTTATGTGGGAACGTAGGGTCTCACTTGCTTGGGGTGGGGGCAAGGGTGGGGTTTATTGATCGCTTACAAGCGTTCGAGCTGCTCGTTGCCGCGCTTGACGATGGACTGCAGGGCTTCCCGGGCGGTCTTCTTGCCGGCCCAGACCTGTTCCAGCTCCTCGTCCTCAATGGCGCGGATCTGCACGTAGTTGCCCAGGCGGATGCCGCGGCTCTTGTCGGTCACCTTGCGGACCATCTGCGTGACGGCGACGTCCGTGCCCGGGTGTTCCTTGTAGAAGCCGGACTGCTCGGTCAGCGCGTAGGCGGCGGTGGTGACGGGCAGGTAGCCGGTGCGCTTGTGGCTGGCCGACTGCACCTCGGGCGTGGAGATGAACTGGAAGAATTTGGCCACGCCCTTGTAGTGGTCGGCAGGCTTGCCCGACATCACCCACAGGCTGGCGCCGCCGATCACGGTGTTCTGCGGCGCGTCGGGCGCATCGGGGTAGTAGGGCAGGGCCGCCAGGCCGTAGTCGAAGCGCGCGTTCTTGGCGACGTTGCCGTAGAAGCCGGAGGAGGTGTTGATCATGGCGCATTCGCCGGAGATGAAGCTGGCCTCGGGCACGTTGCCGCGGCCCTTGTAGACGAAGCTGCCGTCGCGGGCCATCTTGGCCAGGTTCTCGATGTGGCGCACGTGCAGCGGCGAGTCCACTTGCAGGCGCGCGTCCAGGCCGCGCAGGCCGTTGTCCTGGCTGGCGAAGGCGACGTTGTGCCAGGCCGAGAAACTCTCCACCTGCGTCCAGTTCTGCCAGGCGGTGGTGAAGGGGCATTTGTGGCCGGCGGCCTTGAGCTTCTCGGCCGCCGCGATCACCTCGGGCCAGGTCGCCGGGGCCTTGTCGGTGGGCAGGCCGGCGGCCTTGAAGGCGTCCTTGTTCCAGTAGAAGATGGTGGTCGAGCTGTTGAACGGGAAGCTCAGCATCTGCCCGTTGGGCGCGGTGTAGTAGCTGGCCACGGCGGGGATGTAGACGCTGGGGTCGAAGGGGATGCCGGCGTCCTGCATGACTTTGGCGACGGGCACGATGGCACCCTTGCTGGCCATCATGGTGGCGGTGCCGACCTCGAAGACCTGCAGGATGTCGGGCGCGTTGCCGGCGCGGAAGGCGGCGATCGCGGCCGTCATCGATTCGTCGTAGCTGCCCTTGTAGACGGGCACCACCTTGTAGTCGCTCTGGCTTTCGTTGAACTGGCGCGCCAGGTCGTTGACCCACTCATTGTTGACCGCCGTCATCGAGTGCCACCACTGGATCTCGGTGGCCGCCAGCGCCGGCAGCGCGGCCGCCAGCGTGAGGCCGGCGGCCGCGGCGAGGGATTTCAGTCGGATGCGCATGAAGAAAACTCCTGGAGGGAAAAGGTGGCTCGGGCATGCTAGGCAGGCTTCATGACGGTTTCGTGATTTTTGTCAACGCCGTGAAGGTTTCGTGACCTCGTTAACCCCGGGTCGGCGGTGGGGGCGGGCGGCCCTGCGGGCCATGGCCGTGCGTGCTAGCATGGCGGACTGCGCATCCGGGGGGCGAGGGGCTCATCCATCCAGCGGCCATCCGTGCGTGGGCGGGCTGGCGCCTGCGTTTTTTTCTTTTTTGCGCGGACTCTCCGCTATTTCGCTATGAGCAAAACGTCACTCGACAAAAGCAAGATCAAGTTTCTGCTGCTCGAAGGGGTGCACCCTTCGGCCATCGAGGTGCTTCGCGCCGCGGGCTATTCCCAGATCGAGGCCTTGCCCAGCGCGCTGTCCGACGAGGAGCTCAAGGCCAAGATCGCCGACGTGCATTTCATCGGCATCCGCTCGCGCACCCAGCTGACCGCCGAGGTCTTCGCCGCCGCCCAGAAGCTGGTGGCCGTGGGGTGCTTCTGCATCGGCACCAACCAGGTCAACCTCGATGCCGCCCGCGAGCGCGGCATCGCCGTCTTCAACGCACCTTACTCCAACACCCGCTCGGTGGCCGAGCTGGTGCTGGCCGAAGCCATCCTGCTGCTGCGCGGCGTGCCCGAGAAGAGCGCCGTGGCGCACCGCGGCGGCTGGCTCAAGTCGGCCTCCAACTCGTATGAAATCCGGGGCAAGACCCTGGGCATCGTCGGCTACGGCTCCATCGGCACCCAGTTGTCGGTGCTGGCCGAGTCGCTGGGCATGCAGGTCCAGTTCTACGACGTGGTCACCAAGCTGCCGCTGGGCAACGCCCGCCAGATCCCCAAGCTGACCGACCTGCTGGCCACCAGCGACATCGTCACGCTGCACGTGCCCGAGCTGCCGTCCACCCAGTGGATGATCGGTGAGAAGGAGATCGCCGCCATCAAGCCCGGCGGCATCCTCATCAACGCTTCGCGCGGCACCGTGGTCGAGATCGAGCCGCTGGCCGAGGCCCTCAAGGCCAAGAAGCTGCTGGGCGCGGCCATCGACGTCTTCCCGGTCGAGCCGCGCGGCAACAAGGACGAGTTCCAGTCGCCCCTGCGCGGCCTGGACAACGTCATCCTGACGCCGCACATCGGTGGCTCCACCATGGAGGCGCAGGCCAACATCGGCCTCGAAGTGGCCGAGAAGCTGGTCAAGTACAGCGACAACGGCACCTCCACCTCGTCGGTCAACTTCCCCGAAGTGGCGCTGCCGGCGCACCCGGGTAAGCACCGCATCCTGCACATCCACCACAACGTGCCGGGCGTGCTCTCGGAGATCAACAAGATCTTCTCCGAGAACCAGATCAACGTCGCCTCGCAGTACCTGCAGACCAACGAGCGCGTGGGCTACGTGGTGATCGACATCGACGCCAGCTCCTCGCCGCTGGCCGTCGAGAAGCTCTCGCAGGTGGGCGGTACCATCCGCTGCCGCGTGCTGTTCGACTGAGTCGAGGAACCGGGCGCCCGCGCGAGGGTCTGACGAAGGCCCGCGCGCATCGCGTCGGGCACAGGCCGAGTGGCTGGCAGGCCGCCAGTTGCTCGGCCTTTGTCTTTGGCGGGCGGCCTCTGTCCCACCCCCTGGAAAATACAGAACGCAAGGAAAGCAACGCGTGTTCAAGAACCTGATCGTCTACCGCATCGGCCCCACCTGGCAGCCCGACCTGGCCGCCGTCAACGAGCAACTGGCGAAAGCCGAGTTCGCCGAATGCAGCGCCACGCAAGAGAAATCGGTGGGCTGGGTGCCGCCGCGCGGCGAGGCCCATGGCGCCTTCGTCGAATCCATCGGCGGCCAGTGGGTGCTCAAGCTGATGATCGAGTCCAAGGCCGTGCCCGGTTCGGTCATCAACCGCAAGGTCAAGGAAAAGGCCGCCGCCATCGAGCAGCAGACCGGCCGCAAGCCCGGCAAGAAAGAAACCCGCGAGCTCAAGGACGAGATCAAGCAGGACCTGCTGCCCATGGCCTTCACGCGCCAGGGCAGCGTCAACGTCTGGATCGACCCGGCCGCGCGGCTGCTGTTCGTCGATGCCTCCAGCCAGGGCAAGGCCGACGACGTGGTGACCGCGCTGATCGAGCAGGTCGAGGGTCTGACGCTGACCCTGCTGCAGACCCAGCAGGGCGCGGCGGCGGCCATGTCCGGCTGGCTGCTGAGCCAGGAGCCGCCGGCGGCCTTCAGCATTGACCGCGAATGCGAGCTGAAGGCCACCGACGAGAGCAAGGCGGCGGTGCGCTACTCCAAGCACCCGCTGGACATCGAGGAAATCCGCGGCCACATCGAGGCCGGCAAGGTGCCGACCAAGCTGGCGATGACCTGGAACGACCGCATCGCCTTCCTGCTGACGGAGAATCTGCAGGTCAAGAAGATCAGCTTCCTCGAAGGCGTCGATTCGGCGGCCGGCAGCGCCCGCGAAGACGGCTTCGATGCCGACGTGGCGATCGCCACCGGCGAACTCTGCCAACTGGTGCCCGACCTGCTCGCGGCGCTGGGCGGCGAAGCCGAGCTGAGCTGAGACCGTCGAGACGTTCCGCCCACCCGCCGGCCGCGCCCCAGCCATGACCTCTGCATGACATGACCACTTCCCCATCCGTCCGCCCGACCGACATCGTGGTACACCAGCAGTCGCGCGTGCTCGACATCGCCTTCGACGACGGCCAGCGCTTCTCGCTGCCCTTCGAGCTGCTGCGCGTGTACTCGCCCTCGGCTGAAGTGCAGGGCCATGGGCCGGGGCAGGCGGTGCTGCAGACCGGCAAGCGCCAAGTCGGCCTGCTCGGCGCCGAGCCGGTCGGCCACTACGCCCTCAAGCTGCTGTTCGACGACGGCCACGACACCGGCCTCTACACCTGGCCCTACCTGCACGACCTCGGCCTGCGCCAGGCGCAGCACTGGCAGGACTACCTGGACCGGCTGGCAGCCGCTGGCGCCGACCGCGATGCGCCCATGCCCGGACCCCAGCCAGGGCGCCGCGCCGCCAGCGTGCCGGGCGGTGGCGGCTGCGCCAGCGGTGGCCATTGACAACAGGTTCCGAGAAGATCGCGCCCGTGCGCCGCGGCGCTTGCTGCAGCGGCGCCACACCCCGGCCCGTTCGCGCTGCTGGATGACAGTGCGCCGGGCTGAACTGCCTTTAGGATTGCCCCCATGAGCAACACGCATTTCGGTTACGAAACCGTCGACGAGAAGGACAAGGCCAGCCGCGTGCGCGGCGTGTTCGACTCCGTCGCCTCCAAGTACGACGTGATGAACGACCTGATGTCGGGCGGCCTGCACCGCATCTGGAAGCGCTACACCGTCATGGTCGCCAACGTGAAGCCGGGCATGCGCGTGCTCGACATCGCCGGCGGCACCGGCGACTTGGCGCTGGCCTTCTCGAAGAAGGTCGGGCCCACCGGCGAAGTGGTCCACACCGACATCAACCAGGCCATGCTCACCACCGGCCGCGACCGCCTGCTCGACCTGGGCGTGGCGCTGCCCACGGTGGTCTGCGACGCCGAGAAGCTGCCCTTCCCGGACGACTATTTCGACGTCGTCACCGTCGCCTTCGGCCTGCGCAACATGACCCACAAGGACGCTGCGCTCAAGGAAATGCGCCGCGTCATCAAGCCCGGCGGCAAGCTGCTGGTGCTGGAGTTTTCCCGGGTCGCCCAACCCTTGGAGAAGCCTTACGACTGGTACTCCTTCAAGATCCTGCCCTGGCTGGGGCAGAAGGTGGCGGGCGACGCCGCCAGCTATCGCTACCTGGCCGAGTCGATCCGCATGCACCCCGGTCAGAAGGAACTCAAGGCGCTCATGCACGCCAGCGGCTTCGGCCATGTCGACTACCACAACATGACCGCCGGCGTGGTGGCCCTGCACGTCGGCATCAAGTGCTGACGCCGGGCATCCAGCCAGCGAGGCCGGGCAGCCAGGGCGGTTGAAGTCCGCTGGCCCGCCCTCATTTGCCTTGCCAGAGCCTGTCGGTTTTCCCAGAGGCGTCGCACCCCCGGTATATGCTTGGGGTGCGTCGTTCGGGAACGCCGAATCCGCACGGAACGATCGCCCACAACCACACCAACATCCGCGTCTACCGTATTTTTGTCCTTGTTTTAAAGAGAAAGACGTCGAGATGTCTATCAGTAAGTTCTGCACGATATTCCTCGCTGCAGCCCTGACCTTCGCCGCGCTGGACGCCGACGCGGCGCGCCGCATCGGCGGCGGTCGCTCCATCGGGCAGCAATCCTCCAATGTGACGCAACGCCAGGCCACGCCGTCGGCCACCCCCGCGACCCCGGCGCAGAGCGCCGCGGCACCGCGCCAGGGCACCCAGGCGCCGGCCGCCGCCGCGCAGCAGCGCAAGCCGTGGGGCGCCATGCTCGGCGGCCTGGCTGCCGGCCTGGGCCTGGCCTGGCTGGCCTCCAGCCTGGGGCTGGGCGCGGCCTTCGGCAACATCCTGCTGATGCTGCTCATCGGCATGCTGGTGCTGGCTGCCGTCGGCTTCTTCATGCGCCGCCGCGCCGCCGCCAGCGGGCCGGGCGTGCGCCCGGCCATGGCGACGGCCGGTGGTCCCGCCTACCGCGAACCGACGCCGGCCTACAACCCGCAGAACGTCGGCAACGACGCCTCCGCGCGGCCGTGGGAGAACACCGCCACCAGCTTCCAGGGCGCGCCTGCCGCGGCCGCTGGCGGCAGCATGATCGGCGCCGCGCTGGGCGGCAGCCAGAACTGGGGCGTGCCCGACGGTTTCGACAGCGCAGGCTTCATCAAGGCCAGCAAGGCCAACTTCGTGAGCCTGCAGGCGGCCTGGGACCGTGGCGACATCTCCTCGCTGCGCGCCATGATGACCGACGAGATGCTGCGTGAGATCCAGTCGCAGCTGGCCGAGCGCGCCGCCCAGGGCGGCCCGGCTGGCAAGACCGAGGTCATCACTCTCGACGCCGTGCTGCTCGGCATCGAGGAACGCCAGGACGACTACATGGCCAGCGTCGAGTTCTCGGGCGTGCTGCGCGAGGACGAAACCGGACCCAGCCCGTTCCGCGAGGTCTGGAACATCACCAAGCCCAAGTCGGGCGGTGGCTGGCTGGTGGCCGGCCTGCAAGCCCTGCAGTAAACGCGGCGCGAGCCGACACAGCCCGGCGCTGCCGGGCGGCCCTCGCGGCCATCACTTTCCTTGATAATGGGGCGCATGAAAAGCACGCCCCATTTTTCTTTTCCGCCGCAATTCATCACCCAGTGGCTGGGGGGATTGAAGCCACCGGCCTGGGTGGTCGACGAGGCGCAGCATCGCCTGGTGCTTTTCCTGAACCACGTGCTGATGCAGGAGCCCCATGCCCAGCAGCGGCTGGTGCCGCAGGCCGGCCGCGTGGCGTTGGTGCAGTGGCGTGCTTTCGAGATCCGGCTGGTGGTCACGCCCGCCGGGCTGTTCGACCGGGCTGGCGAGGTGGCCCCGCCCGACCTCACGCTCACCGTCAACGACCGCTCGCCCCTGGACCTGGCCCGTGCGGCGGTGCGCGGCGAGAAGCCCTCGCTGCGCATCGAGGGCGATGTGCAACTGGCGGCCGACTTCAACTGGCTGATTGCCCATGTGCGCTGGGACGCCGAGGAAGACCTCGCGCGGCTGATCGGCGATGCGCCCGCGCACGCCATTGCCTCGGCCGGCCGCCGCCTGGCCGATGGCCTGCGCAGCTTCGTGGCCGAGCGCCGGAACAAGCCCTGATGCGCTGGTTTCGCCAGGGCGCCCGGGGCCTGTACATCCTCTGGGTCCTGTTTCGCTACGGCCTCGACGAACTGGTGCTGACCAGCTTCGAACACCCGGGCCTGCGCCGCGCCGCGCGCATCCTGACGCTGGGGCGCAAGCTGGAGGCGCCGCGCGGCCAGCGCCTGCGGCTGGCGCTGCAGACGCTGGGGCCGATCTTCGTGAAGTTCGGGCAGGTGCTGTCGACCCGCCGCGACCTGATGCCGCCCGACATCGCCGACGAGCTGGCGCTGCTGCAGGACCGCGTGCCGCCGTTTTCGAGCGCGCTGGCGGTCCAACTGATCGAAGCCGAGCTGCGCCGCCCGCTGATGTCAGTGTTCGCTACCTTCGAGCGCGAGCCGGTGGCCAGTGCTTCGATCGCGCAGGTGCATTTCGCCACGCTGTTCGACAAGTTGGGCGTGGAGCGGCAGGTGGCCGTGAAGGTGTTGCGCCCGGGCATGCTCGGCGTCATTGACCAGGATCTGGCGCTGATGCGCGTGATGGCCGGCTGGCTGGAGCGCCTGTCGGCCGATGGCCGGCGCCTCAAGCCGCGCGAGGTGGTGGCCGAGTTCGACAAGTACCTGCACGACGAGCTGGACCTGCTGAAGGAGGCCGCCAACGCCGCCCAGTTGCGCCGCAACATGGAAAACGTCGGCGCGGTGCTGATCCCGGAGATGTTCTGGGACTACTGCTTTCCGACCGTGCTGGTCATGGAGCGGATGTTCGGCGTGCCCATCAACCGCACCCAGGAACTGCTCGACGCCCGCGTCGATCTGCGCCAGCTCGCGCGCGACGGCGTGACGATCTTCTTCACTCAGGTCTTCCGCGATGGCTTCTTCCACGCCGACATGCACCCGGGCAACCTGCAGGTCAGCCTGGCACCGCAGACCTTCGGGCGCTACATCCTGCTGGACTTCGGCATCGTCGGCACGCTGACCGAGTACGACAAGGAGTATCTGGCGCAGAACTTTGTCGCCTTCTTCCGCCGCGACTACAAGCGCGTGGCCGAACTGCACGTGGAAAGCGGCTGGGTGCCCAAGCAGACCCGGGTCGACGAGCTGGAAGGCGCGATCCGCGCTTGCTGCGAGCCTTACTTCGACCGTCCGCTCAAGGAGATTTCCCTGGGCATGGTGCTGATGCGGCTGTTCCAGGCCTCGCGCCGCTTCCAGGTCGAGATCCAGCCGCAACTGGTGCTGCTGCAAAAGACCCTGCTCAACATCGAGGGCCTGGGGCGGCAGCTCGACCCGGAACTCGACCTCTGGAGCACGGCCCGGCCTTTCCTGGAAAAGTGGATGAAGGACGAGCTGGGGCCGCGCAAATTCTTCCAGCAGTTGCGCCGCGAGACGCCGCGCTACGCCAAGCTGCTGCCCGAGCTGCCGCGCTTGTTCCACGACTACTTGCAGCAGGGTGCGGCCGCTGACGGGCAGCGCCAGGCACTGGAGGCGCTGCTGCGCGAGCAGCAGCGCACCAACCGGCTTTTGCAGCGGCTGATCTATGGTGGCCTGGGTTTTGCGTTGGGTGTCCTAGCCGTCCTGGTCCTGACGCGCGGGTGGTTTTTTTAGCCGTGCTTGGGGTTGCTGATGTGAAATCGATGTGAAACAGGGCGCTCCAGCCCTGTTTTTTCGGGTTTCTATCCAATAATCCGCGCTGATTTTCGCATTCGACCTGCATTCGACAAGCTAGAGGAGTATTTGCGGTGCTGCTGACCTTGGTGATCGCCTACCTGATCGTGACCATCGCCCTCGGCCTGTGGGCCGCCAAGCGGGTCAAGACGACGTCTGATTTCGCGCTGGCCGGCCGCCACCTGCCGCTGTTCATGATCGTCACCACCACCTTCGCCACCTGGTTCGGCTCGGAGGTGGTGCTGGGTATCCCGGCGACCTTCGTCGAAGGCGGCCTGGGTGCGGTGGTCGAAGACCCGTTCGGTGCCGGCATGTGCCTGGTGCTGGTCGGCGTGTTCTTCGCTGCCCGGCTCTACCGGATGGACCTGCTGACCATCAGCGACTACTACCGCGAGCGCTACGGCCGCTTCATCGAGGTGCTGTGCTCGATCATCATCATGATCAGCTACCTGGGCTGGGTGGCCGCGCAGGTGACGGCGCTGGGGCTGATGTTCAACCTGCTGTCGGGTGGCGCCCTGAGCGTGCCGGCGGGCATGGTGATCGGCACGCTGTCCATCATGGCCTACACGCTGTTCGGCGGCATGTGGTCGGTGGCGATCACCGATCTGGTGCAGATGGTCGTGCTGGTGCTGGGGCTGGGCGCCATCGCGGTGTTCGCCGCGCACCTGGCCGGCGGCGCCGCGCCGGTGATCGAGCTGGCCGCCAGCCGCGACATGTTCCGCTTCTTCCCCGAGCCGAGCTTCCACGACATCCTGTTCTTCGGGGCCGCGGCCATCACCATGATGTTCGGCTCGATCCCGCAGCAGGACGTCTACCAGCGCGTCATGTCCGCCAGCAGCGTCGGCGCCGCTGTCAAGGGGCCGGTGATTGGCGGCATCGCCTACATCCTGTTCGCCTTCGTGCCCATGTTCCTGGTCACCAGCGCGCTCATCATCATGCCCGAGCAGGCTCGCGCGCTGATCGCCGAGGACCCGCAGAAAGTCCTGCCCACCCTGGTGATGGCGCACATGCCCTTCGTAATGCAGGTGATCTTCTTCGGTGCGCTGCTGTCGGCGCTCAAGTCCACGGCCTCGGCCACGCTGCTGGCGCCCTCGGTCACCTTCGTCGAGAACATCTGGCGCCAGTTCGTCCCGCGCGAGCCGGGGCCCGCCGGCGACCGCAAGCAGCTGTGGACCATGCGCGCGGCCACCCTGGTCTTCGGCCTCATCGTCTGCCTGTACTCGATCGCCATGCAGGGCACCTCGATCTACGAGATGGTGGCCGGCGCCTACCAACTGCCGCTGGTCGGGGCCTTCGTGCCGCTGGTGGCGGGCTTGTACTGGCGCCGTGCGACCTCGCAGGGCGCCATCGCCTCCAGCCTGCTGGGCCTGGGGGTCTGGCTGGCGTTGCTGTTCCTCCCCGCGGGCGAGGCCTTCCCGCCCCAGCTTGCCGGCGTGCTGGCGTCGCTGGCGGGCATGGTCGCGGGCTCGCTGCTGCCGCAGGTGCTGCGCAACGTGCAGGGGCCGGTCTACCGGGCCACGCTGGAACCGGCGCGGCGCTGATCCGGCGTTGACCCAGTGGGCAGGCGCCGCGCGGGGGAGGGGACGAATCTATAATCGTCGGCTTTCCTTCCGCCTGAGCGTCGAGTTCCCGATCCATGCCTATTTACGCCTACCGCTGCAGCGCCTGCGGCCATGCCAAGGACGTGCTGCAAAAGCTGTCAGCCGCGCCGCTCACGGACTGCCCGTCCTGCGGCCAGGCGACCTTCTCCAAGCAGATCACTGCCGCCGGCTTCCAGCTCAAGGGCAGTGGCTGGTATGCCACGGACTTCAAGAACAGCGGTGCCCCGGCGGCTTCCGCTCCGGCCGCAGCACCTGCGGCGGCCGACGCCGCGGCGCCTGCCGCTGGCTGCGGCGGCGGTTGCGCCTGCCACTGAGACCGTTACCCCCGGCCCGCCGCCTTCCCCGACTCGAATTTGAAATGCATGCGCCGCCCGGGCGCTGAAAGATGACAACATGGCAATGCGCTCCCATTACTGCGGTCATGTGACCGAAGCCCTGCTGGGCCAGACCGTGACCCTGGCGGGCTGGGTCAACCGCCGCCGCGACCATGGCGGCGTGATCTTCGTCGACCTGCGCGACCGCGAAGGCTCGGTGCAGGTGGTCTGCGATCCCGACCGCGAGGCCACCTTCGCCACCGCCGAGAGCCTGCGCAACGAGTTCTGCATCCAGATCAAGGGCGTGGTGCGCGCGCGTCCCGAAGGCACCACCAACGACAACCTCAAGACCGGCCGTATCGAAGTGCTGGCCCACGAGGTCGAGGTGCTCAACCCCAGCGTCACGCCGCCGTTCACGCTCGACGACGACACCATCTCCGAGACCACGCGCCTGACCTACCGCGTGCTCGACCTGCGCCGCCCCTACATGCAGCGCAACCTGATGCTGCGCTACAAGGTGGCCATGGAGGTGCGCAAGTTCCTCGACGCCAACGGCTTCATCGACATCGAGACGCCCATGCTGGGCAAGTCCACGCCCGAGGGCGCGCGCGACTACCTGGTGCCCAGCCGCGTGCACGACGGCCACTTCTTCGCGCTGCCGCAGTCGCCCCAGCTCTTCAAGCAACTGCTGATGGTCTCCGGCTTCGACCGCTATTACCAGATCACCAAGTGCTTCCGCGACGAGGACCTGCGCGCCGACCGCCAGCCCGAGTTCACGCAGATCGACATCGAGACCTCCTTCCTGTCGGAGGAGGACATCCGCGCGCTGTTCCAGGACATGATCGCCACGGTGTTCAAGAACGCCGCCGGCATCGACCTGGGCGAGTTCCCGATCATGACCTACCAGGAAGCGGCCGCGCGCTACGGCTCCGACAAGCCCGACCTGCGCGTCAAGCTCGAATTCACCGA
>JASGEH010000032.1:0-4291 GCA_047606565.1 Comamonas sp.
CATGCGTCCGCAGGTCGGCGTGGGCAAGGGCACGGTGCTGCTCGACGATTTCGAGCAGGCCGAGGCCATCTTCATCTTCGGCCAGAACCCCGGCACCAACCACCCGCGCATGCTCGGCGAGCTGCGCCACGCGGCCAAGCGCGGGGCCCGGATCGTCAGCTTCAACCCCATGCGCGAGCGCGGGCTGGAGCGCTTCGCCGACCCGCAGTCCAAGGTCGAGATGGCCACCGGCGGCTCTACGCCCATCAGCACGCATTACTACCAGTTGCGCGTGGGCGGCGACTTCGCCGTCATCAAGGGCATGATGAAGCACCTGGTCGAGTGCGAGGACGCGGGCGAGGTGGTGCTGGACCACGCCTTCATCGCCGAGCACACCACCGGTTTCGAGGCCGTGGTGGCGGATTTGCGCGCCGAGCGCTGGGACCTGCTGGAGCAGGAGTCGGGCCTGAGCGAGGCGCAGATCCGCGCCGCCGCCGAGGTTTACAAGAACGCCCGCAGCGCGATTGCCTGCTGGGGCATGGGCATCACCCAGCACCCGCATTCGGTGGCCACCGTCCAGATGATCGGCAACCTGCTGCTGATGCGCGGCAACATCGGCCGCCCGGGCGCCGGCCTGTGCCCGGTGCGCGGCCACAGCAACGTGCAGGGCGACCGCACCATGGGCATCTGGGAGAAGCCGCCGGCGGCGCTGCTCGACCGGCTCGAACAGGTCTACGGCTTCGCCGCGCCGCGCCGCGACGGCGTCGACACGGTCGAAGCCATCGAGGCCATGCTGGCGCGCCCGGGCAAGGTGTTCATCGCGCTGGGCGGCAATTTCGCCGCTGCCACTCCCGACACCCACGCCACCTGGCGCGCGCTGCGCAATTGCGCGCTGACCGTGCACATCGCCACCAAGCTCAACCGCAGCCACCTGGTGCATGGCCGCGAGGCGCTGATCCTGCCCTGCCTGGGCCGCACCGAAATCGACCGGCAGGCCACGGGTCCGCAAGGCGTGACGGTGGAGGACTCGATGAGCATGGTGCATCTCTCCTCGGGCATCAACCCGCCGGCATCCGCCCACCTGATGTCCGAGCCCGCCATCGTCGCCCACATGGCCGAGGCCACCCTCGGCCTGCGCGGCTCGGGCAAGAGCCGCATCGACTGGCTGTGGCTGGTGGAGGACTACGCCCGCATCCGCGACGAGATCGAGAAGGTGTTCGACGACTTCAAGGACTTCAACCAGCGCGTGGCCGCGCCCGGCGGCTTCCACCTGCGCAACACCGCGCGCGAGCGGGTCTGGCGCACCGCCACGGGCAAGGTCAATTTCTACGTCCACGCCGTGCCCACCGACACGCCGCTGCACCGCGCGCGCGCCCGGGTGCGCGACACGGTGGTCTTCACCCTCGTCACCACGCGCTCGCACGATCAGTACAACACCACCGTCTACGGCAACGACGACCGCTACCGGGGCGTCTTCGGCCAGCGCCGCGTGGTCTTCATCCACCCCGAGGACATCCGGCAGCTCGGCCTCAAGGACGGCGACTGGATCGACATGAAGACCGTCTGGGACGACGGCCAGGAACGCCGTGCCGACCGCTTCAAGCTGGTGGCCTACGACATCCCGCGCGGCAACATCGCGGCTTACTATCCGGAAACCAACCCGCTGGTGCCGCTGTCCGCGCGCGCCCTGATCGCCGGCACGCCCACCTCCAAGGCGATCCCGGTGGTGCTGGTGCCGAACGAAGCCACCGCGCCCGATGCCGCCGTCGAGCGCCCTGTCCCGGCCACGGCCTGAGCCATGGTTCAGGGCCGAGCGCGCACGATGACCTCACCCCTGTTTCCCCTGGCCGAGTCCGGCGCGGCCCTGCCGGCCGCCGCCGCCCTGGCCCATGAGCAGCCGAGTGAACAGGCCATGCTGGACGAGCTGGCTGGCGTGGACGAGTTCGCCTTCGCCATCCTGCACGAACTGGCCGCGCAGGCGGACGGCAGCGGCCTGTCGCTGCCCGGTCTGGGCAAGCGGCTGGGGCTGGGCGCCAGCGTGCTGCTGCGCCAGCTCAGCACCATGGGTGAAGTCGGCGAGGCCGGGCCGGGCTGGGTCCGGGTCGAGCGCGACGCGCAGCGCTGGGTGATCTTCATCACCGAGACGGGGCGCGCCCAGTGCGGCCGATGGCTGGCGCTGCTCGCGCGGGCGCAGGCGATGGCGCGGGGACAGGAGCCCGCGCAAGCGCCAGTGGATGTTTCGGACGCGGAGGGGGTGCGGCCATGAGCGGGGCACATCCTTCCCCGCCCGAGGCGCTTGCGCCCGCGCTGGCCCGCCAGCGTGTGCAGCGCCTGGCGCGCGGCACGGCGGCGGTCGAGACCGTGGACGACGTGGTGGTGGCCGAGGTGCCCGTGGCGCTGGTCTTCAACGGCATCTCGCATGCGGTGATGATGCTCACGCCGCAAGACCTCGAAGACTTCGCGCTGGGCTTCGCCCTGAGCGAGGGCGTGATCGACACGCCTGCCGATTGCCGGGGCATCGACGTCGTGGCGCTGCCGGCCTGCGCGCCGGCCACGGCGGGGGCGATGGGCACGGCCGGTGCGGTGGAGGCATGGCCCGCCGGCACCGGCGCGTGCGAGGTGCGCCTGGAGATCGCCAGCCACTGCTTCGCGCGCCTCAAGGCCATGCGCCGCGCGCTGGCCGGGCGCACCGGCTGCGGCGTCTGCGGCATCGACAGCCTGCAGGCGCTGGACCTGCGGCCCGAGCCGGTGGCTGCGCCCGGCTGGCTGGCGGCCTTGTCGGCGGACGTGGTGCTCGACGCCTGCGCCGCCCTGCCGGGGCTGCAGGCGCTCAACGGCCGCACCGGTGCCGTGCACGCCGCCGGCTGGGCGTTGCCGGACGGCAGCCTGGCCGAGGTGCTGGAAGACGTGGGCCGCCACAACGCGCTCGACAAGCTGATCGGCCGGCTGGCGCGCACCGGCCGGCTGCATTTCGGCGAAGGGAGCGTAGCGGGGGGGAGCAGGGGCGGCCCCGATGCCGTGCTGGCCGGGCCGGCGGGTGGCTTCGTCGTGATGTCGAGCCGCGCCAGCTACGAGCTGGTGCGCAAGTGCGCGCGCCTGCAGATCCCGGTGCTGGCGACGATCTCGGCGCCGACCTCGCTGGCCGTCGGCATCGCGCGCCAGGCCGGCATGCAGCTGTGGGGCTTTTGCCGAGACCCGGGGGCGCGGCGCTACGTCTGAACAGCCGTCTGGGCAGCGCGACCCGGCTGCGATCCGGTCGTGACCTGACCGTGGCCTGGTCACGACTGGGCCGAGAGCCCCGGTCAAGCCTGCCGGTTGCGCGCCAGCGGCGGGTTGTTCTTGAAGTACGCCAGGATGCCGCGCATCAGCGCGTCGGCCATGTCGTCCTGGAAGTTGGTGGTCTTGAGCTTGCGCTCCTCGTCCGGGTTGGTGATGAAGGCGGTCTCCACCAGCACGCTCGGGATGTCGGGTGCCTTGAGCACGGCGAAGCCGGCCTGCTCGACATACTTCTTGTGCATGTTGCCCACCGTGCTCATCGGGTTGATGAGGTACTTGCCCAGCACCATGGAGTCGCGGATCTGCGCCGTGGTGCTCATGTCGAGCATGATGCGCTGGATGTTGCGGTCCTGCACGCCGACGTTGACGCCGCCGATCAGGTCCGACTGGTTTTCCTTTTGCGCGATGAAGCGCGCCTGCGCGCTGGTGGCGCCCTTGGTGGAGAGTGCGTACACGCCGCCGCCCTTGACCGAGGGGTCGGTGAAGCCGTCGGCGTGGATGCTCATGAACAGGTCGGCCTGCACGCGGCGGGCCTTCTCGACGCGGGTGTAGAGCGGCACGAAGAAATCGGCGTCGCGCGTCATGAAGGCGCGCATATTGGGCTGGGCGTTGATGCGGTCGCGCAGCTTGAAGGCGATCTGCAGCACCACGGTCTTCTCGTAGGTGCCATTGGGGCCGATGGCACCCGGGTCCTCGCCGCCATGGCCGGGGTCGAGCGCGACGATGATCAGCCGGTCGACCTTCTGCTGCACGCGCGGCGAGGCCGGCGGCGCGCTGGCAGCGCGGGTTTCGGAGCGGTTGGTGGGCGGTGGCAGCGGCAGGCCGGGGCGTGGCGCCGGCGGCAGTGCCGGGCGCGGCGCACTGGCGACTGGCGGCGACACCTGCTGTTGCTGGCGCGCGATCAGGTCGCCGATGGGGTCGTGCAGCAGGGCCTTGTCGCCGAGCAGTTCGTCCATGGTCTGCTGGCCGGCGCGTGCGGCCGGCGGCGTGCCGGCCGCCGCCGAGGGCCAGTCGCCCTGGCCGGGCGCGGGCTCGG
>JASGEH010000033.1:0-18136 GCA_047606565.1 Comamonas sp.
CGCCCTGGCTGGGCGCGCGCCCCTGCACGGTGGACATGCTGCCCGTGATCGGCCCGGCACCGCGCCATCGCGGCCTGTGGTTCCATTTCGGCCACGGCCACCAGGGCTTCACGCTGGGGCCGGCCACCGCTCGCCTGCTGGCCGAGCGCCTGTGCGGCGAGGCCACCTACGTGGACCCGGCGCCCTACGATCCGGCCCGCTTCGGCGGATAAACGATTCGCCCTGGCCGGCCGTCAGTTGGCGGCGTCCTGCAACTGGCGGCCGGCTTCCCAGAAACGCTGGTACTGCGCGGGCGGCACGAACAGCCCGCCGGTGGTCCAGACCAGGTGCGTGGTTTGCGCCAGATGCGCCTCCAGCCCGTGGGTCCGCAGGTAGTGCCGGCCCTCGGGCGAGCCGATCAACTGGGCCGGGCCGGCCAGGCCGGCGGTGGCCGAGGGCTCCACGCGCAGTCCCTCGGCCTGTTCGAGCTGGTAGACCCAGCGCAGCAATTGCGCGTCCTCGACCGTGTAGATGCCCGCCAGCACGCCGCGCATGGCCGCACAGGCCAGGCGCGAGGCCTGCGGCACGGCCAGGCCGTCGGCCTCGGTGCGGTTGTCCAGGCCGTAGTCGTAGACCGTGGGGTGCGGGCCTTGCGGGCCGTCGGAGCCGTCCATCATCTGCACCAGCACGCAGGGCGACTGCACCGGCTCGGCGAAGAAGCAGTGCGCGTGCGGGCCCAGCACCTGCCGGATGCCGAAGGCGATGCCGGCCGGCGCGCCGCCCACGCCGCAGGGCAGGTAGACGAAGAGCGGGTGTTCTGCGTCCACCGCCACGCCCTGTTCGGCCAGTTGGCGCCGCAGGCCGAAGGCCGCCGCCGCGTAGCCCAGGAACAGCGAGAGCGAGCGCTCGTCGTCGACGAAATGGGCCAGCGGGTCGGCGGAGGCCTGGGCGCGGCCCCGGGCCACGGCCTGCGCGTAGTCGCCCGTGTGCTCGACCACCTGCACGCCGCGCTGGCGCAGGCGTGCCTTTTTCCAGTCCTTGGCGTCGGCCGACATGTGCACGCTGGCCTGGAAGCCCAGCGCCGAGGCGATCACGCCGATGCTCAGGCCCAGGTTGCCGGTGGAGCCCACGGCCACGCCGTGGCGGGCGAAGACGGCGCGCGCGGCTTCGTGCGCCAGCACGCGGCAGTCGGTGCGGGCATCTGGCTCGGCGGGCAGCAGGCCGTGGGCGATGGCCACGCGCTCGGCGTGCTCCAGCACCTCGTGCATGCCGCCGCGCGCCTTGATCGAGCCGGCCACGGGCAGCGCATGGTCCTGCTTGATGAAGAGCTGCCCCTGGTCCTCGGCCAGGCCGAGTGCCGCGCCCAGGGCCGGGGCGGCGCGCAGCGGCGACTCGATGACGCCCGCCGTGTCGGCCAGCTCCGGAAACAGGCCGGCCAGCAGCGGCGCGCAGCGGTCGAAGCGCGATTGGGCGGCCTGGATGTCAGCCAGACTAATGAATTGCGGGGCTGGCGCGGCAGCGCCCGCGCTGGCTTCGGCGAGCGCGGGGCCGACGTCGGTGGCGGCGGGGGCGTCAGCCGTGCGGCCGGGGTTGAGCCACAGCAGAGGCTGCGCGTTTTTCAGGCGTGCAAGGGTCTCGGGGCGGTTGCGTTGGGTGGTTGTCATGGCCGGGATCAAGCAGAGGAAAGACCTGGATTCTTGGCGAGCGATGCCGTGCGGGCAAGTCACTTATAGTCGAGAAAAGCCATAGTGAAACTAATGAAGAGATGAACACCCGGACGCCGCTGCTGTCACCCTCCCTGCTGGCCTGGCTGCGCTGTTTCGAGGCGACGGCGCGCCACGGCAGCTTCACGCGCGCGGCCGACGAACTGTGCGTGACGCAGGGCGCCGTCAGCCAGCAGGTCAGGCAGCTCGAACAATGGCTGGGCCGGCCGCTGCTGCGGCGCGCGCCGCGCGCACTGGCGCCCACGGCCGAGGGCCAGCGGCTGGGCGCGGTGCTGCACGAGTCGCTGCAGGCCATCGAGCAGGCGCTGGCCGCGCTGCGCCAGGTGCCCGGTGCCGGGCCGGTGGTGCTGAGTTGCTCGCCTTCGTTCGCCATGGCGTGGCTGACGCCGCGCCTGGGCAGTTTCTTCCAGCAGCATCCGCAAACCGGCCTGCGGGTGCAGGCCGAGTTCCACGCGCTCGACCGCCAGCGCATGCGCGACGATGGGGTGGACGCGGCGCTGCGCTTCGACCTGGGCGCCTACCCGGATCTGTACGCGCGTCCGCTGCTCGATGAATGGCTGGTGCCGGTGGCCAGCCCGGCCTTCGTGGCGGCGCACCCGGGCCTGTGCGGGCCCGGGGACTTGACGGCGGACCTGCTGCTGCACGACTCCAGCCCCTGGGATGGCGCCGCGCCGCATGCCGAATGGGCGCACTGGTTCGCCTGCATGGGGCTGGCGGCGCCGGACTGGGCGGCGGGCCGGATCTACAACCTGTCGATGCTCGCGCAGAGCGCGGCCTGCGCGGGCCAGGGCGTGGCGCTGGGCCACACGGCGCTGATCGGCGACGATCTGGCGCGCGGCCGGCTGCTGCCGCTGTTCGGCTGCCGCGTGCCGGCCCAGGCGCGCTACGTGTTCGTCTGCCCGCCGGGCAGCCAGGCGCGGCTGGCGCCCGTCGAGCAGTGGCTGCTGGCCCAGGCCCGGGCTTTCGATACCGAGCGCCAGGACCTGCTGGCCGGGCTGCGGGGGGTGGCGGGGTGAACGTCGTTCAGGCCTCGGCCGCCACCGTGAAGACATCGCGCTGACTGGCGTTGCCGTCGGGCGAGGTGACAAGCGATGTGGGGAAAACCCTGGGCGGGACAACCCGCGTGGCAACCCGGCGCCGGGACGGCATGACGCGATGCCGTCCCGGGCGCATCGGGGGCAAGACGCCCCCGCGATCAGAACGTCAGCGTGGCGCTGATCGCCGCGTTGCGGCCGGCGGCCGTGGAGCTGGCGAACAGCGTCGAGCTGGTCAGCATGCGCACCGAGCTGTAGTCCCAATACTTCTTGTCGCTCAGGTTGTTGAGTGCGAGGTCGATGCGCAGGTTCTTGCGCACGTTCCAGTAGCCGCCGAGGTCGAAGCGGGTGTAGCCGGGCACGCGCGAGTAGCTGTTGCTGGCGGTGTAGCCACGCGTGACATCGTCGCCGGGCTGCTTGGCCTTGACCGCGGTGGTGGTGAAGCTCAGGCCGAAGCGTTGGGCCGGGTCGTCATAGGCCAGGGTCAGGCTGACGCGGGCCGGGGCCACCGAGTTCACGCCGCCCTTGTTGCCGTCCGTGTCCTGCGAGCTGCCGTGGGCGATGCCGAGGCCGAGCGTGCTGCTGTAGCCGCGCGCTTCGGGCAGGTAGCGGCCCCAGTCGATGCGGCTCGTCAGTTCGGCGCCGTAGATATCGACATTGGCCAGATTGGTCATCACATAGGCCAGGGTGTACAAGGAACTGGTGGTCTGCTTGTAGTCGATGAAGTTCTTGTAGCGGCTGTAGAAGGCCGAGGCGTCGAGGGTGATGCCGGGGGCGACTTCGCCCTTGGTGCCGAGTTCCAGCGTGTTGCTGGTTTCCTGCTTCAGGTCGGGGTTGCCGAGGATGGCGTAGCCGCGGCCCGGATCGTAGATGCCGGTCCGCTCGCCCGCGGTAGGCACGCGCACGCCATGGCTGTATTGAGCGTAGGCGTTGAAGCCCGGCGTCAGCGCATAGGTGAGGTTGAGGCTGGGCGCGAGGAAGGCGGTGCTCTCGCTCTTGATCGTGCCGACGGCGGTGGAGCTGTAGTTGCTCAGGTCACCCGGCGAGCTGTGGATGTACTCGGCGCGCAGGCTGGGCGTGAAGGTGGCCTGGTGGCCGGCCAGCTCGAAGCGGTGCTCGTCGCGCGCGTAGAGCGCGAGCTTGGTGGTGTCGGTCTCGGCCATGCGGTCGCTGCTGGTGGGGTAGCCGCTGACGACCGAGCCGGTGGAGGTGGAAATGCGGGTTTCCGTCCACGGGCGGCGCTCGTTGGTCCAGTTCAGGCTCAGGCCGTAGTGCAGCGTGTCGGCGTCCGACAGTTGCTTGACCGCTTCGCTGTTCAGGCCGGCGGTCTTGGTGTAGAGGCCGGTGTCGATGTAGCGGGTGTAGGAGGCGGTGGAATTCTTGGCGACCGTGTAGTCGCTCTTCTCGCTGTCCTGGTAATAGACCGTGGTCTTGATGCTGTCGAACAGGGCGAAGCCCGGGCTGGCGCGGAAGGCGTGGTCCAGGCTGATGCGGTCGCGCCGGGTGGTGCTGGTCTGGCTGGCGCCGTAGGGGTAGCTGTTGCCGCCGCTGGCGTTGGTGAAGGCGGTGGACGACAGCTGGCGATTGTCCTTGCGGTCGTAGAGGTCGGCCGTCAGGCCGAATTTATTGCTGTCGTTGGGCGTCCAGACGAAGCGCGTGAGCAGGGCGTTGGAGCGGAAGTCGGTGCTCTCGGAGGTCGGCACGTCGCCGTAGTTCTCGCCCTCGTGGCCATCGCGGCGCGAGTACACGACCAAGGCCTGCAAGGTGTCGCCCAGCCGCGCGGCGCCGGTGACGGCTTCGTTCCATGAACGGTCGGCGCCGTTGTAGCCCGCCTTCAGGCTCAGGTAGGTGGTCTTGCCGCCGATCAGGTAGTCCTCCGGCGTCTTGCTCAGGAAGGAGACGCGGCCGCCCAGCCCGCTGCCTTCGGCGCTGCCGGCCGCCGGGGTGCCGGAGGCGATGCGGATCTGGCGGTAGACCTCGGGGTCGATGTAGTCGCGGCCGATGGCGGTGCCGCTGGCGTTGCCAGCGTCGGGCTGCGGCGCGGCGGCCGGCAGCTCGATGCCGTCGGTGTCCAGGCCGATGCGGTTGCCTTCCACGCCCCGGATGTTGTAGCCATTCGTGCCGCTGCCATCCCACAAGTTGCCGTGCCCGGCGACCGAGCCCGGCGCGCTGATCAGCGGGCGGTTGCGGATGGCGTCGGCCATGCTGGTGGCGTTGCTCAACTCGGCGCCGTCCACGGTGGTGACGTTGCCCAGGGTGGGGGCCTCGGCCTTGGCCTTGACGGTGACCGTCCCGAGCGTGACGCCGGTGGCGGCCGGGGCGTCCTCGGTGTTTTCGGTGGAAGTCTGGGCCTGGGCGGTGGCGCAAAGCCCCAGCAGGGCGGCCTGGGCGGCGATGGCGAGCAGGCGGGGGCGGGTGGCAGCGCGGACGCGGCGACGGGATGAGGAGGTGGACATGAAAAGACTGGAAGGATGTGTCGAAGGGCTGGCTGGGCTCGGAACGATCTTGCGGCGGCCAGTCCCGGGATGACCGAGGCGGCCGGCCTGGCGTGGAGCTTGGCTGACGGAGCGCGAGTTTAAGAAATACTGAGAGTGATTTCTATTAAGTGATTGAAAAGTGCATACCGCACGTTGAACTGTGTGTCTTTTTGTCTTTTTTTCGCCTCGTTCTGGTCCTGGCATGGCCGCCGGGGGCCTGTGGCACACTCGCCAGTTTTCATTTCATGGGCGTGCCGCCGCGCCGCCAGACCGCGCGAGAGAGTCAACGTTGAACAAGATCTTCCAGCAGATAGCCAGCGAACTGAAGGTTCGCATCGAACAGGTCACGGCCGCCGTCGGCCTGCTCGATGGCGGCGCCACGGTGCCTTTCGTGGCGCGTTACCGCAAGGAGGCCACCGGCGGCCTCGACGACGTGCAACTGCGTGAACTCGAACAGCGCCTGGGCTACCTGCGCGAGCTGGAGGACCGGCGCGAGGCGGTGCTCAAGAGCATCGCCGAGCAGGGCAAGCTCACGCCCGAATTGCAGGCCGCCATCGCGGCCGCGCCGACCAAGCAGGAACTGGAAGACCTTTACCTGCCGTACAAGCAAAAGCGCCGCACCAAGGGCCAGATCGCGCGCGAGAACGGCATCGAGCCGCTGGCCGACAAGCTGTTCGCCGATCCCACCCGGGTGCCAGCCGACGAGGCCGCCGCCTTCGTCCGGCCCGCCAAGGGCGAGGACGGCAGCGACTTCACCACCGTGCCGGCCGTGCTCGACGGCGTGCGCGACATCCTGGCCGAGCGCTGGGCCGAGGACGCGGTGCTGGTGCAGTCGCTGCGCGAATGGCTGTGGAACGAGGGGCTGCTGCGCAGCAAGAAGATCGACGGCAAGGACGAGAACCACCCGGACGTCGCCAAGTTCCGCGACTATTTCGACTACGACGAGCCGATCGGCCGCGTGCCCTCGCACCGCGCGCTGGCGGTCTTTCGCGGCCGCCAGCTCGAAATCCTCGACGCCAAGCTGGTGCTTCCCGTCGAACCGGAGCCCGGCAAGCCCAGCGTGGCCGAAGGTCGCATCGCCCTGCACCTGGGCTGGAGCCACGCCGGCCGCGCCGCCGACGACCTGATCCGCAAGGCGGTGGCCTGGACCTGGCGCGTCAAGTTGAGCCTCTCGACCGAGCGCGACCTGTTCTCGCGCCTGCGCGAGGACGCCGAGAAGGTCGCCATCAAGGTCTTCGCCGACAACCTGCGCGACCTGCTGCTGGCCGCGCCGGCCGGCACGCGCACCGTGATGGGCCTGGACCCCGGCATCCGCACCGGCGTGAAGGTGGCGGTGGTGGACGCTACCGGTAAGCTGGTCGATACCTCGACGGTCTACCCGCACGAGCCGCGCCGCGACTGGGACGGCGCGCTGCACACCCTGGCGCGGCTGTGCATGAAGCACGGCGTCAACCTGATCGCCATCGGCAACGGCACGGCCAGCCGCGAGACCGACAAGCTGGCCGCCGACCTCATCAAGCTGCTGGCCAAGGATGCGCCCTACGCCATCGAGAAAGTGGTGGTCAGCGAGGCCGGCGCCTCGGTCTACTCGGCCAGCGAATACGCCAGCCAGGAAATGCCCGACGTGGACGTCAGCCTGCGCGGCGCCGCCAGCATCGCGCGCCGGCTGCAGGACCCGCTGGCCGAGCTGGTCAAGATCGACCCCAAGAGCATCGGCGTGGGCCAGTACCAGCACGACGTCAACCAGAGCGAGCTGGCGCGTACCCTCGACGCGGTGGTCGAGGACTGCGTGAACGCCGTCGGCGTGGACCTCAACACCGCCAGCGCGCCGCTGCTGGCGCGCGTCTCGGGCCTGTCGGCGGGCGTGGCCAAGGCGGTGGTGCGCTGGCGCGAGGCCAATGGCGCCTTCCGCAACCGCCAGCAACTGCTGGCCGTCACCGGCCTGGGCGCCAAGACCTTCGAGCAAAGCGCGGGCTTTCTGCGCATCCGCGGTGGCGAGAACCCACTGGATGTGACCGGCGTCCACCCCGAGACCTATCCGGTGGTCGAGCAGATGCTGGCGCAGGCCGCGCGGCCCATCGCCGAGCTCATGGGCCGCCCGGAGGTGCTCAAGGGCCTCAAGGCCGAGACCTTCGCCAACGCGCAGTTCGGCGTGGTCACCGTCCAGGACATCCTGGCCGAGCTGGAAAAGCCTGGCCGCGACCCGCGCCCGGACTTCAAGGTGGCGCGCTTCAACGACGGCGTGGAAGATATCGCCGATCTGAAGGAAGGCATGGTGCTCGAAGGCACGGTCAGCAACGTGGCCGCCTTCGGCGCCTTCATCGATCTTGGGGTGCACCAGGACGGGCTGGTGCACGTCAGCCAGCTCGCCAACAAGTTCGTCGAGGACGCGCGCGAAGTCGTCAAGACCGGCGACATCGTGAAGGTGAAGGTGCTGGAGGTCGATCCCGTGCGCAAGCGCATCAGCCTGAGCATGCGGCTCGACGCCGCCCCGGCCCGGCGCGACGCGCCGCGCGACAACCGCTTCGAGGGCGCTGGGCGCGGCGCTGGCCGCCACCTGGGCAACGGCCGCGCCGGCGCCGCGCAGCCGGTGGGCGGCAACGCCATGGCCAACGCTTTCGCCAAGCTGCAGGGCCTCAAGAAATAAGCCGCATCCCTCGACCGCCATGTCCTCCGTTCCTGCCCCCGCGCCGCTGACGGCGGCCATGCGCGACGTGATCGCGCGCATGCGCCGCGCCGCCCGGCCGTCCTTCCACGAGCTGACCCCCGCGCAGGCGCGCGCCGCCTACGACAGTGGCGCCCAGGTGCTGGAGGTGCCGCGCCGCGAACTGGCGCGGGTGGAGGACCTGACCCTGCCCGCGCGCGACGGCGCGGCGCTGCCCGCGCGGCTGTACGCGCCCGGCCACGCGCGGCTGCCGGTGCTGCTGTATCTGCACGGCGGCGGCTTCACCATTGGCGGCGTGCGCACGCACGACCACCTGTGCCGCGAGATCGCGGGGCTGGCCGGCTGCGCGGTGCTGTCGCTGGACTACCGGCTGGCGCCCGAGCACAAGTTCCCGACCGCCGTGCACGACGCCTGGGACGCCTTGTCGGCCCTGCTCGACGGGCGCCTGGGCGACTGGGGGTTGGACGGCACCCGGGTGGCCGTGGCCGGCGACAGCGCGGGCGGCACGCTGGCCGCCGTCTGCGCCATCCTGGCGCGCGACGCCGGCCGCCCGCTGGCGCTGCAGGCCCTGATCTACCCGGGCTGCACCGGCCACCAGGACACCCCCTCGCACGCCACCTACGCGCGTGGCTACGTGCTGGAGGCCGAGGCCATCACCTGGTTTTTCGAGCATTACGTGCGCGACGCCCGCGACCGCGACGACTGGCGCTTCGCGCCGCTCTGCGCCGACGACCTGGACGGCGTGGCGCCGGCCTGGATCGGCCTGGCCGAATGCGACAGCCTGGTCGACGAGGGCCTGCTGTATGCCGACAAGCTGCGCCGCGCCGGGGTGCAGGTCGATCTCGACATCTACCGGGGCGTGACGCACGAATTCATCAAGATGGGCCGCGCGCTGCCCGAGGCCCGCCAGGCCCATGCCGATCTGGCGCGGGCCTTGCGTGCGGCCTTCGCTACCGGAGGTTCGCCATGAACGCCGCCCCGCCCGCCCGTGACGGCCGCCAGCCGCGCCGTGTGCCCGACGAGCTGCGCCAGGCTCTGGCCGGCGACGCGCGGGGCGAGCCGCTGGCCGGGCTCAAGCTCGGCGACTGGGCGGCCCTGGGGGCCGATGCGCAGGTGGTGCGCCTGCACGTCTTCGTGCAGGAGCAGGGCGTCGCGGCCGAGGACGAATGGGATGCAGCGGATGCCGGCGCCGTGCACGCGGTGCGCTACAACCGCCTGGGCCAGCCCATTGCCACCGGGCGGCTGCTGCCGGCCGAAGACGGCGTTGCGCGCATCGGCCGCATGGCGGTGGAGGCCGGCGTGCGCGGGCAGGGCCATGGCGCGGCGGTGCTCGACGGTCTGCTCGACGTGGCTCGCCAGCGCGGCGACCGCGCGGTGCAACTGCACGCGCAGCAGGCCGCCATGGCCTTCTACCGGCGCCACGGCTTCACGCCCTGCGGCGAGCCCTTCGAGGAAGTGGGCATCCCCCACCAGGGCATGCGGCTGGACTTCACGGAGATCGTGCCCCTCGTGGACTCCACCGACCCAGAGCATCGCGGCGGTGAGCGTGTGTGACGGTATACAGAGTTCTTTGAATTTTCTGATTATTTAAGGGGTTTCCCTGGGTTAGGGTTTGTCTCAACCCTTGTTTTTATCAGCTCTGTATACATTGGTCTCCAGGCGCGGACGGGCACACCCACGGTGCCCGCCGCCCGCCTGCCGCAAGGCGTGGAGAACCAACATGAAGACGATGAACCCCCAGGCGGCCCCTCGCTTCCCGCTCAATGCGTGGTACGCGGCGGCCTACGATGTCGAGGTGCGGCACGCCTTGCTGGCGCGCACCATCTGCAACCAGAAAGTGGTCATGTACCGCCGCGGCGACGGCCAGGTGGCGGTGCTCGAAGACGCCTGCTGGCACCGGCTGCTGCCGCTGTCCATGGGCCGGCTCGAAGGCGACGAGGTGGTCTGCGGCTACCACGGCCTGGTCTACGACGCCGCCGGCCGTTGCACCCACATGCCCAGCCAGGAAACGCTCAACCCCTCGGCCTGCGTGCGCAGTTACCCGGTGGCCGAGAAGCACCGCTTCATCTGGATCTGGCCCGGCGACCCGGCCCTGGCCGACCCGGCGCTGATCCCGGACATGCACTGGAACGACGACCCGGACTGGGCCGGCGACGGCAAGCTCATCACCGTCCAGTGCGACTACCGCCTGGTGGTCGACAACCTGATGGACCTGACGCACGAGACCTTTGTGCACGGCTCGTCGATCGGCAACCGCGCGGTGGCCGAGGCGCCTTTCGTGGCCACCCATGGCGACCGCACCGCCACCGTCACGCGCTGGATGGCCGGCGTCGAGCCGCCGCCGTTCTGGGCCGGGCAGATCCAGCACGCGCGCGGCTACCAGGGGCCGGTCGACCGTTGGCAGATCATCCGCTTCGAGGCGCCGTGCACGGTCACCATCGACGTCGGCGTGGCCGAGGCCGGCAGCGGCGCCATCCCGCCCGGCGGCAATGCCGGCGACCCGCGCCAGGGCGACCGCAGCCGCGGCGTCAACGGCTACGTGCTCAACACCATCACGCCCGAGACCGATGGCACTTGCCATTATTTCTGGGCTTTCGCGCGCAACTACTGCCTGGGCGAGCAGCGCCTGACGCACCAGCTGCGCGAGGGCGTGGCCACCATCTTCCGAGAGGACGAGCTGGTGCTGGAGGCGCAGCAAAAGGCGCTCGACGAGCGCCCCGGCCACACCTTCTACAACCTCAACATCGACGCCGGCGCGATGTGGGCGCGCCGGCTCATCGACCGGATGGTCGAGCGCGAGGCGCCGCCGCCGCGCGTGGTGCCGATCCGGCAGGTGGCGTGATGGCGCGCGACCTGGGTCCACCGCCCGCAGCCGGCGCAGCAGCGGCCGCAGCTCTTTCGTCCGTGCCGGCGTCTGTGCAAACGGCCGGCGCCTCGCAGGCCATCAAGGCGCAACTGAGGCTGCGCGAGCTGATCCTGTCGGGCGAACTGCCCTCGGGCACGCGGCTGACCGAGCTGTCGGTGGTCGAGCGCCTGGGCGTCTCGCGCACGCCGGTGCGCGCGGCGCTGGCGCGGCTGGAAGACGAGGGCCTGCTGGAGGCGGTGGCCGGCGGCGGCTACGGCGTGCGGGTCTTCCACGAGCGCGACGTGGCCGACGCCATCGAGCTGCGCGGCAGCCTCGAAGGGCTGCTGGCCCGCCTGGCGGCCGAACGCGGCGTCGCGCGCGGCCCGCTGGAGACGGCGCGCCGCTGCCTGGCCGACATCGACCGCGTGCTGGCCGCGCCGGCGCTCGACGACGAGGGCATCTCGCGCTACCAGCGCCTCAACGAAGCCTTCCACGCGCAGATCCACGCCATGGCCGACTCGCCGGTGATCGCGCGCCAGTTCGAACGCGCCAGCCGGCTGCCCTTCGCCTCGCCCTCGGCCCTGGTGATCCGCGAGAGCCACTCGCCCGGCGCGCGCGACGTGCTGACCATCGCCCAGCACCAGCACTGGCAGGTGCTGGCGGCCATCGAGGCCCGCGAAGGCGGCCGCGCCGAGGCGCTGATGCGCGAGCACTCGCGCATCGCCCGCCACAACCTGCAGCGCGTGCTGCGCGCGCCGGCCAGTGCCGCTGCGCCTGCCGGCGCCACGCTCATCCAGCGCGCCCAGGCCTGATCCGCCGAGCCCTGGATCCGGCCGCCGCCGCTTCCTGGCTCCTTCGTCCGCCCCCTTGTTATTCCGGCGCCTCCGGGCGTCGCATGGAGACCCGCATGATTGCCCACCAGTCCCTCGCCGAAGCCCGCGTCGCCGGCCTGCGCGATGTCACGCCCAGCGTCCGCGAATTCCTGCTGGCCCCGCTCGACGGCGCCGTCCTGCCGCACGAGCCCGGCGCGCACCTGCAGGTGCGCGTGGACGGCTGGCTGCGCCACTATTCGCTGGTGGGCGAGGCGCGGCCGGCGCACTACCGCATCGCCGTCAAGCGGCAGGACGACGGCCTGGGCGGCTCGCGCGCGCTCTGGCGCCTGAAGGTGGGCGATCGGCTGCAGATCGGCACGCCGCGCAATCACTTTCCGCTGGCGCTGCAGGCACCGGCCTACCTGCTGGTGGCCGGCGGCATCGGCATCACGCCGCTGGTGTTTATGGCGCAGCGGCTGGCGCGGCTCGGGCGCGAGGTGCGCATGGCCTACGCCGCGCGCACACCCGAGGACATGGCCTATGCCGACGAACTGCGCCCGCTGCTGGGCGAGTCGCTGCGCTGCCTGGCCAGCGCCCAGGGCCAGCGGCTGGACGTGGCCGCCGAAATCGCGGTCCTGCCGCCCGGCGGGCAGCTCTACGCCTGCGGCCCGCTGCCGCTGCTCGATGCCCTGCGCGCGGCCTGGCGCGCCGCCGGCCGGCCCGAGGCCGACCTGCGCTTCGAGACCTTCGGCAGCGGCGGCGCCCAGGCCGCGCACAGCTTCCAGGTGGCGGTGCCGCGCCATGGCCTGGCGATCACCGTGCCGGTCGGCACCAGCCTGCTCGACGCGCTGGAGGCCTCCGGCGTCGAGGCCCTGCACGACTGCCGGCGCGGCGAATGCGGCCTGTGCGTGATGGACGTGCTCGCGCTCGACGGCGAGATCGACCACCGCGACGTCTTCCTCTCGCCCGCCGAGAAACAGGAAAACCGCCGCATCTGCGCCTGCGTCTCGCGCGCGGTCGGCGCCATTACGCTGGATACGGCCTACCGCGCGGACGTGGGTTGAGCGCTGGGAAGTCTTTTGCCCATGCGTGCTCGTCGCGTCACTCATGAAGAAGTAAAAAACGGATTTCAAGCTCAAGATCGTTCAGCGTGTCTCGCCTGACGATCTTCGAGGATGCGGCGTACGAGGCTGTGGCCAGCGAGGGGTGGCGCGGCTTGCGCTGGGCCGCGGCCTGCAGAGGGTGATCAGCAGCGACAACGACTAGGAATTCTGCTGCATGCCCGGACCGCCATCAGAACCTGGCGCCACGGATACAGCGAAGCAATGAATCCAGGAAGCGGATAACATCGATCCCGGAATCTAAACCTCGCTGCTCCTGAAAGTGGGGGCTGCTTGTGAATGGGAATGATGATTTCATGAGTATTTCTCGTGCTCCTGGTTACGAATCTTTATTGATCTCGCCCGAGTTGATCGCGGTGTGGGAATTCCTTGGTCGACAGGATGATCTCGCTCCTGTTGATGTCATTCTTTGCCTGGGAAGTTTTGAGAAATTTGTGCCTGTCGAAGCGGCGCGTCTCCAGAAATCAGGCTGGTCAGGATTGATCGCCACGTCTGGAGGCATTGCCCATACCGACGATCTCGCGAACTCGGGATGGTCGAGGGCGGAGGCGGTTGAATTCGCCGACATCATCCGTGCTCAAGGTGTCCCGGATCGGGCGATCCTTGTCGAGGACCAGAGTGTCAATACGGCTGAAAACTTCAGATTTCTCAAGCGGATGCTGTCTGCAGCGGGGCTCCAATTTAATACTGCAATGATTGTTCATAAGCCATACATGAGTCTCCGGGCATATTTGACTGGGCGCATCGAAATGCCTTTGGTTGATTTAATTAGTCGGCATGAAGAAATCAGCCTTCAAGATTACTTGAATCGAGAAGATGACCCCGTCCGGACAATCAATGTCATTGTGGGTGATTTGCATCGCGTCATTAATTATCCATCCAGAGGATTTATGGCGGCGGTGGAGGTGCCTGCCCGCATTCGGAAGGCTGGAGAGGTCTTGGCAAGGCGAGGTTTTGATAAGCATCTGCTCAAGGGAGCGTCATTTTGAGTAAGGTTCTTGATTGGGTGTTCAAGGCTTGGGCAAACGGCGCAACGCTGAGCGCGGCTTTTCTGGTGTCAGCCCGAAGGGCTTGCCGTTATGGCAAATGGTGGTCAACCGGGCCTGACTGCGCTCTGCCCTGAATCGGAGGTGTTTTGACGCGCCGCTCTGGCGCGTTCGACCCCCCCGCTCTAAGCGACTGCTTCGCGCTCAGGAGTCAAGAACCTGCACCGCCTCCTGTCCGCAGAGGCCGCAGTCGGCTACGCTCGCATCTGCTAGCCTTTTGCCTTCCCCATGCCCGTGACCTTGTCCTCACCCATGTCCTTTCCCGTCGATCCGCCGCCCGCCACGCGCGCCGGCTCGCGCGCCCGTGTGGCGGCGGCCGAGTCCTCGCGCACCAACGATCCGCAGGCCACCATGGCCGACATCCTGGCCGTGGCGACGGCGGAGTTCGCTGCCAAGGGCTTCAGCGGCGGGCGCATCGACGAGATCGCCAGCGCCACCAAGACCAGCAAGCGCATGATCTATTACTACTTCGGTAGCAAGGAGGGGCTGTACACCCGCGTGCTGGAGCAGGCCTACCGGCGCATCCGCGAGATCGAGGCTGACCTGCGGCTGGCCGACCTGCCGCCTGAGGCGGCGCTGCGCGCGCTGGTCGAGTTCACTGTGCGCTACCAGTGGGACAACCAGGATTTCATCCGACTGGTGATGAACGAGAACATCCACCGCGGCGAATTCCTCTCGCAAAGCGAGGCCATCCGCGCACTCAATGTGCCAGCCATCAAGGCCGTCAGGGCGGTCTACGAGCGCGGCGTCGCCGAAGGCGTGTTCCGCCCGGGGCTGGACCTGGTCGACCTGCATATGTCGATCAGCGCCCTGAGCTTCTTCAACGTCTCCAACCAGCACACCTTCTCGCTGATCTTCGGCCGAGGCATCGACATCGAGCGCCGCGCGCACGACAGCGCCGAAATGCTGCTGCGCTTCGTGCGCGCATGAGCCGGATCGGGTGCGTGGGTGTGGTTAAAAAAGTACGATCGTTCGATCTTTTGTCTCAGGGATTACACCAGGAGGGTGGATCGGCTCTTGGGATGAGGGGGGAAAGGACATTTCAGATTCATGGTTGATTCATGGATTTGATGCGGAATCCATCGGTATTCGCTGTTTTTATTTCCGAGTGAGCCGATCGGTGTGCGCGGCAGGCCAAGCCGGGCAGGGCCTGCGCGGCGCGCGTAGTGGTTAGCCCCTGATGGCTGTTGTCGGTCGGATTCGTAGATTCGTCTTCGTGACACAACGACTCACGACAAGGAGACCAAGATGACGGTACGCAACAAGGGCTTGATGGGGGTGGCGCTGGCCACGGCAGTGCTGGGCGGCACGGCGCAGGCCCAGCAGGCGGGCGACCTGGTGCTGGGCGCGGGGTGGCTGTACCTGGCGCCGCAGGATTCGAGCCAGCCGCTGCAGGTCCAGCCCGCCGGCTATTCCAGCGCGATCACGCGCGCCAACACGGGGGCCACGGTCAGCAACGCCAGCACGCTGGGCCTGAGCGCGGTGTATTACTTCTCCAGTAACTGGGGCGTGGAGACGGTGCTGGGCGTGCCGCCCAAATTCAAGCTCGACGGCAGCGGCAATCTGGCCGCCGTGGGCCGCATCGGCGAGGCCCGGCAGTGGAGCCCGACGCTGCTGCTGCGCTACACCTTCCTCGACGGCGATGCCAAGTTCCGGCCTTTCGTGGGCGTGGGTGGCACCTATGTGTGGTATTCGGGGGTCAGGCTGCAGTCCGGCATCAACAGCGTGCTCGCCAGCAGCCTGGGCGTCTCGTCGGCGGCCACCAGCACCACCGCCAGCCTCAGCAAGTCCTTCGCCCCGGTCATCAATGTCGGCGCCAGCTACCAGTTCGACAAGAACTGGGGCCTGTCGCTGTCGGTGTCCTACATTCCGCTCAAGACCGAGGCCACGCTGACCACGCGGGTCAAGGCCACCGGCACCACTGTCGCCACCAGCCGCACCAAGCTCACGCTCGACCCCATCGTGACCTATCTGGCGCTGACCTATCGGTTCTGACAGTGTTTTGACATGAATTTGTCATGAGGCATGGCCTAGCATGGCGGACCATCCCGTGACTGATTCATGACACCACCTTCCGTGCTTGCCAGCGGCTATGGCGCAGATGCCTGCGGGCTGATCTGCGGCTACGCCTTCCCGGGCGATTGCACCGCCGCCGCGCGCGAGATCGGCTCGGACGAGGCGGCGGCGCGGCTGGCCGGGGCGGCCGGGGAGGGGCAGGCAGGCCGGGTCGACGGTGGCGGCTACATCTGGCTGCATTTCAATCTGGCGCATGCGCAGTCGGTCAAGTGGCTGGAACGCCATGCCGGGCTGCCGGACGACTTCTTCGAGGCCCTGGGCGAGAGCCAGCCCTCGACCCGCATCGAGCGCGGCGACGAAGCGCTGGTGGCGGTGCTCAACGACATCCACTTCGACTTCGGCTTCGAGTCCGACGACATCTCCACGCTGTGGATCTGCGCCGGCCCGCGCTTGATCGTGACCGCCCGGGCCAAGCCGCTGCGTTCGGTCGACAGCCTGCGGCAGGCGGTGCGCCAGGGCGACGCGCCGGCCTCCAGCACCGCCTTGCTCGAACACCTGCTGCGCGCGCAGGCCGACGTGCTGGTGAAGGTGGTGCGCGGCGTCACCGTCAAGGTCGACGCCATCGAGGACGAACTGCTGCAGGCCCGGCTGGACCAGCGCCGTGCCCGCCTGGGCCGGCTGCGCCGCCTGCTGGTGCGGCTGCAGCGCCTGCTCGCGCCCGAGCCGGCCGCGCTGTTTCGCCTGTTGCAGCAGCCACCGCGCTGGATGGGCCGCGACGACGTCGTGGGTCTGCAAGGCGCCAGCGAGGAGTTCTCGCTGGTGCTGCGCGACATGCAGGGCCTGCAGGAGCGCATCAAGCTGCTGCAGGAAGAAGTCGCGGCCCACGTCAACGAGGACAACAACCGCAGCCTGTTCGTGCTGACGGTGGTGACCGTGTTGGCGCTGCCCATCAACATCATGGCCGGCCTGTTCGGCATGAACGTCGGTGGCATTCCGCTGGCCGCCGACGCGCACGGCTTCTGGATCGTGGTGGCCGCCATCGCCACCTTCACAGCCGTCGCCGCGTGGCTGGCGCTGCGGCGCAAGCGCTGAGATTTGTTTTCAAAGTCAACAAAAAGTCAATTTGATACGAAGTAAATAAAACGTCAATCTAGAATGCGCCCCTTCGCACCGGGGCGCGGCGCTTGCGCGCGGGCCGGGCCTGTCCAGACTTCCCGACTCCTCGATGACTGCTTCTGAAAACACAGCCGCGCGACGCCGCGGCAGCGGCAAGCTGCTGCCCGTGCTGCTCGGCGCCTTCGTGCTGCTGCTGCTCTACCCCAACCTCTACCTGCTGGGCGAGCCCTGGAACCAGGCCTTGCCCGGCGGCCGCATGATCGGCTCCGGCCGAGTCCACGTGCTGCTGGTCAACGTGCTGCTGCTGGCCATGCTGTTCGCCGCCGTGCGCCGGGCCTGGATCGGGGTGGCGCTGCTCTCGCCCTTCTTCGCGCTGCTGCCGCTGGAGCTGTTCTACATGGCGCAGTTCGGCACGCCCACGCACGCCGCCTTGCTGGGGGTGATCGCCGACACCGACGGCAACGAGGCGCTGAGCTGGCTGGGCACCACCGGCCTGTGGGTGATCGCGCTGGCGGTGGGGATGCTGCTGGCGGCCTGGGCGCTGGCCTGGGCACTGGCGCGCGCGGGCCTGGCCTGGCCGGCCGGCCGCGCGCGGCAGGTGCTCGGGGTGTGGCTGCCGCTGGCCATCGTCGTGCCGCTGCTGGCCGCCGGCGTGTTCCAGGCGGTGCGCGGCCACTTCGACAGCGACGAGGTGCGCTTGCAGAAGGCCGTGGCCTACCGCATGGGCGGGCTGCCGCGCGCCATGCTCATCAGCTACCCGGCGGGCGTGCCGCTGCGGGTGCTGGAGTTCGGCAACTACCAGAACGCCATGGCGGTGATCCGTGGTCACATCGACCGGATGACTTTCGGCGCCACGCGCCCCGAGCCGCTGCCGCCGGGCGTGCGGCGCGAGGCCTACGTGCTGGTGGTGGGCGAGTCGCTGCGCGCCGACCACCTGCAGATCAACGGCTACCCGCGCGAGACCACGCCGAACCTGCAGGCCGCGCCCGTCGTCAGCTTTCCCGATTTCGTCTCGGCCGCCTCGGTCACGCGCGACGCGGTGCCGCCGCTGTTCACGCGGCGCGTGCCCCAGGCCGAGGGCACTTACGCGCCCGAGCCGTCGGTGCTGCAGGCCTTCAAGGAAGCCGGCTTCAAGACCTACTGGCTGACCACGCAGGCGCCGTTCGGCAAGGACGACGCGGGCATCAGCATGGTGCTGGCGCAGGCCGGCGAGGTGCGCTCGGTCAGCCCCGAGGGCTGGCGCAGCGGCGTCTACGACGGCGACTTGCTGCCTTACATCGACGAGGTGCTGGCCCGGCCCG
>JASGEH010000034.1:0-10973 GCA_047606565.1 Comamonas sp.
CTGCAAGCCGCCAACGCGGTGGCGGCGGACGCGCGGCGCCAGGGCCGCCACCCCTTCGGCGCGCTGCTGCTGGCGCCCGACGGCGAAACCGTGCTGGACACCCAGGGCAACATCGACACCGTCAACCATGCCGAGGCCACGCTGGCGCGGCGCGCCGCCGCGCAGCACGACGCCGACTACCTGTGGCGCTGCACGCTGGTCACCACCGTCGAGCCCTGCGCCATGTGCGCGGCCACCCAGTACTGGGCGAACATCGGCCGGGTGCTCTACGGCCTGAGCGAAACCGGCCTGCTGGCCTTGACCGGCGCGCACCCCGACAACCCCACGCTGTCGCTGCCATGCCGCACCGTCTTCGCCAGCGGCCAGAAACCGGTCGAGGTGATGGGCCCGGTCGAGGCGGTGGCGGCTGACATCCTGGCGCTGCACCGGGATTTTTGGCAGTAAACCTGTTCTGGACTCAGGCCCGTTTGGCGACGACAGGTGCTTGCTCCACCTACACCTTGGGCCAGGCGTCATGCCCGAGGTTTCGAGATCGCGTACGACGCTGCTGCCCCCAGGAGCGCCGCCAGCAGCAGAAAGGCTCGTTCAACGGACCACACCGCGGTCTGCCGCGCGAGCCACGGCCCCAGGCTGGCGCCGATGAACAGCACGAAGGTGTAGAAGGCCACGGCCAAGCCGCGCACGGAGGCTGCGGCCACGCTGGCGACCCGCGCGATCAGGCCCGGGACGCTGATGCCGAGGCCGGCGACGAAGACCACGCTGGCGGCCAGCAGCACAAGCGGATGCGAGCCGCCTGCCCAGGCGCACAGGCCGAGCCCCGCCGTGGCGACGAGCAAGCCCGCCATGACCACTCGCCCGGCGCCCCAGCGCGGCATGACGGCAGCGACGGCCAGCGGCGCCAGGAAACCCGGCAAGGCCATTTCCCGCACGGCCAGGGCGGAGATGTCTTGCGCCTGCAGCGCGGGACCGAGCCTCGCATCCAGCACCAAGTAGAAGGCGACGAAGCACATCAGCAGCAGCAACGCCGGGACGTAGACACGCCGCAGTTGCGGATCGGTCAGCAAGCCCCCCAGTTGGCGGTAGCTTGTCAGGAAGGACGTGTTCGATGTTTGAAGCGGATCGCGTGGCGTGCGCCACAGCCGCCATGCGGTCACGGCAAAGAGGACCGCGAGCGGCAGCAGCGCCACGCCCAGCCCCCAGCGCCGCGCGACCGAGGCGCCATAGATCTGTCCGAGCAGGCCGGCCGCGAGGAAGGCGGTGCTTAACCAGGCCACACTCCAGACCCGCTGGCGCGGCGTGCCGCGCTCGGCCAGGTAGGCGATGGCGACGGGGGGGAATGCTGCGGCCGCCAACCCCTGTGCGGCTCGGCCCAGCAGCAGCAATGGCGCGCCCTTGAGCAGCCCCAGCAGTGCCGTGATGACCGCCAGGGTGGTCAAGCCGCCCACCATCACGCGGCGGCGCCCGAGGCGGTCCGACAAGGGACCGAAGACCAGAAAACCCGAGGCGTAGGCAAGGCCGAAGGCGCTGATGACAGCGGCTGAGGCTTCCCCAAGGGAATAGGCCTGGGCCAGTTGGGGCAGGATGGGCAGCGGCAGATACAGCAGTGATACGACGCACAGGGCGCAGGTCACCAGCAAGGCGCGCAGCCACAAGGAAGGCAAATACTGAGATGGCATGGCGACTCCAAATGGACAGCTTGCTACATGAATATATGAAGTGAACTACATAAATTCCCAAAAAAGTTCTGGTGTCAAGTCCTTCGTGAAAAACACGCAGGGCTTGAAACCGTAAATGGGACAGTAGGTTAGCTCTTTTTCAGGCCACTTCGTTGAAGCATGGCCTCGTGGGCTAGGAGCCACATAGGAGCGTCGGGAGATAAAGCCGCATCGCACTGTGTCGTGCTGGATTGCCGAGGAACGGCGGGCTTGTTGCATCAACATAGCCCAATCGGCTCTTGGCGGCATCCAGAATGAAGAACGCGCAGCCTTGGGCTGCGCGTTCGATGGATGTGCCTGAACGGAGCGCAGCGCCATCACGTCGGCTTCGATGGCGCGCTCCGCGTCGCGTTGCCCTTCCTGAATCCCCGATCCCCGGCCATGAACGCCTCTAGCATGTGCGGGATCAGCGTCGCAGTATCGACCGCCTCGCCGTAGGTCTGCGCGTGCAGCACGGCATAGCGGTCGAGATCGGCCTTCAGGCTGGCCGGGCACGCAAAGGTCAACTTCGTGGACTCCAGTTTCGGCAGCGGCCCCAGCCGCAGCTTGCGCGTCGTGCTCATGGCGATGTGCTCCTTGTCGCGTGATTCACCGATGCCCGTGGGCGCCCAGGGCTCAGGCTATCCCACAGGCCGCTGTCGCGGCCAGGAAAGATCCACCGGCATTTCTGGCTGGATTGGACGGCTGCGGCACGCGGCCGGCTAGGGCGCGACCATTCCCCGCCGTCCGTCAGACCATCGAAGTGAAACCCCGCCGCCCGCAGGCTGGTGCCCGGCTCGCCGGGCAGCGTGTAGGTGACGAAGCGCACATACCCCATGCACTGCCCCGCACGGCGCAGTGCGCCATAGAGCCGGGAGCAGGCATTGACCGCCACCGGCGCCGCCGAGGCAATGCGGGTCAGTTCCGCCGTCCGTCCATCCTGAAGCATCCGGCACGGCCGGCCGGCAACACCGACCGCCACCAGCTTACCGTGAACCTCCAGCCCCACGCGGAACAGGTCGCCAACAGGGGCCGGCAGGTGGCGGTGCGTGACGGTGATCCAGTCCTTCGCGGCTCTCTGGCTGATGGGCGCGAACCGGACGCTGTGGTCGCGGCCCGCAACCTGACGCGCGCTCATCGCATGCTCCCGCGGTTGAAGAACAAAGGCTGGTAAGGTCGAAGCACCAGATCCCGATTGACGATGATCCGCACCGGCAAGCCCGGCCGCGTGGTCAACGTCGGCTGGATGTTCATGTTGCGCCGGGTCATCTCCTGCCCGACTTGATTGATACTGTCCTGGGCGCTGTCGCGCCCGGCGATGACGATGCGGCTGCCGTCCTGGCGATTCTCCGGTGCGGCCAGCTCGGCGCCCACGCCCAGCAGCGTCGTCAGCACCGCGCCCGCGACGATGCGATTCCAATGCCAGTCCACGTCGTCTTCTAGGCCGGCGTAGCCGGCCGGATCGGTGCCGATGAGATTGTCGAGCGTCAGCGAGGACGTATCGGGCAGGATGATGCGGTTCCATACCACCTGCACCCGGCTCTGGCCGTAGCTGACCTGGCTGTTGTAGCGGCCCAGGATGCGCGAGCCTTGCGGGATCAGCAGGAACTTGCCCGTGGCCGTGTCATAGACCGGCTCCGTCACGGTGGCGATCACGTCGCCCGGCAAGTCCGACTTGATGCCCGTCACCAAGGCACCTGCAACCACGGTTCCAGCCATGACCTGATACGGCGAGGTCGGCAGCGTCAGGTTGCCGGAATTACGGGTTTCCGTGGTTCCGGCTTTCTGGAATGCCTCTTTCTGGTCTTGCCGGTTCTGCACGGCGGTCGGGTCGGCAGGCTGGGCCGCCGTCGAGGCTGGCCCGGCCGCCAGCGGGTCGAACGCGGCATTGGCGGCGAAGCCCGGCGCGGCGGCTACCTGCGTCTGCGCCACCGGCGCGGCCTGCTGCGAACCCGAGCGGAAGAACACCGAGGATGCCGCCGCCGCTTCGGCTTCCTTGCGCAGCGCGTCGTTGGGATCATGGCCAGGGGCCGCATAGGCGGCCGTCACCGGCTGCTGCGACTTCACGATGGCCGGGCCAAGATCGCCAGGCAGCGGCGGCCCCAGTTCCGGCACGGATGCCGGCAATGGCGGCGGCAGCTTCGAGTAGTCGGCCGGCAGCGCGTCCAGCCCTTCCGACTTGGAGACGCGATCGACGTTGTAAAGCTCGACCTGCTCCGTGGCACCGCGCCGCTGCGGTTGCAGCGACCACATCAGCGCGCCGAGCACGGCGACCGAGAGGGTGCCGGCGAGGATGGCCAGCGTGCGCCGATTCAGGCGCGTGACCGGGCGCGGTTGCGCGCGTAGCGCCACCGCCTCGGGCGCGACCTTGCCCGCCTGTGGCGTGGCGAGGTCGGGAGTGTTGTCCTGGCTCATGGTCAGTTCCTCCGCGCCACGCCCGAAGCCCCGTCCGTGCGTTCGATCCGCACCACGTCGCCGCCGTCACCGCCTAGGCGCAGTTCGGCCGCGCCGAACAGCCGATCCACGATGTAGTACGGCGAGCGGAAACGGTAGTTCACCAGTTGCCCGTCGCCCTGCGCACCGATGACGAACAGCGGCGGCAGCTCGCCTTGTGCGATGCCCGGCGGGAACTGGATATAGACCTTCTCGCCGTCATCGAAGGCGCGCAGCGGTTTCCACGGCGGATTGCTGCCGCTGACCGCGTAGCGGAAGCGGATCTTCTCCAGCGACAGGCCGGTATCGACCGGCGCGGCGGCGCTGGCCGCCTGCGCCTGGCGCTGCAAGGCCAGCATCCGGTCTTTCGGATAGTCCCAGGACACCGAAGCCATCCATGCACGCTCGGTCGAGGTCAGCTCCAGCAGGTACGTTCTGCGGCTGGTGGTGATGACAAGATTGGTCTTGAGGCCCGAACGGATGGGCTTCACCAGCACATTGACGCGCAGGTCAGCGCCGCTGCCGCTGGATGTGTCGCCGACGATCCAGCGCACGGTATCGCCAGCCGCGACAGTGACAAGCTCCTCGCCCGGCTGGAGCGAAACCACGGTCACCTGCCCCGGTGCGGCATAGACCTGATAGAGCGCGCCATCAGTGAAGGGCCAGACCTGAATCGCATTGACGTAGCCCTCGCGGGTCGGCGCGATGCGCGCCTCGGCGTTGGCACGCGAGACACGCACCTTCTCGTCGGCCGGCTCCGAGGCGGCCGGGGCCGCGTCCACCTCGGGCAACGGCTTCAACTGCGCCGGGAGCGCCAGCGGTTCGGGCACGGCAACCACTTCCACCGGCGCAGGCGGCTCCGGCAGCGGCTGCGCCTGCACCGGCTCATCGAGCGAGATGGACGGCGGCGGCTTGCCCTGCGATGCGCAGCCCGAGAACAGGACAGTCGATGCAAGCAGGATCGACGGCAAAGCGTAAAAGCGGAAAGGCAGGTTCATGGCTTGGCTCCTTCGGAAGAATCCAGTTCGCGACTCCACGACAGGCCATTGACATAGATACCCAGCGGGTTCTTGCGCAGGCGCTGTTCGGTGCGCGGGGTTTGCAGGACGGTGGAAAGGACGGCGTTCCAGCGTTCGGTGCCAGCGGGTGCGCCGTTGACGAACCGCTGTTCCGTCCACCGCACGTTGAAAGACGTGTCGCTGGCGCGAACCACGCTGGTGATCTGCACCGTCACCGACTCCTTGCCGATGCGGGCGAAGGGGTCGTTCTTGCTGGCGTAGTCGTTGAGCACCGCCGCGCCCTTGTCGGTGGTGTAGTCGTAGGCATCCAGCCAGTTCTGCCGCACCACGATGGGGTCGATGGACAGCGAGCGCACCATGCCGATGAAGCGGCCCAAGTGGAACGCGATCTGCGCATCGGCGGGTCGGTATGGGGTGGCGGCTTCGCCCACGGCGCGCACCTGCCCGGACTGATCGACTTCGATGACATAGGGCGTAACGATGGACTGCGCGGAGCGCCACACCAGGCCGCCGGCCATCAGCAGCGCAAGCGTGAGGCAGCCGAAGGCCATGAATCGCCAGTTCTTGGCCTGGACGCGGGCCGAGCCGATGCGCTCGTCCCACACCTGCGCGGCGGACTGGTATGGAGTGGCAGGCTGCGGTGTATCGGCATAGCGCACCTGCGGTCGCTTGAATCGCATAGGGGTTCTCCTTGGTGGTCAGGTATCGGGTCACTCATCGGGGCGCAGGCTCGGGCCTTGCCCCGAGCCGCCACCGTCGCCCCCGCGCAGCGTGTGGGCGGCGGTGGTCGCGGCATGGGTGATCTGCTGGCGGCGGTGCATCCGCTTGGCCCAGGCGGGTTGCTCCTGCTTCGGTGCGCTGGCGGCGCTGCCCGCGCCTTCGCCTGCGGCGGCCTGGCCGGAACCGGCTGCGCCGGCATCCGTGCCGTTCTTCCATCCGGCCCGGAAGGAAGCCGCTACCTTCTGCCCAGCAGAGGCGGCGCCGGACGCGGCACGGCGACCTGCGGCCTGCGCGCCGGTCTTGGCGACATTGCCCAGGCCCGCAGCCGCGCCCTTGGCCCCGCCGCCCGCAGCTGCGGAACCGGCCTGGAATGCCGACGTGGCGGCGCGTGCGCCGCTGCCGGCCAGCTTCGCGGCGGCCGGGGCCATGCGTGCGCCGGCCATGGCCGCACCGCCTACCCCGGTCGCGGCGGCACCGATGGCAACGCCGGTGCCGACCGCGCCGACCGCAGCCCCCGCCATCGCGCCCGCGCCGAGCTGCGGCGCACCGGACACGAGGCCCGTGGCGATGCCAGGGCCGAAGATGCCCAGCGCCAGCAGCGCGAGCGAGGCCAGCATCACGACCAGCGCATGGTCGATGGAAGGCTCGTCGGGATGAACCTGGAACTCCGCGAACAGGCCCGAGCCGATGCCGACGATGACCGCCAGCACCAAGACCTTGATGCCCGACGACACCACATTGCCGAGCACCTTTTCGGCGAGGAACGAGGTTTTGTTCCAGAGCGCAAACGGGATCAGAACGAACCCGGCGAGCGTGGTCAGCTTGAACTCGATCAGCGTGATGAAAAGCTGTACCGCCAGCACGAAGAAGCAGAGGATCACCACCAGCCAGGCCAGGAACAGCACCACGATGGGGTCGAGGTTCACGAACACTTCGGGAAAGCCCGCCATGTCGCCGATCTGCTCCAGAATCGGCGCCCCAGCGTCGATGCCCGTCTTCGCCAGCCGGCCCGGTTGCAAGAAGTTCTCCATCGTGATGGCCGAGCCGGTGGCGGTGATGCCCAGCCCGGCGAACGAGCGGAATACGATGCCCGACAGCCAGTTGAAGTTGCCGATGATGTAGGCGAAGGCCCCCACGTACAGCACCTTGCGCAGCAGCTTGGCGATCACGTCCTCGCCCTGGCCGGTGGCGTGGCTCATGGCCCAATACAGGCCGGCGATGGTCATGTCGATGACGATCAGGGTGGCGGTCAGGAACGCCACTTCGCCTTGCAGCAGCCCGAAACCCGAGTCGATGTAGCGCGAAAAGGTATCGAGGAATCTGTCGATGATGGTCACGTCGTTCATGGCGCGTCCTCCGCAGCGGCGAGCGACGCATCGCCTTCCTGCACGTCGTCGGTGGGCGTGTCGAAGCTCGCCGGGATCGGCGGCAGTTCGGCCAGCGTCCGGTATTCGTCCGGCCCGGTCTGGCCAGCGAAGAAGCGCCGCCGGAAGGCTTCGGCGGCGACGCGGCAGGTGTCTTCGCCCACGGTCGGCCGGTCGGCCGCGCATTGCGCCCGCAGCGCCTTGAGCCGCATCGGATCGGCGGCCAGGGTCGCGGCCAGGTCTTCGGCCCCTTGCTGGTCGGACGACTGGCCGCACGCGGTCAGCAGCACGGCCAGCAGCGACACAGACAGAACGGGAACGCATCGCATGGCCGCCTCCCGTCAGTTGTTGTAGAAGTTGACGGACTGCGGCGTGTACGGCGTGCCGGTGCCGAGGAAGCGCCGCCGCACTTCGCGGGCGCGCTCGGTGGCCGCCGCCTGCCGCGCCAGTTCCAGCGAGGCCGCGCGGTCTTGCGTGATCTGGAGCTGCTGGGCCTGGATGGACTGCTTGGCCTGCAAGGCGAGCAGTTGATTCGTCGCCTGCGCGGCCTGCAAGGCACCGGTGGCCGATTGGCTCTGGCTCACGAGGTCGGCCAGCGCGCTTTCGTCTTGCGTCAGGTTCTGCGACACCTGCGCCTGCATCCGCATCGCGGTGTGCAGGCCGTTCAAGGTGTTCTGCCAGCGTTCCTTTGCATCGCGCAGCATCTGGTCGCCGCTGACGGTGGCCGCGTACTGCGCGGGATACAGACGCGAGAACGTGGCATCCATGTTCTGCACGTCGTAGGCCAGCCCCTGCGCCTCGGCAATCAGGCGTTCGGTGGTGGCCAGCGTCGAGCGCAGGCGGTTGACGATGTTGAAGTCGAGATTCGCCAGGTTGCGTGCCTGGTTCATCAGCATCTGCGCTTCGTTCTGAAGCTGGTTGATCTGGTTGTTGATCTGCTCCAGCGTGCGCACGGCGGTCAGCGTGTTCTGCACGAAGTTGGACGGGTCGAACACGGTGATGGCCGTGGCCGGCTGCGCGAGCAGCAGCGATCCGGCCAGCACGGCGGACAGCGTTGCGGAAAGCACACGGGTCTTCATGGCGAAACCTCCAGCGGTTGAGAAGCGAGGAAGGAAGCCGCCGCCGGCGCGGACGGCAGCAGGTCGGCGGCCCAATCGAGGCCGCGATGGCGTAGCCACGCGCCGGCGAAGCCGGGAGCGCCGGCCTGCGTCAGCACGCGGTCGATGTCGCGTTGGTCTTGCGGTGTGGATGCGCCCGCGAAGGCGAGCGCGGCCGGCCCCAGGTCGAGGTCGAACAGGCGGTTGCCCAGGCGCGATTGGTAGTAGTAATCGCGCTTGGGCTGCGCGGTGGCGACGATCTCGATCTGCCGCGAGTTCAGCCCGAAGCCTTCGTAGATCGTGCGGATCTGCGGCTCGGTCGCTTGCGGGTTGGGCAGGAAGATGCGGCTGGCGCAGCTTTCGATGATGGCTGGCGCGATGGTCGAATCCTTGATATCCGCGAGCGACTGCGTGGCGAAGATGACGCTGACGTTCTTTTTCCTGAGCGTCTTGAGCCATTGCCGGATGCGGGCCGCGAAGGACGGCTCATCGAGGAACAACCACGCTTCATCGAGGATCAGCAGCGTCGGCGCACCGTCGAAACGCTCATCGAAGCGGGCGAACAGGTAGCGCAGCACCGCCTGCACGGCGGCGGGGCTGTGCATCAGTTCTTCCATCTCGAAGCCCTGCACGTCGCCGCTGCCGAGCCGATCGCGGTCGGCGTCCAGCAGCTTGCCGTGCGCGCCACCCAGCACATACGGCGACAGGGCCTGGCGCAGCGCGTTCGATTGCAGCAGCACCGACAGGCCGGTCATGGTGCGCTGCTCCGCCGGCGCACCGGCGAGGCTCCCCAGCGCCGACCAGATGGCGGCCTTCTCGTCCGGGCCGACGGTGACTCCTTCGTGCAGCAGCCGGCCTTCCACCCATTCGGCGGCCCAGGTGCGGTAGCCTTCGCCGTCGATGCGCGCGAGTGGCTGGAAGGCAATGCCGCCGTCTGCGCCCAGGTCGTAGTGTTCGCCCCCCAGGCCCAGCACCGCCGCTCGCATGGATCGCCCCATGTCGAAGGCGAAGATGCGCGAGCCGCCATAGCGGCGGAACTGCAAGGCCAGCATCGCCAGCAGAACGGACTTGCCCATGCCGGTCGGCCCTGCGATCAGCGTGTGCCCCACATCACCGATGTGCGTCACCAGCCGGAACGGCGTCGCGCCATCGGTGCGCGTGACGATCAGCGGCGGGCCGTCGAGATGGGCATTCTTCTCCGGCCCGGCCCATACGGCGGATACCGGCATCATGTGCACCAGGTTCAGCGTCGAGACAATGGGCTGGCGCACGTTCGCGTAGGCATTGCCCGGAATGGACGACAGCCACGCATCGACCGCATTCAAGGTTTCGGGGATGGTCACGAAGCCCCGGCCCTGGATGACGCGCTCCACCATGCGCAGCTTTTCGTCGGCCGCAGCGGCATCCGTGTCCATCACGGTGACGGTGGCCGTCAGGTAGCCGAAGGCGACTTGATCGCTGCCCAGTTCCTGCAAGGCGGCATCCGCGTCGGCCGCTTTGTTGCTGGCATCCGTGTCCACCAGCGGCGATTCCTGCTGGAAGATGGTTTCGCGCAGCAGCGCGATGACGTTCTTCCGTTTGGCGAACCATTGGCGGCGCAGGCGGCCCAGCTCCTTTTCCGCCTCGGCTTTGTCGAGGCAGAGAAAGCGCGTACTCCAGCGATAGGCAAAGCCCAGGCGGTTGAGGTCGTCCAGCAGGCCCGGCCAGGTCGAGGTCGGGAAGCCCCGCACCGACACCACGCGCAGGTGCTGGTCGCCCAGCATGGGCGCGAGGCCGCCGACCAGCGCGGAGTCGGCCAGCAGCGCATCCAGATGGAAAGGCACTTCGGGGACGCCGATGCGATAGCGCCGCGTCGAGACGGTTGCGTGCAGGTAGGTCAGCGTCTGGCTGTCGTCCAGCCAAGCGATTTCCGGCATCACGCCATCGAGCAGGTCGAACACGCGATTGGTTTCCGCCACGAAGGCATCGAGCCGACCGCGCCAGTCCACGCCATCGCCCGGCGCGTGCTCGTACAGCAGCTTGGCCGCACGGGCGCGGGATTCCTCCGGCGGCAGGTAGGCCAGCGTCAGGTGATAGGCGCTCTCGAAGTGGTGGCCCGATTCCTCGAAGGCGGCGCGGCGTTCCTCGTCCACCAGCCACGACAGCGGTTCGGGGAAATCGGAATGCGGATAGTCCGCTGCCGGCTGACGCTCGGCCTCCACGAACAGCGCCCAGCCCGAACCCAGCCGGCGCAGCGCGTTGTTCAGCCGCGCGGTGGTGGCGATCAGCTCGCCCTGCGTGGCGCTGTCGAGATCAGGCCCGCGAAAGCGCGCCGTGCGCTGGAAACTGCCGTCCTTGTTCAAGACGACACCCAGCGCGATCAGCCCGGCCCAGGGCAACCAGTCGGCCAGCAAGGCGGGCCGCTGGCGGTATTCGGCGAGGTTCAGCATGGCATCGCCTCACACGTCCAGCAGCGGCTTGTGCTTGATGTGCCGGGCGAAGACCTGCATGAACTGCGGATCGACACGCGCGCCCCACACGGCCAGCGAGTGGCCGACGATCCAGAGCACGACACCGGGAATCCAGAGTTGCAGGCCCAGCCCGACGGCGGCGGCCAGCGTGCCGTTGGCAATCGCCACGGTGCGCGGCGCACCGCCCATCAAAAGA
>JASGEH010000035.1:0-5592 GCA_047606565.1 Comamonas sp.
CCCCCGCACGGAACGCGGCTGCGGCACCCGCCGCCCGGCCACCGCGCCCGGTGCCGGCCGCCGCCGCGCCCCGGGTCTCCGAGCCGACACCGCCCTGGGAAGACGCCGAGGCCGCGTCCTGGCAGGACATGGCTGATGGCTGGCGCGGCAGCGAGAACACGGTGGACGCGATGGACGCGGTGGCCCAGCCGCTGGCCGATGCCCCGCGCGGCGGCCCTGGCCCGCGCGATGCCGGGCGCCCGGCGCGCGGCCCGGCGACACCGTCGCGGGTGCTGAACATCCCGGTGCGCGAGCAGCCGCCGCCGAGTGCGCGCACCGAGCAGCGCGTCGCCCGCGTGCCCGCCGCCGACGTGCCGCCGGCCGAGCTCGTGCCCACGCCCGAGGGCGACTTCTGGTTCGGCCTGGTCGAGTCGCTGTGCCAGTCCAAGTCGGTGACGGCGATGGTGCGCCAGCTCGCCATCCAGTCGCAGTTGCTGGCGCGCGACGAGGGCTTGTGGCATCTGCGCGTGGAAAGCGAATCGCTGGCCTCGGCCGCGTTGCGCGAGCGCATGCAGGCGGTGCTGGCCGAGGCCGGCCACGCGGTGCGGCTGCAGGTGGAGGTCGGCGCCGTCAAGGACAGCCCGGCGCGGCGCCAGGCGCTGGTCCGGGCCGAGCAACTGGAGTCCGCGCGCCAGCGCATCATGGCCGACCCTTTCGTGCAGGCCATGGTGCGCGACTTCGACGCCCGCGTGGTCCCGGGCAGCATTACGGCGCTGGAGCAGCCGCCCGCCTGAACGCGGGGCGCTTCGCCCCGGCTCCTTCGCCCAGCCACGTCTGATGCCAAAATCAGCGGTTCCGGCGCGACGCGGACGCCGCGCGCACGCTGCCCGCCCGACCTTTTTTCCGCCTTCCCTCTCTCATCCGTTTTTCGACAAAAGGAATCGACACCATGTTCAACAAAGGACAACTCGCCGGCCTCATGAAACAGGCCCAGGCCATGCAGGACAACCTCAAGAAGGCGCAGGAGGAACTGGCCCAGATCGAGGTGCAGGGCGAGTCCGGCGCCGGCCTGGTCAAGGTCACCATGACCTGCAAGCATGACGTCAAGCGCGTCGAGATCGACCCCAGCCTGCTGGCCGACGACAAGGACATGCTCGAAGACCTGGTCGCCGCCGCCTTCAACGCTGCCGTGCGCCGCGCAGCCGACGTCGAGCAGGAGAAGATGGGCAAGCTCTCGGCTGGCCTGCCCGCTGGCATGAAACTGCCGTTCTGACCGTCTTGAGGACCGCATCGCCATGGCTGCCAGCGCATCGCTCCAGGCCCTGACCGAGGCGCTGCGGCGCCTGCCCGGCGTTGGCGCGCGCTCGGCCTCGCGTATGGCCTACCACCTGCTGCAGCACGACCGCGAGGGCGCGGCGCTGATCGCCCGCGCGCTGCAGCAGGCCGTCAGCCAGGTGCGCCATTGCCGCCTGTGCAACACCCTCACCGAGGACGAGGTCTGCGCGGTCTGCCGCGACCCCGCGCGCGACCGCAGCAAGCTGTGCGTCATCGAGACCCCGGCCGACGAGGCCGCGCTGGAGCGCACCGGCGCCTACAAGGGGCTGTATTTCGTGCTGATGGGCAAACTCAGCCCGCTCGACGGCATCGGCCCCAAGGACATCGGCCTGGCCCGGCTGTTCGAGCGCGCCGAGGACGGCGTGGTGCAGGAAGTCATCCTCGCCACCAACTTCACCGGCGAGGGCGAGGCCACCGCGCACGTCATCGCCGAGCGCCTGAAGGCACGCGGCCTGGCCGTCACCCGGCTGGCGCGCGGCGTGCCGGTGGGCAGCGAACTCGAATATGTCGACCTGGGCACCATCGCCCACGCGCTGGTCGATCGCCGTTGACCGGCCCGGGGTGGCGGGTGCTCACGCCGCCCGGGTCCGTCTTCAGGAACCTCGCTCGAAAATCGTGTTCCAAGCCGGCATGACCCCGATTTCTTCCAGACTCCCCGCTTTTCCCCTGACTTCCCGTGCCCTGCGCCATGGCCTGACGGCCGGCGCGGCGGCCCTGGCCCTGCTGTGCGGGCCGGCCGGGGCGTCGGGCCTGTTCGACAACCTCAAGAGCCAGGCCGGCCAGCTTGCAGGCAGCTCGTCGCAGTCGTCTGCCGAGTCGTCTGCCGCCACGTCGTCCAGCGGCGGCCTAGGCGGCCTGCTGGGCGGCAGCGGCGGCAGTGGGCAAGGCGCGCTCGCCGGCCTGGGCCTGCCGGCGCTGGGCGGCAACACCCTGGGCAATGCCGCTGGCGTGCTGCAGTACTGCGTGCAGAACAACTATCTGAATGCCGCGAATGCCCAGGGCGTCAAGGACAAGCTGCTGGGCAAGGTCGGTCTGGGCGGCGGCAACGCCAGCCAGGACAGCGGCTACCAGCAAGGCAGCCAGGGCCTGCTGCAGGGCAACGACGGCTCGGCCTTCAACCTCACGCAGATCAAGGGCCAGCTCAAGGAAAAGGCCTGCGACTACGTGCTGGACAACGCCAAGAATTTCCTCTGACGTTCTGATGGTCAGCGCTGCTCAACCGCCGATGTAGCTCATCTCGACGCGCCGCGCGGGCGCTTCCGGCGGGTTGGGCGAGTCGCTGGCCGGGATGGCCGCGCGCGTTTCCGAGTAGTGGTCGTCACGCCCCTGCCAGATCGCGCCGATGGCCTGGCTGATGGCGGCATCGCTGGCGCCGCTGCGCAGCAGGGCGCGCAAATCCTCGCCCCGGCTGGCGAACAGGCACAGGTAGAGCCGGCCTTCGGTCGACAGGCGCGCGCGGTTGCAGTCACCGCAGAAGGCGTGGGTCACGCTGCTGATGAAGCCGATCTCGCCAGCGCCGTCGGCATAACCCCAGCGCGCGGCGGTCTCGCCGGCCGCGCTGGGCGCCAGCGGGCGCAGCGCCCAGTGCTCGCGCAGCCGCGCCAGCAACTCGTCGCTGGGCACCACCTGGTCCATGCGCCAGCCGTTGGTGCTGCCCACGTCCATGTACTCGATGAAACGCAGCGCCACGCCCGTGCCCCGGAAGTGGCGCGCCATGGCGACCACCTGGTGGTCGTTGACGCCGCGCTGAACCACCATGTTGACCTTGACCGGCGCCAGCCCCGCCGCCTGCGCGGCCTCGATGCCGCGCAGCACGTCGGCCACAGGGAAGTCGACATCGTTCATGCGGCGAAACACCGCGTCGTCGAGCGCGTCGAGGCTGACCGTCACGCGCTGCAGGCCGGCGTCGCGCAAGGCGCGCGCCTTGCGCGCCAGCAGCGAGCCGTTGGTGGTCAGCGTCAGCGCCAGCGGCTGGCCGCCGGGCGCATGCAGTTCGGCCAACTGGCCGACCAGGTTCTCCAGGCCCTTGCGCAGCAGCGGTTCGCCGCCGGTCAGCCGGATCTTGCGGGTGCCGTGGGCGGCGAACAGGCGCGCCAGCCGTGCGATTTCCTCGAAACTCAGCAGGGCCGGGTGCGGCAGGTAGCGGTAGTCCTTGCCGAAGACGTCCTTGGGCATGCAGTAGCTGCAGCGGAAGTTGCAGCGGTCGGTGACGCTGATGCGCAGGTCGCGCAGCGGGCGCTGGCGGCGGTCGCGCAGGTCGCCGCTGGCCGGGGCGAACGGAGTCGGCAAGGCGGAAGCGGCCGGGCCCCGGGCGAGCCGGGCCAGCCGTTCATCGATCAGCGGAATGACGCGCGGGCGCGCATCGCGGGACGGTTGCATGGGCGTATTGTCGGGCTTGGGCGCCGACAGCGCTGGCAGTCCGGTCAAATGACGCGCTGAATTTCAGCCCAGCAGGCCCAGCGCGGCGGCGTTCAGGCCGGCGCCGCCGGCCAGCAGCCAGACGAACAGCAGCCCGGCCAGCAGCAGCGGCCGCAGGCCGGCGCGGCGGATCGCCGAGTGGTGGGTGGTCAGGCCCAGCGCCGCCATGGCGCTCGACAGCAGCAGGGTGTCGACCTGCCGCAGCGCCTGATCCAGGGCCGGCGGCAGTGCCACGGCCGAATGCAGGGCGACCACGCCCATGAAGGCCAGCGCGAACCAGGGAATGGTGATGCTGCCCGCCGCACCAGCATCGTGGCGCTGGCCGTTGCCGACCGCAGGGCGGGCGCGGCGCCCCGCATGCGCGAGCACGGCCGACAGCACCACCAGGAAGGGCGCCAGCATGAGCACCCGCACCAGCTTGGCGATGACCGCGTCCTGCGCCACTTCGGGGCCGATGGCCTGGCCGGCGGCCACCACCTGCGCCACCTCGTGTACGGTCGAGCCGACATAGAGGCCGAAGAAGCGCTGCGCGCTGGCGGCGTCGGCGAAGCACGGCAGCGTCCAGGTGTAGAGCAGCGGGTACAGGCCCACTGCCAGGGTGCCGAAGACCACCACGGTGGCCACGGCCACGGTCACCTGGTCGGCCCGCGCGCGCGCCACAGGGCCGGTCGCCAGCACGGCGGCGGCACCGCAGATCGAACTGCCGGCGCCGATCAGGATGGCGGTGCCGCGCTCCAGACCCAGCACGCGCACGCCGATCCACAGCGCCAGCGCGAAAGTCCCGCACAGCACCAGCGCATCGGCGGCGACGCCGGCCCAGCCGATGTGGCCGATGTCCTGCAAGGTCAGCCGAAAGCCGTAGAGCACGATGCCGGCGCGCAACAGCGTCTGCTTGCACAGCGCCACGCCCGCGTCGCACGGCGCCTGCCAGCGCGGATAGACGCTGTTGCCCAGCGCCATGCCCAGGACGATGGCCAGCACCAGCGGGCTCAGCCCGTGGCCGGCGAACAGGGCCGACTGGCCCAGCAGCGTCGCCGCCAGGCCGATCGCGCCCGCCAGCACCAGTCCCGGCAGCCGGCCGCGCGCCGCCGCGCCAGCGCCAGCCGGCCAGGCGGGTGTCGACGCGGGCGCGGTCAGCAGGGCAGGGCGGAGGAGGCGGGACATCATGCGGTTGGTCGGTTCGTGCGATGGATATGAATCTACCTAAATTGCATAAACAAGAAAAACGAATAATATGAGTTTAATCAAGTGATTTTTTAGGTAATGAGATGATCCGTATCACCCTCAGGCAGCTCGAAGTCTTCCAGGCCGTGGCGCAGGCCGGCAGCACCTCGGCGGCCGCCGGGGCCGTGGGCCTGTCGCAGTCGGCCACCAGCGCGGCGCTCAACGAGTTGGAAACCGGGTTGGGCCTGGCCCTGTTCGACCGCGTCGGCAAGCGGCTGCGCCTGAGCGCCCTGGGGCGCGAGCTGCTGCCGCGCGTGGGCCTGCTGCTCGACGGCGCGCGGGCCATCGAGCGCTGGGGCGACGACGGCCTGGCCGGCGCGGCCGAGCTGCGCATCGGCGCCAGCACCACCATCGGCAACTACCTGCTGCCGCCGTGGCTGGCAGCCTACCGCCGCCAGTTGCCGCCGGCGCGGCAGGCCGGCTGGACGGCGCAGGTGGCCATCGCCAACACGCAGGAGGTGACGCGCCGCATCGCCCGCTTCGACCTCGACCTCGGCCTGATCGAAGGGCCCTGCCACGACGCCGGCCTGGACGTGCTGCCGTGGCTGGACGACGAACTGGTCGTGGTCGCCGGCGCGGCCGACCCGCTGGCGGCCTACGCGCAAGGGCGCGCGGGCGCGCCGGCGGTGCCGCGCG
>JASGEH010000036.1:0-14900 GCA_047606565.1 Comamonas sp.
CCCTGGACTTCGCGCTCCAGCGCGTCGAGCGCGGCCAGGTCGCCCGCTTCGTCCAGCGCCTCGCGCCATTCGAGCTGATGCATGAGAAAGGCCGCGGGCATGGCGGTGTTGCGCTCGGCGTCGATGGGAAATCCGTGCAGTTCGCACAGCAGCGCGGCGCGGCGGATCGGGTCGCGCAGGCGCTGGTAGGCCTCGTTGATGCGCACCGCCCATTGCATGGCCAGGCGCTGCGCCGCCGCGCCTTGGGTGACGAAGCGGTCCGGGTGGGCGGCGGCCTGCAATTCGCGCCAGCGGCGCGCCAGTTCGGCCGCGTCCTGCTCATACGCGCGCGAGACGCCGAACAGCTCGAAGTCATCCGCCTGCAAATTCACGCCCACCGGTGTTGTCGTCATCCTCGAAGCCCATCATCAAAACAGGAGCCCGGCCACAGAAAAGACCCCTCGGTCCAGTCCTTCGGACTCGCCCGGTCCCCCAAGGGGACGCTTTTTGTCTTGGGACGGCCCCGCGACAAAAAAGACCCCTCGGTCCAGTCCTTCGGACTCGCCCGGTCCCCCAAGGGGACGCTTTTTGTCTTGGGACGGCCCCGCGACAAAAAAGACCCCTCGGTCATGTCCTTCGGACTCGCCCGGTCCCCCGGGAGGGACGCTTTTTGTCTTGGCGCGGCCCGGCCACAAAAAAGCGCGGCGGCCCCACGCCGCCACGCCGTGCTGGCCTAAGAACGTGTCCTAAAGCCAACTTCGCCGCATCCACTCAGATGCGGAACGACTCCCCGCAGCCGCAGCGGTCGCGCTCGTTGGGGTTGTTGAAGCGGAAGCCCTCGTTCAATCCTTCGCGCACGAAGTCGAGCTGGGTGCCGTCCAGATAGGCCAGGCTTTTGGGGTCGACCAACACCTTGACGCCGAAGTTCTCGAACACGGCATCCTCGGGCGCGGCCTCGTCCACGTATTCCAGCTTGTAGGCCATGCCGGAACACCCGGTCGTCTTGACGCCCAGGCGCACGCCCAGCCCCTTGCCACGACGGCTCAGGTAGCGGGTAACGTGACGGGCGGCGGCTTCGGTCAGCGTGACGGCCATGTGCGGCTCTCCTCGGCGCGGCTTCAGTGGGCCGCAACGACCGGCTCGGCCGCCTCGGCGCCGGCCGGATCGGCGGCGCGCTTCTGGCGGTAGTCCAGCACGGCGGCCTTGATCGCGTCCTCGGCCAGGATCGAGCAGTGCACCTTCACCGGCGGCAGCGCCAGTTCCTCGGCGATGTGGCTGTTCTTGATCTCGACGGCCTGATCCAGCGTCTTGCCCTTGACCCATTCGGTCACCAGCGACGACGAGGCAATCGCCGAGCCGCAGCCATAGGTTTTGAAGCGCGCATCCTCGATGACGCCGGTGGCCGGGTTCACCTTGATCTGCAGCTTCATCACGTCGCCGCAGGCCGGTGCGCCGACCATGCCGGTGCCCACGGTGTCGTCGCCCTTGTCGAACGAGCCGACGTTGCGGGGGTTCTCGTAGTGGTCAACGACCTTGTCCGAATAAGCCATGTCTATCTCCTTCTGTGTCGCGCCTGGGGATCATCGTGGCCAGGCTGGTGCAATGAAAGGTTTGCGAGGACGGATCGCCCGGGCGGCGATCAGTGCTCGCTCCACTGGATGGTGTTGAGGTCGATGCCGTCCTTGTACATCTCCCACAGCGGGCTGAGCTCGCGCAGCTTGGCGACGTTCTCGCGGATGCTGGTGATGGCGTAGTCGATTTCTTCCTCGGTGGTGAAGCGGCCGATCGTCATGCGCAGGCTCGAATGCGCCAGCTCGTCGGTGCGGCCCAGCGCGCGCAGCACGTAGCTGGGCTCCAGGCTGGCCGAGGTACAGGCCGAGCCGGACGACAGCGCCAGGCCCTTGATGCCCATGATCAGCGACTCGCCCTCGACGTAGTTGAAGCTGATGTTGAGGTTGTGCGGCACCCGGTGCTCCAGGTTGCCGTTGATGAAGACCTGCTCGATGTCCTTGAAGCCGTCGATCAGACGCTGGCGCAGCGCCAGGATGCGCGGACGCTCAGCCGCCATTTCTTCCTGGGCGATGCGGAAGGCCTCGCCCATGCCGACGATCTGGTGAGTGGGCAAGGTACCCGAGCGCATGCCACGCTCGTGGCCGCCGCCGTGCATCTGCGCTTCCAGGCGCACGCGCGGCTTGCGGCGCACGTACAGCGCGCCGATGCCCTTGGGGCCGTAGGTCTTGTGCGAGGCCAGGCTCATGAGGTCGACCGGCAGCGTCTTGACATCGATTTCCATCTTGCCGGTGGCCTGGGCTGCGTCCACGTGCAGCACGATGCCGCGCTCGCGGCAGATCGCGCCAATGGCCGGGATGTCCTGGATCACGCCGATCTCGTTGTTGACCAGCATCACGCTGGCCAGGATGGTGTCGGGACGCAGCGCGGCCTTGAAGGCCTCCAGGTCGATCAGGCCGTCTTCCTGGACGCCCAGGTAAGTCACTTCGAAGCCCTGGCGCTCCATTTCGCGCATGGTGTCGAGCACCGCCTTGTGCTCGGTCTTGACCGTGATGAGGTGCTTGCCCTTGCCCTTGTAGAAATGGGCCGCGCCCTTGATGGCGAGGTTGTCGGACTCGGTGGCACCGCTGGTCCAGACGATTTCACGCGGGTCGGCGCCGATCAGGTCGGCGACCTGGCCACGCGCCTTCTCGACCGCCTGCTCGGCCTCCCAGCCCCAGGCATGGCTGCGGGAGGCCGGGTTGCCGAAGTGCTCGCGCAGCCAGGGAATCATGGCATCGACCACACGCGGGTCCACCGGCGTGGTGGCGCCATAGTCGAGATAGATGGGGAAGTGGGGTGTCATATCCATGATTGTTCTGCTGTATCGCTCTGTTGAAGGCTCTTGAGTACCTGCGGTCCCTGGGGGGCTTACGGCCAGTTTCCGGGCCCGCATCTTGCCCGGATTCCAAAGCCCCTACGACGGGTGGTGCATCTTCGGTCTCCTCACTTGGCGGCCAGGATGCTGCCGAGCGCAAAGACGGAATTGGGCGCGTTGACGCGGATCGGCTTGACCACCGGCGTGGTGGAGATGGCTTTCTTGACGTTGGGCCGCGACTCCACCTGGATGCCCTTGGCGACCTGCTCGTCGACCAGTTTCTGCAGGCTGACGGAATCCAGGAACTCGACCATGCGCTGATTGAGCGCAGCCCAGAGCTCGTGCGTCATGCAGCGGCCGCCGTCGCCGTGGCAGTTTTCCTTGCCGCCGCATTGGGTGGCATCGATCGGTTCGTCCACCGAGACGATGATGTCGGCCACCGTGATGTCGGCGGCCTTGCGGCCCAGCGTGTAGCCGCCGCCGGGCCCGCGCGTCGACTCGACCAGCTCGTGCCGGCGCAGCTTGCCGAAAAGCTGCTCGAGGTACGAGAGGGAGATCTGCTGGCGCTGGCTGATGGCGGCCAGCGTCACCGGCCCGCTGTTCTGGCGCAGCGCCAGATCAATCATGGCCGTGACGGCAAATCGTCCCTTGGTGGTCAAACGCATGACAAGCTCCTAGATGAAGTGCGGGCACAAGCAGTGAGCGGGCACACCGCGCATCCATGCCCTGGACCCCATACTCGCTGCGGAGGACGGCGCCCTGATTCGACGATCGACGCCAGGCCATCTCGGCTTGCGACCTTGCAACGAGAATGACTGCCGTTTCCTGACTGTTTACGTCAAGTATACCAGAAACCCATGGACCTGATCGGGTAATCACCAGGCCTGCCTGCCTGAGCGACGCAGGAAAGTCTTGATTTTTCAGGAAATTTTGAAACCCTGATCTCAAACGGGTTTCGATTCGAAAAAGTGCTTGACGACTGTGCACTCAGAACGTGTCGGATCCACTGGCGCCAAAAGTGCTGGCCTTCAGCCGCGAGAGCTGGTCGCGCACCCGAGCGGCAGCCTCGAACTCGAGGTTCTTGGCGTGTTCGAACATTTGCTTTTCCAGCCGCTTGATGGCCCGCGACAGCTCTTTCTCGCTCAGTTCCCCGGACACCGCCTGCTCGGCATCGGCCGAGGCGCGGGCGGCGTCGTCCTGGGCCTTGGCGCTGTAGACGCCGTCGATCAAGTCCTTGATCTGCTTGCTGATGGTGCGCGGCGTGATGCCGTGCGCCAGGTTGTAGGCGATCTGCTTGTCGCGGCGGCGCGCGGTTTCGTCGAGCGCGCGCCGCATCGAGTCGGTGACTTTGTCGGCATACAGGATGGCCCGGCCCTGCGCGTTGCGCGCGGCGCGGCCGATGGTCTGGATGAGCGAGCGCTCGGCGCGCAGAAAGCCTTCCTTGTCGGCGTCGAGAATCGCCACCAGCGAGACCTCGGGGATGTCCAGCCCCTCGCGCAGCAGGTTGATGCCGACCAGCACGTCGAACTGGCCCAGCCGCAGGTCGCGGATGATCTCGACGCGCTCGACGGTGTCGATGTCGGAGTGCAGGTAGCGCACCTTGACGCCGTTTTCCGTGAGGTATTCGGTCAGCTGCTCGGCCATGCGCTTGGTCAGCGTGGTGATCAGCACGCGCTCATTGCGGGCGACGCGGTCGTGGATTTCCTGCAGCACGTCGTCGACCTGGTGGGCCGCCGGCCGCACCTCGACCAGCGGATCGACCAGGCCGGTGGGCCGCACCACCTGCTCGACCACGGCGCCGGCGTGCGTCTTCTCGTAGTCGGCGGGCGTGGCCGAGACGAACACGACCTGGCGCATCTTGCGCTCGAATTCGGGAAACTTGAGCGGCCGGTTGTCCAGCGCGCTGGGCAGGCGAAAGCCGTACTCCACCAGCGTGGTCTTGCGCGCGCGGTCGCCGTTGTACATGCCGTTGAGCTGGCCGATCATGACGTGGCTCTCGTCGAGGAACATCAGCGCGTCCGGCGGCAGGTAGTCGACCAGCGTGGGTGGCGGCTCGCCGGGCGCGGCGCCCGAGAGGTGGCGGGTGTAGTTCTCGATGCCCTTGCAGTGGCCCACCTCCTGCAGCATCTCCAGGTCGAAACGGGTGCGCTGCTCCAGCCGCTGAGCCTCGACCAGCTTGCCGTCCTGGGTGAACTGCTGCAGCCTGTCCTTCAATTCGACCTTGATGCCTTCGATGGCCGAAAGCACCTGCTCGCGCGGCGTCACGTAATGGCCGGCCGGATAGACGGTGAAGCGCGGCACCTTCTGCCGGATGCGGCCGGTGAGCGGGTCGAACAGCGAGATCGCCTCCAGCTCGTCGTCGAACAGCTCGAAGCGCACCGCCAGCTCCGAGTGCTCGGCCGGGAACACGTCGATGGTGTCGCCGCGCACGCGGAAGGTGCCACGGCCGAAGTCCATGCCGTTGCGCTGGTACTGCATGCGGATCAGGCTGGCGATCATGTCGCGCTGGCCGATCCGGTCGCCGGTGCGCGTGATCAGCCGCATCTTGGTGTAATCCTCGGGCTTGCCGATGCCGTAGATGGCCGAGACGGTGGCGACGATGACCACGTCGCGGCGCTCCAGCAGGCTCTTGGTGGCCGACAGGCGCATCTGCTCGATGTGCTCGTTGATGGCGCTGTCCTTCTCGATGAACAGGTCGCGCTGCGGCACGTAGGCCTCGGGCTGGTAGTAGTCGTAGTAGCTGACGAAGTACTCGACCGCGTTCTTCGGGAAGAAGTCGCGGAACTCGGCGTAGAGCTGCGCGGCCAGCGTCTTGTTGGGCGCGAAGACGATGGCCGGGCGGCCCATGCGGGCGATCACGTTGGCCATGGTGTAGGTCTTGCCCGAGCCGGTCACCCCCAGCAGGGTCTGGAACACCTCGCCGGATTCCAGCCCCTCGACCAGCGCGGCGATGGCCGCCGGCTGGTCGCCCGCCGGCGGATAAGGCTGGAACAGCTCGAAGGGCGAATCCGCGAAGCGCACGAACTCGCCCGGCGGCGCGGCCGGCGCGCCAGCCACGGGATCAGGCAAGGCATCAGGCAAGGTTGCGGCGAGAGCGGCGGCGGATTTCTTGGACATGGCGGGCAGGAGGACAGACCCGCACGACGCCGGTGTAACAAAACCGGATACACGCGGGGCCAGACGGCATAAAATTCCCCATTGTCCGACAGGTGGCGCCAGGCCGTCCTGCCAGCAGGCAGCGGGCGACCCACACCAGATCGTGCCGACCGGACCGTTATCAACCCCGTCTTCACTAGGAATGCCATGTCCTCCCTGTTCTCCGCCGTCGAGCTCGCGCCGCGCGACCCCATCCTGGGCCTGAACGAGCAATTCGCCGCCGACGCCAACCCCGCCAAGGTCAACCTGGGCGTCGGCGTGTACTACGACGACAACGGCAAGCTGCCCCTGCTGCAGTGCGTGCAGGCAGCGGAAAAGCAACTGGCCGAAGACCCCAAGGCGCGCGGCTATCTGCCGATCGATGGCATCGCTGCCTACGACAGCGCTGTCAAGAACCTGGTGTTCGGCGCCGACAGCGAGCCGGTGCAGTCCGGCCGCGTGGCGACCATCCAGGCCCTGGGCGGCACGGGCGGTCTGAAGGTCGGCGCCGACTTCCTCAAGCGCCTCAACCCCAACGCCAAGGTGCTGATCTCCGACCCGAGCTGGGAGAACCACCGCGCGCTGTTCACCAACGCCGGCTTCGTGGTGGACAGCTACCCCTACTACGACGCGGCCCGGCGCGGTGTCGACTTCGAGGGCTTCCTGGGCGCGCTGCAGGCCGCCGAGGCTGGCACCGTGGTCGTGCTGCACGCCTGCTGCCACAACCCGACCGGCTACGACATCACGCCCGCACAGTGGGACCAGGTGGTCGCCGCCATCAAGGCGCGCAATCTGGTGGCTTTCCTGGACATGGCCTACCAGGGCTTCGGCCACGGCATCGCCGAGGACGGTGCGGTGGTCGGCAAGTTCGTCGCCGCAGGCCTGACCTTCCTGGTCTCGACCTCGTTTTCCAAGAGCTTCAGCCTGTACGGCGAGCGCGTCGGCGCGCTGTCGGTGCTGGCCACCGACAAGGATGAAGCCGCCCGCGTGCTCAGCCAGCTCAAGATCGCCATCCGCACCAACTACAGCAACCCGCCCACGCACGGCGCGACCGTGGTGGCCACCGTGCTCAACACGCCCGAGCTGCGCGTCATGTGGGAGCGCGAGCTGGCCGAGATGCGCGAGCGCATCAAGGCCATGCGCCAGAAGCTGGTCGAGGGCCTCAAGGCCGCCGGCGTCTCGCAGGACGTGGGCTTCATCACCACCCAGATCGGCATGTTCAGCTACTCCGGCCTGAGCAAGGAGCAGATGGTGCGCCTGCGCGGCGAGTTCGGCGTCTACGGCACCGACACCGGCCGCATGTGCGTGGCCGCGCTCAACAGCAAGAACATCGCCTACGTCTGCGCGTCGATCGCGCAGGTGATCTGAGCGTCCTGCAAGACATCACTGGCCCACGAGCCGCGCCGGTGCCTGCCACCCGCGCGGCTTTTTCCTGGGCCGCCCCCCTGTCCTTTGAGACGACACCATGGAATTCCACACCTGGCTGGCCTTCGCCGCCGCTTCGCTGCTGATCGCCGTCTCGCCCGGATCGGGCGCGGTGCTGTGCATGAGCCGTGGCCTGAGCCACGGCTTCCAGGCCGCGTGGCCGACCATCCTGGGGCTGGAGATCGGCCTGCTGCTGATTCTTCTGGTGGCCGGCGCCGGCGTGGGCTCGCTGCTGGTCGCCTCGGAAACGGCGTTCTGGCTCGTCAAGATCCTGGGCGCCGGCTACCTGATCTACCTGGGCTGGGCGCAGTGGCGTTCACGCCAGGGCATTGCCGCACTGGGCTCCAGCGCCACCCGCCAGCCGGCGCCTTCGGCGCACCGCCAGCTCGCGACGGGCTTTCTGACCAATGCCACCAACCCCAAGGGCATTCTGTTCATGGTCGCGGTGCTGCCGCAATTCATCGAGCCGCAGCGTCCGCTGGGCTTGCAACTGCTGATCCTGGCCGCAACGATGATCGTTGTCGACACCGTGGTCATGGCCGGCTACATGGGCGGCGCCAGCGCCTTCAGCCGCTGGATGAGCAGCCCCCGGGCCATCCGCGTACAAAACCGCCTGTTCGGCTCCACGCTGATGGCCGTGGGCGCCGGCTTGCTGTGGGTGAAGAAGGCGCAGGCCTGAAAACACGTTCTGAGCAAGACAAGAAAAAGGGCCGGCATGGCCGGCCCCTTGGCGCGCTGGCGTCGCAAAGGACGCGCCACACAGGCCCGTCCAGGCCTTCAGCCCCGGCTCTGCAGCGACTGCTGACGCAGCGCACGGTACTTGTGGGCGGGCAGCGGCTTGGCGTCCGGTTGGCCGAGCTGGTCGATCGGGATGCGGAAGGTTTCGCGGGCCGAGAAGGCCGCCAGCGCGGCGATCACAGTGATGCCGAAGGCCAGGCCGCCCACGGTCAGCCAGATCTGGTTGGAGCCGGGCGGCGCCACGGCGGCGAACAGCGCCGGCAGCATGGCCGTGATGGTGGTGCCCACATTCTGCGAGATCGCCATCGCCGACACCCGGGTGCGGGTGGGGAACAGCTCCGGGTAGAAACTGGGGAAAACGGCGTTGTAGCCCTGGTAGACCACGCCCCACATCAACAGTGACATGACAATGGCCAGCGTGACGTTGTGGATGCTGATGGCATAGAGGTAGCCGAAGGCCAGCAGGCCCGACAGCAGCGCGCCGACGATCAGCGGCGGGCGGCGGCCGATGCGGTCAGAGAGGTCGCCGACGAAGGGGATCACGATCACCGCCAGGATGTTGCCCAGCACCGGAATCCACAGGTAGACGTCCGGCGCGAAGCCGATGCCGTAGGCCGGCTGCACCGCATAGGCGGCGCCGAAGATGGTGGCGACCACGGGAATCACGTTCATCAGCGCCATCAGCACGACGCGGAACATGTCGGGCCAGTTGTAGCGGAAGGCTTCGACCACGGGCGACTTGCGCGCCGCCTTGTCCTTTTGCAGGTCGCTCTTGAAGGCCGGCGTCTCGTCGACTTCGCGGCGGATGATGTAGCCCGCGACGATGACGATGAAGCTCAGCAGGAAGGGGACGCGCCAGCCCCAGTCCAGGAACTGCGCGCTGGGCATGTAGTGCGCCAGCGGCAGGAACACGGCGGCGGCCATGATCTGGCCGGCCTGCACGCCTTGCAGCGTGAAGCTGGCGAAGAAACCGCGCCGCCCGGTGGGCGCGTGCTCCATGATCATCGAGCTGGCGCCGGAAATCTCGCCGGCCACCGCGAAACCCTGCACCAGTCGGCACAGCACCAGCAGCGCGGGTGCCCACAGGCCGACCTGGTCGTAAGTCGGCAGCAGGCCGACGGCGATGGTCGAGAGGCCCATGAGGAACATGCACATCACCAGCACCTGCTTGCGCCCACGCGTGTCGCCCAGGTGGCCCAGCACGAAGGCACCGATCGGGCGCGCCACGTAGCCCACGCCATAGGTCGCCAGCGAGGCGATGATGGCGACGCCCGGGTCGCCCTTGGGGAAGAAGATCTGCGGGAAGATCAGCGACGCGGCGGTCGCATAGATGAAGAAGTCGTAGTACTCCAGGGCCGAGCCGATCCAGCCGCTGGCAGCGGCCTTCTTGGACTGGCGTCCGTGCTTTTCATTGGCGGGCGTAGCCGTCATGAGGGGTCTCCAGATTGCGGGAATGGGCGCGACTTTAATTCAGATGGCCGCGCGCAATGGCCTGCCCCAACCCAGGGTTTTCAACTAGACGCGATTTTTTGGCCTCCACCACGGATGGCGGGAAATCCCTGTCCCCATCGGGGATGGCGCTCCTTTTTTTACCAGCCATGCCCGAACGGGCATAACAGGTAGTCCAGCCCGGGAGCGCGGATGCTCAGGTCCCCGGCAAGCGGTAGTCCTTGAGTTGTTCGCGCAAGCGCGTCTTGAGTATCTTGCCGGTGGCGCCCAGCGGAATGGCGTCGGTGAAGACGATATCGTCCGGCACCTGCCATTTCGCGGCACGGTCCTGGTAGAACGCCAGCAGTTCCTCACGCCCCACGTGGGCGCCGGGCTTGCGCGCGACCACCACGATAGGCCGCTCGCCCCACTTCGGGTGCGGCATGCCGATGCACGCCGCCAGGGCCACGGCCGGGTGGGCCATGGCCAGGTTCTCGATGGCGATGGAGCTGATCCACTCGCCGCCGGACTTGATGACGTCCTTGCTGCGATCGGTGATCTGCATATAGCCGTCCTCATCGATGGTGGCCACATCGCCAGTGGGAAACCAACCTCCGGCCAGTGGCCCCGGCCCCTCCTGCCGGTAGTAACTCTCGACCACCCAGGGCCCGCGGACGTACAGGTCACCGAAGCTCTTGCCGTCATGCGGCAAGGGCACCCCATCGTCGCCGACGATCTTCATGTCGATCCCGAAAATGGCACGCCCCTGCTTGTACTGCAGCTGCCGCCGCTGCTGTGGGCTCCATTCGAGCTGGCGGCGCTTGGGGCTGGACAGCGTGCCAAGCGGGCTGGTTTCCGTCATGCCCCAGGCATGGAGGACACGCACGCCATAGTCGTCCTCGAAGGCGTCGATCATGGCGGGCGGACACGCGGCCCCGCCGATCACGGTGCGTTCGAGCGAGGCGAAGCGCAACTGCGCCTGCCGCACATGGCCGAGCAGCACCTGCCAGATGGTGGGAACGCCGGCGGCGAAGGTGACGCGCTCGGATTCGATCAATTCGTACAGCGATTTTCCGTCCAGCCCCGGGCCGGGGAAAACCAGCGTGGCCCCCGTCAGCAGCGCAGCGTACGGAAGACCCCATGCGTTCACATGGAACATGGGCACCACCGGCAGCACCACATCGCGGGCCGACAGGCTCATGGCATCCGGCAGGCTGGCCGCATAGGCATGCAGCACGGACGAGCGGTGACTGTAGAGCACCGCCTTCGGATCGCCGGTGGTGCCGCTGGTGTAGCACATGCCGCAGGCCTCGTCCTCCGCCAGCTCCGGCCACGCGTACTCGGCCGGCATGGTGGCCAGCAAGTCCTCATAGCCTTGCAGTCCGGCAATCCCGGTCTCTTCAGGCACCTGACCGGCATCGACCAGCATCACCCAGTGCCTGACCTGCGGGCAGCGCGCATGCACGGCCTGGACCAGCGGCAGGAAAGTGGCATCGAAAAACAAGGCCTGGTCGCCCGCGTGCTGGATGATCCAGGCGATCTGGTCCACATGCAGCCTGGGGTTGAGGGTATGCACCACGCGCCCGCTGCCGCCCACGCCGTAATACAGCTCGAGATGCCGATAGCCGTTCCAGGCCAGCGTGCCGATGCGCGCGCCCTGCACTTCGCCCCAGGCATCCAGCAGATTCGCCAGCTTGCGCGCACGCGCGGCAAAGTCGCGGTAGGTGTAGCGGTGGAGGTCACCCTCGACCCTGCGCGAGACGACTTCCGTGTCGCCATGGTGGCGCTCGGCAAACGCCAGCAAGGACGACACCAGCAACGGCTGTTTCTGCATCAAGCCCAGCATCTGCAAGCCTCCTTTGCATGATCCGCGCCACGGCCCAGCGGCGTTCGATGCATGGTAGTGCCGCACCGCGCCTGGCGGCACCTGCCCGTACGGCCGCAAGCTCGGGATTTTCCCTGGGCTGCACGGCGGCCAGGTCGCGGGCGCCGCGCGTCCATCCCCCACCAGCCCTTGCCTGCGGCGTGGACACCGCCCACACCCGACAGCACCCCAGGCCAAACGGCCCGACAATCCAGGGATGCACCCCTTGCCCGTATCGTCCACCACCCCGCCCCTGCCGCCGAATGCCGAAGCCCGCCCTGCACGTGGCGACGCGCTGACCACCGCCCTGCCGTGGCTCAACCGCTACCGCGCGCTGGGCCCTGCCTTCTTCAGCGAGCCGCCGCTGCAGCCGCTGCCGCGCCCGCACTGGGTGGCACGCAATCCTTGGCTGCTGAATGAGCTGGGGCTGCCCGCCGACTGGCTCGATGGGCCCGACGCGCTGGCGGTCTTTTCCGGCAACCAGACGCTGCACGACGATGCGCCGGCCATCGCCACGGTCTACAGCGGCCACCAGTTCGGCGTCTGGGCCGGGCAACTGGGCGATGGGCGCGCCGTGCTGCTGGGCGAGGCCGACACGGCGCTCGGCCCGATGGAGTTCCAGCTCAAGGGCGCCGGGCCCACGCCCTATTCGCGCATGGGCGACGGCCGCGCGGTGCTGCGCTCGTCGATCCGCGAGTTCCTCGCCAGCGAGGCCATGCACGCGCTGGGCGTGCCCACCACGCGGGCGCTGTGCCTGGCCGCATCACCCCAGCCGGTGCGGCGCGAGGAGATCGAGACCGCCGCCGTGGTCACGCGCCTGGCGCCCTCCTTCATCCGCTTTGGCCACTTCGAGCACTTCGCGCACCACGGCCTGCACGCCGAGCTGCGGCAACTGGCCGACTTCACCCTCGCCCACCACTTCCCGGACTGCGCCGGCCACGCCAATCCCTACGCCAGCCTGCTCGGCGAGATCGCCGTGCGCACCGCGCGCCTGATCGCGCACTGGCAAGCCGTGGGCTTCTGCCATGGCGTGATGAACACCGACAACATGAGCGTACTCGGCCTGACCATCGACTACGGGCCCTTCCAGTTCCTCGACGGCTTCGACCCCACCCACATCTGCAACCACAGCGACCACCAGGGCCGCTACGCCTACCACCGCCAGCCCAACGTGGCCTTGTGGAACCTGTACGCGCTCGGCCAGGCCCTGCTGCCGCTGATCGAGGATTCCGACGCCACGCTGGCCGCGCTGGAGCGCTACCGTGCCGAATTCCCCGCCGCATTCCGCCAGCAGATGGGCCGCAAGCTGGGCTTGCCGGACCTCAGCGCCGAGCAGGAGCGCGAGGTGCTGGAGCCGCTGCTCAAGCTGCTGGCGCGCGAGCGCACCGACTACCCCATCTTCTGGCGCCGGCTGGCCGACGGCCCGCCGGGCACGCCCGGCTTCGAGGCCGTGGTCGACCTGTTCACCGACCGCGAAGCCGTCCGCGCCTGGGGCCAGGCCTACGCCCGCCTGGCCGCCGGACACGATCCCGATGCCCTGCGCGCGGCCCTGCGGCAGGCCAATCCGCGCTTCGTGCTGCGCAACCACCTCGCCGAGCAAGCCATCCGCGCCGCCGAGCAAGGCGACTTCGGCCCGACGCAAGACTTGCTGGCCGTCCTCCAGGCCCCATTTGACGAGCATCCGGGCCAAGAAGCCCTGGCCGACTTCCCGCCGGACTGGGCCGCCGGCATCACCATCAGCTGCTCCTCCTGACCATGACCGACCACCGCTCCCCCGATCACGATGCCACCCCGCCCCTGGCCGCGCGCAGCGACGCCGAATGGCAGGCCCTGCTCGACGCCAAGAACGCCGAGCCCGGCGCCTTCCTGGTGACCCGGCGCGCCGCCACCGAGCGGCCCTTCACCGGCAAGTACAACCGCGTCTGGGCCGACGGCAGCTACCACTGCATCTGCTGCGGCAACACGCTGTTCGACGCCGGCACCAAGTTCGACGCCGGCTGCGGCTGGCCCAGCTTCTCGCAAGCCGTGCCCGGCGCGATCCGCGAGATCACCGACCGCAGCCACGGCATGGTGCGCACCGAAACCGTCTGCGCGCGCTGCGACGCTCACCTCGGCCATGTGTTTCCCGACGGCCCCGCGCCCACCGGGCTGCGCTACTGCATGAATTCGGCAGCGCTCGACTTCGAACCACGGCCCGCCGGCTCGGCTGCGCGCTCATAATCCGGTGCCATGAAAGCCCTGCTCGACTTCGTCCCCATCCTGCTGTTCTTCGGCGCCTACAAATACGCCGACATCTACGTCGCCACCGCCGTGCTCATGGCCGCGACCTGCGTGCAAATGGGCATCGTCTACGCCCTGGAGCGCAAGCTGCAGACCATGCACAAGGTCACCCTGGTGCTGATCCTGGGTTTTGGCACGCTGACCCTGCTGCTGCACGACGAACGCTTCATCAAGTGGAAGCCCACCGTGCTGTACATCGGCATGGCGCTGCTGCTGCTGGCCGGCCAATGGCTGATGCGGCGCAACGTCCTGCAACTGCTGCTGGGCAAGCAACTGTCACTGCCCGCGCCGGTGTGGACCCGGCTGAATTACGCCTGGGCGCTGTACTTCATCTTCATGGGCGCACTCAACGGCTACGTCGCCGCCGTCATGAGCACCGATGCCTGGATGGACTTCAAGATCTGGGGCTACGTCTTCCCCATCGTCTTCCTGCTCGGCCAGGGGCTCTACATCAGCCGGCACTTCAAGGCACCCGGCGCCAGCGACGACGCCGACGAACCGCACCGCTGACCCGGCACCCGTTCCCATGACCCTGACGCCCCAGGACCTCGAACAGCGCCTGCACCGCGCGCTCGCGCCCAGCGCCTTGCAGGTGATCGACGAAAGCGCGGCCCACGCCGGCCACGGCGGCGCCAATGCCGAGGGCCGCGGCACCCACTTCCGGGTCCGCATCGCCGCCCCCGCCTTTACCGGCCGCACGCGCGTCCAGCAGCACCGCCTTGTGTATGATGCCCTCGCCGATTGCATGCCCCAGGGCCTCCACGCACTGGCCATCGAGATCATCCCCCTGACGAACACCGATCCCGCGTGACTGCCTGCCGTTCCTGCCGCCATGACTCCCTCGGCCTTGACCCAGGCCCTGCCCACGCCGGCACACGCGTCATGCAACCTTTGCCCGCGGACTGAGTCCGACTGGGCGCAACGCGCATCGACGGCTCCCATTGGCACCGGTCCACGCCGTCGCTTCCCCAAGACTTTCCTTCACCATCATCCGAGGTATTCATGAAGAGCAAACTGCCGAGCCTGGCCCTAGCCGCCGCCATCGCCACGATGTCCGCCGGCGCCCTGGCGCAGAACGCCGCCATCGTCAACGGCAAGCCGGTGCCCAGCGCGCGCGTCGATGCGCTGGTCAAGCAAATCGAGCGTTCGGGCCGCCCGATCACCCCTGAACTGCGCGACCAGATC
>JASGEH010000037.1:0-3411 GCA_047606565.1 Comamonas sp.
CCGATCAGCGCGGCGCCGGCCACGATGGCGAGAAAACGCAGGCGCAGCACCGGCACGCCGGCGGCGTCGGCGGCCTGCGGGTTCTCGCCCACGGCGCGCAGGCGCAGGCCGCTGGCGGTGTGGTGCAACCACCCGACCACGCCCGCGAAGATGAAGGGCACGAGATAGACCGCCAGGTTCTGGCGGAACAGCCCGCCGACCAGCGGCAGCGCGGCCAGCGGGCCCAGCGGCACGGCCTCGGGGCCGGGGACGGGCTGGTTGGTCCAGCCCAGCACGGTGCCGAGCAGGCCGGTCAGGCCCTGGCAGAAGAACACCAGGGCCAGGCCGGCGATCACCTGGTTGACGCGCAGCCACACCACCATCACCGCGAACAGCAGCGACACCGCGGCCGCGGCGAGCATGCCGGCGATCAGGCCGATGCCGGGCTCGTGCACGGCCAGTACCGCGCCGATGCCGGCGAGCGCGCCGACCAGCATCAGGCCCTCGGCGCCCAGCGTGAGCACGCCCGCGCGCTCGCTGATGATGAGGCCCAGCGCCGCCAGCGCGAAAGGCACGGCGAAGTCGGGGATGTTGCCGATCCAGTGGGCAAGAAGGTCCATGAGCGGCGCTCCTGGCGACGTGGCTTAGGCCAGGTCGGCGGACTGGATGCGTTTCACGCCCGCCGCGGCCATGGCTTGCCAGGCCGCCGCCAGCGAGCCGCCGAGGTCGATGCCTCGGGTGGCGTCCTCGATCACGAAGGTCTCGAAGCCGGCCTTGCGCGCGTCCATGGCGGTCCAGGCCACGCAAAAGTCGGTCGCGATGCCGGTGACGTACACGGTCTGGATGGCGCGCTCCTTCAGGTAGCCCGCCAGCCCGGTGTTGGTGAGGTGGTCGGCCTCCTGGAACGCCGAATAGCTGTCGATGGCCGGGTGGTAGCCCTTGCGGATGACCAACTGTGCCGTTGGCAGCCGCAGATCCGGCGCCAGCTCGGCATCGGGCGTGCCTTGCACGCAATGGTCCGGCCAGAGCACCTGCTTGCCATAGGGCAGGTCGATGCTGTCGAAAGGCTTGCGACCGGGGTAGCTGCTGGCGAAGGAGGCGTGGCCGCGGGTGTGCCAGTCCTGGGTCTGGATGATGTTGGGAAACAGCGGGGCGATGCGGTTGATCACGGGGATGACCTGCTCGCCGTCCTTGACGGCCAGGGAGCCGCCCTGGATGAAGCAGTTCTGCACGTCGACCACGATCAGCGCGGAATCGGTCCCGGGGTGGATGGGCGCGGCGGCATGGGCGATCTGCGCGATCGGCGCGAGGGCGCCGGGCGCGGCCAGCGCCGCGGCGGCGCGAAGGAGGTGGCGTCGGTTGAAACTGGGCATGGCGTCAGGGTTTTTCGGGTGGGTTGGAGGGAGGGTGAAGGGGGGCCATCAGACGCCGGTGGTCAGGTCAGCTTCGGGCGACCCGCCGGATGCGGTGGTGGATGAAGAAGTCCGACGCGGCCACGCAGATCACCAGGATGGCCTGGATGAGCTGCACCATCGAGAACGGGATCTGGTAGAAGACCTGCAGGCTGCGCCCGGCCACGAACAGCGTGGCGACCAGCAGCGCGACCACGCTGGCGGCCAGCGGATTGTTGCGCGCGAGAAAGGCGATCAGGATGCCCGAGAAGCCGTAGCCGTTGTAGAAGGCCTGGGTCAGCCGGCCTTCCTGGCCCGCCGCGACCATGAAGCCCGCCAGCCCGGCCAGCGCCCCCGACAGCAGCACCGAGGCCCAGGCCAGCCGGCGCACAGGCACGCCCACCGCCTGCGCCATGCGGGGGCTGGCATGTACGAAGCGCAGGTAGAGCCCGGCGCGGCTGCGCTCGACCAGCCACCACGCGGCCAGCGCCACCACCAGGGCCAGCACGATGGCGCTGCTGACGCCTGCGGCGATATCGGGCAGCCGCTCGAAGGCGGCGAACTTGGGCGAGTAGGGGAAGGCGTCCTTCGGGTCTTTCCAGGCGCCGTAGAGCAGGTGCAGCAGGAAGTTGGCGGCCACGTCGTTGAGCATGAGCGAGCCGATGATCTCGCTGATGCCCAGCCGGAACTTCAGCAGCGCCGGAAGCGCTGCCCACAGCAGGCCGCCGGCCAGGGCCAGCGCCGCCATCAGCGCCAGCCGCGTGCCTTCGGGGCCGATGGCGTGGATGGAGACGAAGGTGGCCGCGATGGCGCCCCAGATCATCTGGCCCTCCAGCCCCAGGTTCCAGAAGCGCGAGCGGAAGGCCATGGCCGCCGCCAGCCCGACCATGACCATGGGCGCGGCCTGGAACAGCACGGCGCTCAGGTTCTGGGCGTCGAAGAAGGTCTGGACGACGAACTCCTGCAGCAAGTCCCCGGGCGAGACGCCGGCGGCCACCAGGATGGCGCCGCTGATCAGCAGGCCGGCCAGCAGGGCCAGCGCCACGATGGCGGCCTGCCAGGGCCAGGCCAGCTCGGGCCGGATTTCCAGCGCGTAGCGTCGTGAGAGCAGCGGCACGAAAGGGGTGGCCGCGCCGGCAGGGCTGGGAGCGGGTGCCGGAGCAGCGGCGGCATCGGCGGGGGAGAGCGGAAGGGCGGCCATGTCGGGGGAGTAGGGGGAGAGAGGCGTTGCAGCGGCGGAGGGTGGAGGGGGTGATCGGGGCCGGATCAAGGGGCGGCCACCATGGCCTGGCCCACGTCCTGGCGGCTGGCGGGCGCGTCGAATTCGGCCACCACGCGCCCGCGCACGATCACGCCCACGCGGTCGGCCAGGGCCAGGATTTCGTCGAGGTCCTCGCTGATGAGCAGCACGCCCGCGCCGGCCTCGCGTGCCGCCCGCAGGCGCGCATGCACCTGCGCGGTGGCCCGCACGTCCAGTCCACGGCTCGGGCTGTGCGCCAGCACCAGCCGGGGCTGGCGGCTGAACTCGCGGGCGAGCACCAGCTTCTGGGCATTGCCGCCCGACAGCAGCGCGGCCTTCTGGCCTGGCGCGCGCACGCCGCACACGTCGAAGGCCTGGACGGCGGCGGCCGTGGCCGCCGCCATGGCGCGCCGGTCCAGGCGCAGCAGGCCGCCGTAGCGCCCCGCGTGGAGCTGGCCGATGGCGAAGTTCTCGGCCACCGACAGCGCGCCGGCCAGCGCTAGCCCGTAGCGGTCGGCGGGAATCGCGGCCAGGCCCAGTGCGCGCCGCTGCCCGGGCGTGGCGCGGGCCAGGTCGCCATAGCCTTCGAGCGTGAGCGTGCCCGAGGCCAGCGGCAGCAGTCCCATGATGGCCTCGGCCAGTTCGCCCTGGCCGTTGCCGCCGACGCCGGCCAGCCCGTAGATCTGCCCGGCCCGCACGTCGAGCGACAGGCCGTCGAGCGCGGGCTGGCCGGTGTGCGCGCTGCGCAGGCCGCGGGCGGCCAGGCGGATGGCGTCGGGCCGCGCAGGGGCGCCCGTGGCG
>JASGEH010000038.1:0-6122 GCA_047606565.1 Comamonas sp.
CCTGGACGGCGCCAAGCCACCGTTCCTGATCATGCACGGCAGCGCCGACAACCTGGTCTCGCCGGTGCAGAGCAAGCAGCTCTACGAGGCGCTGCGCGCCAAGGGCAGCAAGGTCGACTACGTGCTGCTCGAGGGCGCCAACCACGGCGACCTGCCGTGGTACCAGCCGGCGGTGATCGACCGCATCGTCGGCTGGCTCAAGGCCACGCTGGGCGGGCCGGTCAAGGGCGCGGGCCAGGCGGCCAGCCCGGGCGCCAACCTGTAAACGCCGGCGCAGCCGCCGGTTTGCGCGCATTCACGCAAAAATCCCGCAACAGCGGGATTTTTGGTGACGGGGCGCCGCAAAGGACGGTTGCAACAACCGTCAGGGCTTGGCGGCCTCGGGCAGCTCGATCTTCACCTCCAGCACCTCCAGGTCGTCCTGACGTTCGAGGTTGAGCTTGATGTCGTCGGCGTTGATGTTGACGTATTTGGAGATCACCGCGACCAGCTCACGCTGCAGCGCAGGCAGATAGTCGGGGGCGCCGGGATTGCGGCCGCTGCGTTCGTGCGCCAGGATGATCTGCAGACGCTCCTTGGCCACACTGGCGGACTTTTTCTTCTCACCGAGCAGGAATGACAGCAGGGACATGGCTTACCTCCCGCCGAAGAGTCGCTTGAGCAGGCCGGGCTTGGCCGCGTCGATGAAGCGCAGCGGCTTGTCCTCGCCCAGGAAGCGCTCGATCACATCCTTGTAGGCTTCCGACACGTCGGTGCCGTCGAGATGCACGGCCGGCGTGCCCTGGTTGGAGGCCTGCAGCACGTTCTCACTCTCGGGAATGACGCCGATCAGCGGGATGCGCAGGATGTCCTGGATGTCCTCCAGCGACAGCATCTGGCCGTCCTGCACGCGCGCCGGGTTGTAGCGCGTGATCAGCAGATGCTCCTTGATCGGCTCGGCGCCGTCGATGGCGCGCTGGGTCTTGGAGCTGAGCATGCCCAGGATGCGGTCGGAGTCGCGCACCGACGAGACCTCGGGGTTGGTCACCACCAGCGCCTCGTCGGCGAAGTGCATGGCCATCAGCGCGCCCTGCTCGATGCCGGCCGGCGAATCGCACACGATGTAGTCGAAACCCTGGGCCTTGAGGTCGTTGATGACCTTCTCCACGCCCTCCTTGGTCAGCGCTTCCTTGTCGCGCGTCTGCGAGGCGGCCAGCACGTAGAGGTTGTCGACTTGCTTGTCCTTGATGAGCGCCTGGCTCAGGTTGGCCTCGCCGTTGATGACGTTGACGAAGTCGTAGACCACGCGGCGTTCGCAGCCCATGATGAGGTCGAGGTTGCGCAGGCCGACGTCGAAGTCGATGACCACCGTCTTGAAGCCCTTGAGGGCCAGGCCGGTGGAAAAACTGGCGCTGGTCGTGGTCTTGCCCACGCCGCCCTTGCCCGATGTCACGACGACGATTTTGGTCATGTTGCTCTCAAGTCCTGGTGATGTTGTTGGTTGCTGGTGGGTCGAAGGTCCGGGCGCCTGCACCGGCCGGGGCGCGATGGCCCGGCCCCGCGGATTGCGCCGCTTCATCGCTTTTCTGGCACGCGTCATTTATACAGAAGTCTCCTGCCGTCTTCGGCATGTGTGGTCCTCAGGCCTTCAGCGGCTGGATCAGCAGCTTCTCGCCGTCGAGCCGGATCTGCGCAGGCCGGCCCTGCACGTCCGGCGGCAGCGGCGTCTCGCTGGTGCGGTAGATGCCGGCGATGGAAATCAGTTCAGCTTCCAGGTTCAGGGCGAAGATGCGCGCGTCGGCATTGCCCCGCGCTCCGGCCATGACCCGCCCGCGCAGCGGCGCGTAGGCGTGGATGTGGCCGTCGGCAATCACCTCGGCGCCCTGGTTGACCATCGCCAGCACGATCAGGTCGCAGCCGCGCGCGTACACGCGCTGGCCCGAGCGCAGCGGCCGGTCCACCACCATCGTGCCCGGCCCGGCCACCGGCGTGGGCACCTCGCGCACCACCTCCTGCACCACGGTCTCGACCACGCGCTCCACGCGCGCCGGCTGCGCCACCGCCTGGCCCAGGAAGCTGTCCTGCGCGGGCACCAGCCCGGCGGCCTTGGCCTCTTCGAGCAGATCGTCGCGCTGCGCTTTCACCGCCACCGGCGCCATGCGGTAGCTGCGCAGCAGCTTGAGCAACGTGGCGAAGTCCGCGGCCGTCAGCGCCGGCGCATCCGGGGGGTACTGGGAGAAATCGACGACCAGCGGCTCGCCATCGAAGAAGTCGCTCTGGTTGCCGAACTGCGCCGTCATCTCGGCGGCCAGCAGTCGCAAGTCGGCGGACTTCAGCAACAGCGCCAGCAGCGGCAGGTTGGCGCTCTTGATCTCGAACGTGGCTGGCGCGCGGCCAGCGAGGGCGACAGTCATGTGTCTCTCTAGTCCTCTGGGCCTGTGGCGGCCGGATCCCGGGGCGGATGAAACGTTGGTAAAGGGCAGGCCCACTGCGGGCAATCGGCGCATCTTAACGTGGGCCGCGAGGCATACGCCCCGCCAGCGGCCGCGCCCTCGCGGGACTTCGCAACAAGACGTTCAAGACTGTTGCGCACATCCACCCATGACACCACTTTTATCTACATCAAAATTTGTCAATTCTGATAAGAAATTGACACATTTGTAAACTACAGTATTCAATTATGCGCGAAACCTGTCAGGACGCGATGAGATCACCTGCTCAACGAGATCTGCAAATCATTGAACTGCATCATTTTTCCTGAGATATTCGAGAAGAAACGCGGCACCTCAGACATCGGCACGGCATTTGCGTCCAGTCTGTAACAGACACACCGAGAGCATCAGGGATGGGAGTCCGCCTAAGAGCGGACCTGTTTTTCAGCTCAACGAATTTCAACCCCACCGGGGTTGCCCAATAAAACGGAGGAATGCACCATGAATAGAAAACAAGTCCAGCAGGGTTTCACCCTGATCGAGCTGATGATCGTCGTGGCGATCATCGGCATCTTGTCGGCGATTGCGATCCCGCAGTACCAGAACTATGTGGCCCGATCACAAGTGGCGCGGGCCCAGGCCGAGCTGGGTGCACTGCGAACCGCGATCGAGGACTGCCTCAACAACGGCCAGACCGCCGAAGACGCATGCACCGTGGGCTTCACGGGCTCCAGCATCCTGACGGTTGCTGAACCCGTGCTTTCGGCCACTGCCGGGAACCCCGTTGATCTCAACACTGCTGCACTCACGACCACCACCCAGTTGGTCGGCACGTTCGCCGGCGCAGCTTCGGCGGCCTTGGCTGGCGAAACCATTACCTGGACGCGTACTGACGGTGGTTCCTGGAACTGCACAACCACAGCCGCCACAGCATTTACCACGGCCAACTGCCCGCCGGCTGAAGCGACCACGGGGACCGACTCAACCACGGAGACCGACGCAGCCGGTTAAACCCACTGTCTCCAACAAACTCCCAAAGGGCCCTCACCGGCCCTTTCTTTTTTTACCGCCGGGCCGTCCCAAGACAAAAAGCGTCCACCCGGTGGACCGGGCAAGCGCATAGCCTTTGACCGAGGGGCCTTTTCCGTTTCGTCTCGTTGCGTCCAGAACATTCAGTCACCCGCCCTCCAGCGTGAAACAGGGTGCTTGGCACGCAGAATGCACGGCTCGCATCCTGCATTTCCACAAGAGCCTGCCCCATGCCCACCCCCGCCATCGGCTACGCCGCCCCCTCCGCCAGCCATCCCCTCGAACCCCTGCGCTTCGAGCGCCGTGACCCGCGCCCGGACGATATCGCCATCGAGATCCTCTACTGCGGCGTCTGCCACTCCGACATCCACCAGGCCCGCAACGAATGGGGCATTGCCGTCTACCCGCTGGTGCCGGGGCACGAAATCATCGGCCGCGTGACCGCCGTCGGCGCCCGGGTGAACGCCTACAAGGCCGGCGACCTGGTCGGCGTGGGCTGCATGGTCGACTCCTGCCGCCACTGCGAGGCCTGCGCCCAGGACCTGGAGCAGTACTGCCTGGAAGGCCCGACCATGACCTATACCTCGCCCGACCGGGTCGATGGCAGCATCACCCTGGGCGGCTACTCCAGCAGCATCGTGGTCAGCGAGCACTTCGTGGTGCGCATCCCCGCCGGCATGGACCTGCCCAGCGCCGCGCCCATCCTGTGCGCGGGCGTCACCTGCTGGTCGCCGCTCAAGCAGCACGGCGTCGGCCCCGGCCACAAGATCGGCATCCTGGGCATGGGCGGGCTGGGCCACATGGGCATCAAGCTGGCCAAGGCGCTGGGCGCCGAGGTCACGCTGTTCACCCGCTCGAAGGCCAAGGCCGAGGAAGCCCACCGCCAGGGCGCCGACCACGTGATCGTCTCCAGCGACGCCGAGCAGATGCGCGCGGCGGCGGGCCGCTTCGACTTCCTGCTCGACACCATTCCGGTGCAGCACGACCTCAACCCCTATCTGCAGACCCTCAAGTTCGGTGGCGTGCACATCCTGGTCGGCCTGATCGAGCCGATCGAGCCGGCCGTGCACGCGGCCAACCTGGTGATGCAGCGCCGCGTGCTGGCGGGCTCGCTGATCGGCGGCATCGCCGAGACCCAGGAGGTGCTGGACTTCTGCGCCCAAAACGACATTCGCTGCGACATCGAGATGCTCGACATCCGCGACATCAACCCGGCCTACGAGCGCATGATCGCCGGCGACGTGAAGTACCGCTTCGTGATCGACATGGCCACGCTTCAGGGCTGAACCGCGCGCCAGCGAACCGCCCGGCCGGCCGCTCAGCCGCCCGCCTCCACCCCGATCGGCACGCGCGGCGCCACCGCGCACATCAGCTCGTAGCCGAGCGTCCCCGAAGTCCGGGCCACCTCGTCGATGGGCAGCACGGCGCCGTTGCCAGCCACGCCCCACAGCGTGACTTCGCTGCCCACGCGCGCCTGCGGCACGGGCGTGAGGTCGACGTTGAGCATGTCCATGCTGACGCGGCCCACGGTGCGGGTGCGGATGCCATCGACCAGCACCGGCGTGCCGGTCGGGCTCAGGCGCTGGTAGCCGTCGGCGTAGCCGCAGGCGACGATGCCGATGCGCATGGCCTGCTCGGCCACGAAGGCCGAACCGTAGCCCACGGTGTCGCCGGGCTGCAGGTCCTGCACCGCGATGAGCTGGCTGGCCAGCGTCATGGTCGGCCGCAGGCCCCAATGGTGGATGTCGTGCTCGGGGTAGTCGGGCGCGCTGCCGTAGAGGACGATGCCGGCGCGCACCCAGTCGTTGCGCAGCGGCAGGCCCTGGCCGTAGCGCAGGATGGCGGCGCTGTTGCTCAGGCAGCGCTCGCCGGGCAGGTCGCGGGTGGCGCCGTCGAAGACGTCGATCTGGTGGCGGATGCCGTCGACGCCCTGGCGCGTGCCGTCGGCGTCGGAGAAATGCATCATCAGCGAGATCTCGCCGACCTGCGGCAGCGCGTTGAGCCGGGCCCAGGCCGAGCGGTAGCGCTGCGGGGTGAAGCCCAGCCGGTTCATGCCGCCGTTCATCTTCAGGAAGACGTGGTGCGGCTCCTGCGTCTTGTGGGCGGCCAGCCAGTCGATCTGCGCGTCGTGGTGGACGGCGTGCCACAGCCCCAGGCGCGAACAGATTTCCAGGTCGCGCGGCTCGAACACGCCTTCGAGCAGCAGGATGGGGCCGCGCCAGCCCAGCGCGCGCACGCGCCGCGCCTCGTCGAGATCGAGCAGCGCGAAGGCGTCGGCGGCGCGCAGGCTGTCGAACACACGCTCGATGCCGTGGCCGTAGGCATTGGCCTTGACCACGGCGGCCACGCGCGCATCCGGCACGGCAGCGCGCACGCGCTCGAGGTTGTGGCGCAAGGCTGTGGGGTGGATGGTGGCGCGAATGGGACGGGGCATGGCAATGCAGCGTAAGGCAAGGGAAAACGGGGGCGGCGCACGGCCCACCATGACAGTATGGCGCCACAAGCACGCACCTTCCATGCCCAGCCGCGCGTGTTCTGCATTTTTTCCACGCCCGCGCCAGGCCTGACAGTAGGGGGACGGCCCCCATGCCCGCGTCACGGGCACGTGCTATAACCGGCGCCGCTGGAGGCGCACCGCGCATCGCGTGCCGCGAGCCTGCCAGGAAAGTCTCGCCTTGCGCC
>JASGEH010000039.1:0-3040 GCA_047606565.1 Comamonas sp.
CGCTCGAGCGCGAGCTGGAGGCGCTGCGCCAGCCCGTCGCCGCCGGCGACACGGCGGCGCACCGGCGCGCGCAGGCGCTGGCCGAGGAAATCGCGGCGCTGCGCCGCAACGCGCGCCGGGTGCCCTACCTCGACCCGATCGACCTGCGCTACCGCAGCCGCACCCAGGTCGCCGTGCCCAGCGCCAAGGCGGTGATGTTCTGCCTGATGGACATCTCCGGCTCGATGGACGAGGCCCGCAAGGACATGGCCAAGCGCTTCTTCCTGCTGCTCTACCTGTTCCTCGAACGCCACTACGAGCGCATCGAGCTGGTTTTCATCCGCCACCACACGCAGGCCCAGGAGGTCAGCGAGCAGGAGTTCTTCCACGCCACCGAGACCGGCGGCACGGTGGCCTCCAGCGCCCTGGTCCTGATGCACGAGGTCATCCAGGCCCGCTTTCCGAGCAACGAGTGGAACATCTACGGCGCGCAGGCCAGCGACGGCGACAACTGGTTCCAGGACAGCGGCCGCTGCCGCGAGCTGCTCGACCACAGCCTGCTGCCGCTGGTGCGCTATTTCGCCTATGTGCAGGTGGCCGAGGTCGAGCAGAACCTGTGGCAGGAGTACGCGCGGCTGCAGGGCGTGCGGCCCAACTTCGCCATGCGCAAGGTGGCCAGCGCGGCCGACATCTATCCGGTCTTCCGCGATCTCTTCAAGAAGGAAGGGGTGACGACATGAGCGCTTCCATCTTGCCGCAGAGCGCCCGCGCGCCGTTGCGGGCGCTGCTGTCGCGCCGCGCCGAGCGGCCGCTGCCCAGCCCCTCGGACTGGACCTTCGAGCTGATCGGCGACTACCAGGCCGAAATCGCGCGCACGGCCGAGGCCTATGGCCTCGACACCTACGCCAACCAGCTCGAAATCATCAGCGCCGAGCAGATGATGGACGCCTACGCCAGCGTCGGCATGCCGGTGTTCTACCGCCACTGGTCCTACGGCAAGCAGTTCATCGCCACCGAGAAGAACTACCGCCGCGGCCACATGGGCCTGGCCTACGAGATCGTCATCAACTCCGACCCCTGCATCTCCTACCTGATGGAGGAGAACAGCCTGCCCATGCAGGCCCTGGTGATCGCCCACGCCGCCTACGGCCACAACAGCTTCTTCAAGGGCAACTACCTGTTTCGCATGTGGACCGATGCCTCGGCCATCATCGACTACCTGGTCTACGCGCGCGCCTACGTCGCCGAATGCGAGGAGCGCCACGGCGTCGAGGCGGTGGAAGACCTGCTCGACTCCTGCCACGCGCTCATGAACTATGGCGTCGACCGCTACCGCCGGCCCCAGAAGCGCTCGCTGGCCGAGGAAGCCACGCGCCGCGCCGAGCGCCAGGTCTATTTGCAGCAGCAGGTCAACGACCTCTGGCGCACCGTGCCCACGCGCGCCGAGGACCCGGTGGCGCAGGGCGCGGCGCGGCGCTTTCCGGCCGAGCCGCAGGAGAACCTGCTGTACTTCATCGAGAAGAATGCCGCGCTGCTCGAACCCTGGCAGCGCGAGGTGGTGCGCATCGTGCGCAAGATCGCCCAGTACTTCTACCCGCAGCGCCAGACCCAGGTGATGAACGAGGGCTGGGCCACTTTCTGGCACTACACCCTGCTCAACACCCTCTACGACCGGGGGCTGCTGGCCGACGGCTTCATGCTGGAGTGGCTCAAGTCGCACACCAGCGTGGTGGCGCAGCCGCCCGTGGGCCACCCGGCCTACAGCGGCCTCAACCCCTATGCGCTGGGGTTCGCCATGTACACCGACCTCAAGCGCGTGTGCGAGAACCCCACCGACGAGGACCGCCGCTGGCTGCCCGACTTCGCCGGCAGCGACTGGCAGACCACGCTGGACTACGCCATGCGTAACTTCAAGGACGAAAGCTTCGTCGGCCAGTTCCTCACGCCCAAGGTGATGCGCGATTTCCGCCTCTTCGCCATCCGCGACGACGAGCGCGAACCCAGCCTCGAAGTCGCCGCCATCCACGACGAAAGCGGCTACCGCGAGCTGCGCGAGGCGCTCTCGCGCCAGTACGACATCGCCCGGCGCGAGCCCGACATCCAGGTCTGGAACGTCAACCTGCGCGGGGATCGCGCGCTCACCCTGCGCCATACGCAGCAAAACGGCCGCCCGCTCGACGAGGGCACGGGCGACGTGCTCAAGCACGCCGCGCGGCTGTGGGGCTTCGACGTGCACCTCGAAAGCGTCGATGCGCAGGGCCAGGTCACGCGCCGCTGGAAGGTTGCGGCGCCGCGCGAGGCCGTCGTTCAGACCCGCTGACGCGCGGGCGTGGGCCGATCCATGCCCGCTTGGGAGTGAGTCTGCGCGTGTCATCCGGGCCTGGTGCGCTCCGCTGCCGATCGGCCACGGGTAGCATGGCGGCCATGAATATCCTGCTCAGCCTGGAGGGCACCGACCCTCGACCCTGGATCGAAGGCCTGCGGGCCGCCTTGCCCGAAGCCCAGGTCGACGACTGGCGGCCCGGCACCGGCCAGCGTGCCGACTATGCCGTGGTCTGGCGGCCGCCGCAGGCGCTGGTCGACGAGCAGCCGCAGGTGCAGGCGCTGTTCAATATCGGCGCCGGCGTCGATGCGCTGGTCGCGCTGCGCTTGCCGCCGCACACCCGCATCGTGCGGCTGGACGACGCCGGCATGGCCGTGCAGATGGCCGAATACGTGTGCCAGGCGGTGATCCGGCACTTTCGTGGACTGGCGGCGAGCGAGCAGGCGCTGGCCGATAGCCGCTGGAGCGAGGCGCAGCCGCGCGCGCGGTCCGATTTCCCGGTCGGCGTGATGGGCCTGGGCGTGCTCGGCAGCCGCGTGGCACGGGCCGTGGCGGGCTTCGATTTCCCGGTCAACGGCTGGAGCCGCACGCCGCAGGCCATCGACGGCATTACCACCTTCGCCGGGGCCGGCCAGCTCGCCGACTTCCTGGCCGCCACGCGCGTGCTGGTCTGCCTGCTGCCCTTGACGCCCGAGACCGAGAACATCCTGAACCGGCGCACGCTGGGCGCGCTGCGCC
>JASGEH010000040.1:0-2845 GCA_047606565.1 Comamonas sp.
GTCGCCCACCATGGCGATGTGCGCGCCATCGACCAGCTTGCCCAGGCGCGAAAACTCGCGCTGGATGGTGTAGAGGTCGAGCAGCGCCTGGCTCGGGTGCTCGCCCGGGCCGTCGCCGGCGTTGATGACCGGGATGTTGGTGGCGCGCGCGAACTCGGCGACCGAGCCCTGGTCCGGATGCCGCACCACCATCGCGTCCACATAGCCCGCCATCACGCGGCTGGTGTCGTAGATGGACTCGCCCTTGGCCATGGACGAGAAGGTGAAGCCGGTGGTGTCGCACACCGAGCCGCCCAGGCGGCAGAAGGCCGAGCCGAAGCTCACGCGGGTGCGCGTGCTGGCCTCGAAGAACAGATTGCCCAACACCGCGCCTTCGAGCACGCGCGAGATCTTCTGGCGCCGCGCAATGGGCTGCATGATGTCGGCCACGCGGAACAGGGCCTCGGCCGACTCGCGGGTGAACTGGTCGATCGACAGCAGTTGCGGCCGGCCCTCGAAGGCAATCGCATCAGCCAGCGGCTGGCTGTGTACGCTCTGCGTCGACTCCTCCTGGCGCTGCAGGATCTCGGTGACGAAGCGCTCGACGATCTCCGGCATCGCGCGCGACTCCTGCGAGTCGTCCGGCAGCAACCAGGTGTCGAGCGCCCGGCGCGAAACGCCGATGCGCGTGGCGAACGCCTCGCGCGTCATGTTGAGGCGGCGCATGGCGTCGCGCAGGAAGGTTTGCTGGGCACTCATTTCAGGCGGTCCTCGTCAACGGGGAGACTACGCAGCTGCGCAGAATCTATACACTTTGCGTACACGGCGCGTATGGTATCGGCTTTCCGTGACTTTGTCGCGCCCCCTCCCTTGAATCCGCCTACAGCAGCGCCGCTGTTCCGCCCCGATTGAGTCCGTTCTGTGCCTGTCGCGGACCGAGAGGAGCGGCTAGGCTGCTGGTTTCATCGACCGCTCACCTCCCCATGTCCCTCGATACCCTGGCCACGCTGGCCGCCGTGGCCTTTTGCGCCGGCTTCTTCGACGCCATTGCCGGCGGCGGCGGGCTGATCACCCTGCCCGCCTTGCTACTGGCGGGCATCGATCCGGTAGCGGCCATCGGCACCAACCAGTTCCAGGCCGCGTCAGGGTCCGTCTCGGCCACGGTGGCATTCGCGCGCAAGCGACTGATCGACTGGCGCCAGGGCCGCCTGCTCGCCCCGATGGCACTGGCCGGCGGAGTGGCGGGGGCGCTGCTGGTCGGCGCCATCGAGCGGCGCTGGCTGGAGGCGGCCGTACCGCTGCTGCTGATCGGCGTGGCCGCCTACTTCCTGTTCAGCCCGGCCATGCGCGACGAGGCACGCCGGCAGCGCATGGCGGTGGCGACTTTTGCGCTGACGCTGGCACCGCTGCTCGGCTTCTACAACGGCATCTTCGGCCCGGGCGTGGGCGCGTTCTTCATGATCGGCCTGGTGCTGCTGTGCGGGCTGCCGCTGCTGCGCGCCGTGGGGCTGACCAAGCTCGGCAACGCCGCCTGCAACCTGGGTGCGCTGGCGGTGTTCGCGGTCCAGGGCGTCATCATCTGGCCGCTGGCCCTGGCGATGGCGGTCGCGGCCTTCGCGGGCGCACAACTGGGCGCACGCTGCGCGGTGCGGGTGGGACCGAGGCTGGTCAAGCCCCTGGTGGTGCTGGTGTGCTGCGCGCTGGCGGCGCGGCTGCTGTCCTCGCCGGACAACCCGTTGCGGCAGATGCTCGGGGTGTGAGCCCCCTGCCTTTGCGCTCGCTCACGCGGCGGCTGCGGGGCCTCGTCAGGTGGCGGTCCTTACAGGCGGAGCCGTTGCTGACGCAGGCACGGGGGGGACTGTCGTCAGCCCCGGCAACCGGAACAACCTCTCGATACAATGGAGACTCGACTGAGTGACAACTAGGGTTCCGGGTCGCCGTTTTTTCGGCCACCGTCCGGACCGAGCGTTGTAGAGACTGCGGCGGAGCCGCAGCTGCACCCGAGGGAAAAAAGCCCAGAGGCGGAGACGTCGAGCCCTTCCCATGGCTTTCACCCTGGAGTGCTCATGTCATTGTTCGCCTTCGCGCTGGTCGTCCTGGCCGCGCTCATCCATGCCACCTGGAACCTGCTCGCCAAGCGCGCGGCCCACGCCGGTCCCGCTTTCGTCTTGGCCTACACAGCCGTCGCCTGCACGGTCTATTCGCCTTGGGTGGCCTGGCTGATCCGTTCGGGCGCCGTCTCCTGGAGCGGTGCCGGTATGGTCTGCATCCTGGCCAGCGGCGCACTGCACATGGTGTACAGCCTGTGCCTCCAGCGCGGTTATCAAGTGGCTGACCTGTCGGTGGTCTATCCGGTGGCGCGCGGCAGCGGGCCTTTGCTGTCGACGGTGGGGGCCATCGTGCTGCTGGGAGAACGGCCAGGGGCTGCGGGCATCGCCGGCCTCCTGGCCATCGTCACCGGAATCGTCCTGATCTCCACGCAAGGACGATGGTCAAGATTTGCCGATCCCGCCGGCCGCAAGGGTGTTCGCTGGGGCGCCATGACGGGGGCAGCGATTGCGGGCTACACCGTGGTCGATGCGTATGGAGTCAAGGTGCTGGGCACACAACCCGTGGTGCTGGACTGGTGTAACAATGTCCTGCGCGTGGTCATGCTGCTGCCCTGGTTCCTGGCGAACCGGCGTGATGCCATGACGCGCATGCAAGGCCAGTGGGGACTGGCCATCGCCGTGGGCATGCTCTCGCCACTGTCATACATCCTGGTGCTGTTGGCCCTGCAACGGGGCTCGCCGCTCAGTCTCACGGCACCTGCGCGAGAAATGTCGATGATGGTGGGTTCCTTGCTCGGCGCGTGGATTCTGAAAGA
>JASGEH010000041.1:0-3932 GCA_047606565.1 Comamonas sp.
CATGAGCAATTGCCGGCAGTTGCCCACTTCGTCGCTGGGCAGCCGCAGGGCCGCCACGGGACGGGCATCAGGGTTCAACCCGGGTTCGCTTTCGGCCAGTTGGGCTGCATCCAGCCAGTGGACGGCAAGATCGGGTGCCGTGCTGCGCGCGTACTGGCGCAGGCGGGCTTGCAACTGCTGCAGCCGGCGCGCTTGCGCGCTGTCGGCGGCGACGATCAGATGGCCTTGCGCGCATTCGTACTCGGGCTCGATGCACATTTGCCGGGCCAGCCGCTGGGCCGGGCTGGGTTCGGCTTCCGGTTCGCTGGTTGCCGGAGACAGGGCGGATTGATGCGGCGGTTTCGGGGATGATGGCGGCGATCCGTCCGCCGATTCGTCTGCCGGGGGGGCGATGGCGGCGGGGCCCGCCGGGGCGGCAGAAGTCCCGGCGTCCTGCGGGGCGGGAGCCGGCTCTTCTTGCTCTTCGGGCTCTTGCGGTGGCGGTGGCGGTGGCGGGGCGGTGGCCGCCTGCTCGGCAGCAAGGGCGTCGATCAATGCCGCGTGCGCCTTGTGGCGGCTTTGCGCCCAGCGCCGCGCGGCGAAGCCGGTCGCTGGCACGGCCATCGCCGGAAAGCCGGAAGTCTGCCGCCGAAACGGCAGCGACCACGCCGCCGTAGCCGGCCACAGGGCCGGCGGGATCTGGGTGTCGAGGCCGCCCGGGGCGAAGCTGGCACCCTGCGCGGGGCCGGTGCGGCCTTCGAGAACGGTCACCTGGTGGCCTGCGCGCGCCAGCGCTAGCGCCGTGGACAGGCCGACTGCGCCTGCGCCGATGATGTGGATGTTCATGTCGGATGCTCCGGTCCGCGTGGGCCGGAAGGGTTGCTCGGATTCTTATGGGGTCAAGGACGGGGTGGCGCCAGGGCCTGGGCGTGTGTTCAAGGCGGTGGCCTCAGCCGCTTGCGGCGGTGCCGAGGGGCGCGCCGGGCTCCGCCATGCTACAATTTTGCCCGCTTCTCGCTGGCTATTTCCCCTTCTTGGGGAATACGGCGGTGAAGCAAATCGCAAACCAGCCCAACAAGGTGTTGTGCGCTGCCCTGGAGACCCAGGCGGAAGCCGCGCAAAGCGGGCTGGATTTTAGACCCAACCTTTGGAGTTCATTATGTCCGTGACCATGCGTCAAATGCTGGAAGCTGGTGTGCATTTCGGCCACCAGACCCGTTTCTGGAATCCCAAGATGGCCCCGTATATCTTCGGCCATCGCAACAAGATTCACATCATCAACCTGGAAAAGTCGCTCCCGCTGTTCCAGGAAGCCCAGAAGTTCGCGCGCCAGCTGGCGGCCAACGGCGGCACCATTCTGTTCGTCGGCACCAAGCGCCAGGCCCGTGAAATCGTGGCCGAGGAAGCCCGTCGCGCCGGCGTCCCCTTCGTCGACCAGCGCTGGCTGGGCGGCATGCTGACCAACTTCAAGACGGTCAAGACCTCGATCAAGCGCCTCAAGGACCTCAAGGCCCAGCAGGAAGCCGGCCTCGAAGGCCTGAGCAAGAAGGAACAACTGACCTTCTCGCGTGAAATCGAGAAGCTCGAAAAGGACATCGGCGGCATCCAGGACCTGACCGCGCTGCCCGACGCCATCTTCGTGATCGACGTGGGCTTCCACAAGATCGCCGTCTCCGAAGCCAAGAAGCTGGGCATTCCCCTGGTCGGCGTGGTTGACTCCAACCACTCGCCCGAAGGCATCGACCACGTGATCCCCGGCAACGACGACTCGGCCAAGGCCGTGACGCTGTACGCCCGTGGCATCGCCGATGCCATCCTCGAAGGCCGTGCCAACGCCATCGAGCAAGTCGTCAACGCCGCCGCTGGTGACGACGAGTTCGTCGAGGTCGAAGAAGGCGCCGCCGCCTGATCGCCTGATTGATTGCCCCGCGTGGGCAATCCGAAACGGGGCTCTTGCAGCCCCTTTTTTGTAAGTAAATACGAATACGGAGAATTAAAAATGGCAGCCATTACCGCCAAGCTCGTCTCGGAACTGCGCGCGAAGACCGACGCGCCCATGATGGAGTGCAAGAAGGCCCTGACCGAAGCCGAGGGTGATTTCGAAAAGGCCGAAGAGATCCTGCGTGTCAAGCTCGGCAGCAAGGCCGGCAAGGCCGCTTCGCGCGTGACCGCCGAAGGCGTGGTCGCCGCTTTCATTGAAGGCAAGAAGGGCGCGCTGCTCGAGGTCAACTGTGAAACCGACTTCGTCACGAAGAACGACAGCTTCATCGCGCTGGCCCAGGGTGCCGCCAAGCTGGCCGCCCAGCATGGCCCGGCTGACCTCGCTGCGCTGGCCGCGCTGCCCTATGAGCAAGATGGCTTCGGTCCCACGCTCGAAGACGTGCGCGTCGGCCTGATCGGCAAGATCGGCGAGAACATGAGCTTCCGCCGCTTCAAGCTGTTCTCGGGCGAAGCCCAACTGGCGAGCTACCTGCACGGCACCCGCATCGGCGTGGTGGTCGAGTTCGAAGGCAGCGAAGTGGCCGCCAAGGACGTTGCCATGCACGTGGCCGCCATGAAGCCGGTGGCCCTGAGCAGCGCCGAAGTGCCGGCCGACCTGATCGAGAAGGAACGCAGCGTGGCGCAGGCCAAGGCCGCCGAATCCGGCAAGCCTGCCGAAATCGCCGCCAAGATGATCGAAGGCTCGGTGCAGAAGTACCTCAAGGAAGTCTCGCTGCTCAACCAGTCCTTCGTGAAGAACGACAAGCAGTCGGTCGAGCAGATGCTCAAGGAAGCCAACACCTCGGTCAAGGGTTTCACGCTGTTCGTGGTCGGCGAAGGCATCGAGAAGAAGGTCGACGACTTCGCCGCCGAAGTGGCAGCCCAGGTGGCCGCCGCCAAGCAATCGGCCTGATCCGTCGATCTGACCCGTCGGGAATCGCAATGGCGTGATGTGCCGCAGGACTGTCTGCCGTTGCGATTGAAATGCCCTGGGATGCGTGAGATGCCAGGGCATTTTTCATCGCTGGGCCGCCCCAAGATGAAAAAGTGTCCCCTTGGGGGACCGGGTCATCGCGCAGCGATGGGCCGAGGGGTCATTTTCATCGTCGGGCCGCCCCCAGATGAAAAAGCGTCCCCTTGGGGGACCGGAACATCGCGCAAGCGAGGGACCGAGGGCCATTTTTCTTGTGCGTCTCCGCCATCCGGGCCCGGGCTTTTCGCCTCCGGTGCCCGCCATTAGAATTCTCTACCTTCACATCGACCTTGACCGACATGACCGTGCCCCAACCTGCCCACAAGCGAATTCTTCTCAAACTGTCGGGCGAGGCCCTCATGGGAGCCGATCCTTTCGGTATCAACCGCGAAACCATCGTGCGCATGGCCAGCGAGGTGGCCGAGGTGATTCGCCTGGGCGTGCAAGTGGCGGTGGTGATCGGCGGCGGCAACATCTTCCGGGGTGTGGCGGGCGGCTCGGTCGGCATGGATCGCGCCACGGCCGACTACATGGGCATGCTGGCGACGGTGATGAATTCGCTGGCCCTGGCCGACGCCATGAGCAAGGCCGGCCTGACGGCGCGGGTGATGTCGGCCATCAGCATCGAGCAGGTGGTCGAGCCCTATGTGCGCCCCAAGGCGCTGCAGTACCTGGAAGAGGGCAAGGTGGTGATCTTCGCCGCCGGCACGGGCAACCCCTTCTTCACCACGGACACCGCCGCGGCGCTGCGCGGCGCGGAAATCGGCGCCGAGCTGGTGCTCAAGGCGACCAAGGTCGACGGTGTCTACACCGCCGACCCCAAGAAGGTGCCCGATGCCAAGCGCTACGATTCGATCAGCTTCGACGAGGCGATCTCGCGCAACCTCGGCATCATGGATGCCACCGCCTTCGCGCTGTGCCGCGACCAGAACCTGCCGATCAAGGTGTTTTCCATTCTCAAGGACGGCGCCCTCCGGCGCGTCGTGCTGGGCGAGGACGA
>JASGEH010000042.1:0-14439 GCA_047606565.1 Comamonas sp.
CGAGCGCCGCTAACGTTCCCTGCGCAGGAACAGCTTGCTGACGGCCTGGGCCGTGTGCTCGCGCTGGGCGGCGTCGCCCGAGTGCAGTTCGGCCATGGCGCCGTGCAGCATCTTCTGCGTGATGCCGCGAGACAGGGCTTCGAGCACCTGGTCGATGTCCTCGCCCCGGGCCAGCAGCTTGCGCGCACGGGCCAGTTCCTGGGCGCGCCACTCGTCGGCCTGGCTGTGCAACTGGCGGATCAGCGGCACGGTGCCGCGCTGCTGCATCCAGTTCATGAAGCCCTGTACGCCGGTGTCGATGATGGCCTCGGCCTGGGCCACGGCGGCCTGGCGGCTGGCTTGCGCGGTCTGCACCGCGCTGGCCAGGTCGTCGACGGTGTAGAGGTAGACGTCTTCGAGCGCCTGCACTTCGGGTTCGATGTCGCGCGGCACGGCCAGGTCGACCATGAAGATGGGGTGGTGGCGGCGCGCCTTGAGGGCGCGCTCGACCGCGCCCAGCCCGATGATGGGCAGGCTGCTGGCGGTGCAGCTGATGACGATGTCGAACTCGTGCAGCCGCGCGGGCAGGTCGGCCAGCTTCATGGCCTCGGCGCCGAAGGTGGTGGCGAGCTTCTCGCCGCGTTCGAGCGTGCGGTTGGCGATGGCGATGTGGGCGGGGCCGCGGGCGGCGAAGTGGGTGGCGGCCAGCTCGATCATCTCGCCGGCGCCGATGAACAGCACCTTGGTGCGCGCCAGGTCCTCGAATAACTGCGAGGCCAGCCGCACGGCGGCGGCGGCCATGCTGATGCTGTGGCTGCCGATCTCGGTCGAGGAGCGGACCTCCTTGGCGACCGAGAACGAGCGCTGGAACAGCTGGTGCAGGGTGGAGCCCAGCGCGCCGGCTTCCTCGGCCGCGCGCACGGCGTTCTTCATCTGGCCTAGGATCTGCGGCTCGCCCAGTACCATGGAGTCGAGCCCGGAGGCGACGCGAAAGGCGTGGCGGGCTGCACCGTCGCCGTGCAGGCTGTAGGCATGGCCGCGCAGCACGTCCGGGCTGACACCGCCGGTGCGGGCCATCCAGTCGAACGTGCGCTCGGCGTTGGCCTGCGGGCCGCTGAGGTAGATTTCGGTGCGGTTGCAGGTCGACAGCAGCGTGGCCTCGGGCGTCTTGCCGCTGTCGGCCATGGCATCGCGCAAGCTCATCAGGGTGGGCTGGAGCTGGTCGAGCGCAAACGCAAAACGGCCCCGCAAATCAAGCGGCGCCGTCGTGTGATTGATGCCCATGGCCCAGACTGTCATGCCCCGGATTATAAAATTTCCACCCGGCGGACGCGATGCGCGCGCATTCCTGTGAAATTGAGTCGGATAAATGTTTCAGAACTTCCTGAAATATTTTAGTCATTGAAATTCAAGGACTTACCGAAGCCGGCCCGGCATGTGGGCGCCCTCCCTGTGGTTTGAGCAATGAATTGGTTCGATTTTTTCAATCACATCGTCAACCTGCTGCTGCCCGCTTTCGGTGTGGCCGTGCTGTTGACGCTGCTGGCAGCGCTGGCGCGGCGCGAATGGCCGCTGGGGGCCTTCTGGGCGCGGCTGCTGGCCCTCGATTTCTGTGTCGGTGCGGTGGTGCTGGTGGCGGGCCTGTTCGTGGCCGGCGGCGACGGCCACATGGCGACCTATGGCGCCATGGTGCTGGCGGTGGGTTCTTGCCATGCGTGGCTGGCGCGCCGCTGATCCGCGGTGCTGATCAGTAGTGCTGATCGATGTGCTGATCAGATCGAAAGTGGATCGACATCCACCAGCCAGCGGATGAGTCCCTTGGGCCGGGCTTCGTGGAGGATGGCCTGCCAGGCCGACAGAAAGGCCTGCAGGGCCGGGCGCGACGGGCTTTCGACCAGCATCTGGGCGCGCTCGACGTTGGCCACGCGCTGGATGCTCATGGGCACGGCCGGGTAGCGTGTGACTAGGTCGGCGCCGGGCAGGCCGTCGGCGCGCGCAGCCGCGTCGTTGAGAAAGCCCTGGGCGACTTCCTGCGTCCGCGCGTCGGCGCGCACCAGGGCCTGGTAGGCCAGCGGCGGCAGTCCGGCCTGCGCGCGCTCGGCCAACTGGGAGGCGGCGAAGGCGGCGTAGTCGTGTTTTTTCAGGGCCTCGAACAGCGGATGGGTCGGGTGCGCGGTCTGCACCCACATCTCGGCGCGGCTGCCTTGCGCGGCGGTGTAGGCGGCGTCGCGGCCGGCGCGGCCGGCGGCCTGCATCAGCAGGGCGAACAGGCGCTCCGGCGCCCGGAAGTCGCTGGAGAACAGGGCGCCGTCGGGGTTGATGGCCGCCACCAGGGTGATGCGGCGGAAGTCGTGGCCCTTGGTCACCATCTGCGTGCCGACCAGCACGTCCACATCGCCCGCGTGAACCCGGGCCAACTGGCTTTCGAGTTCGCCCTTGTGGCGTGTGGTGTCGGCGTCGATGCGCACGATGCGCGGTGCCGTGCCGTCGGCGCGCAGCGCGCCGGCGAGCAGGTCGGCCAGGTGTTCCTCGATGCGCTCGGTGCCGCGCCCGAGCGGCTGGATGTCGAGGTTGCCGCACGATGGGCAGGCGTGCGGCACGCGCTCGGCATGGCCGCAGTGGTGGCAGCGCAGGGTGCGGTCGATCTTGTGGAACACGCGAAAGGCGCTGCAGTGCGGGCATTCGCTCTTCCAGCCGCAGTCCGGGCAGTGCAGCACGGGCGCGTAGCCGCGACGGTTCAGGAAGATCAGGCTTTGTTCGCCGCGTGCGATGCGCTCCTTCAGGGCCGCGACCAGCGGCGGGGCGATGGTGGCCTTGCGCGGCTGGTGGTTCATGTCGACGCGGCGCACGGTGGGCAGGGCGCCGGCGCCGACGCGCCCGGGCATCTCCAGCCGCAGGTAGCGGCCGTGCTCGCAGGCCTGCCAGGTCTCCAGCGCCGGCGTGGCCGAACCCAGCAGCACGCGGCAGCGCGGCGGCGCGTCCGGCGGCGGCAGCTCACCGTCGGCGTCGGGCTGCTGGCTTTCCTGCTGCGCGCGGTAGACCGCCAGGTCGCGCGCCGAGTAGCGCGCGCCTTCCTGCTGCTTGTAGCTGGGGTCGTGCTCCTCGTCCACCACGATCAGCCGCAGACCGGGCATCGAGGCGAACACCGCCATGCGCGTGCCCAGCACGATGCGCGCCGTGCCTTGGTGCGCGGCCAGCCAGCTCTTGAGCCGCTGCGGATTCGTCATGCCGCTGTGCAGCGACACCACGGCATCCGCGCCATGGCTGGGGGCGAAGCGCTGCACGAAGCGGCTTTCGAGCTGCGGCGTCAGGTTGATCTCCGGCACCATCACCAGCACCTGCGCGGCCGGATCGCGCGCCAGCACCTCCTGCGCGAGCTGCAGGTAGACCTCGGTCTTGCCGCTGCCGGTGGCGCCCCACAGCAGCGCGGGCCGGCGGTCGGCGTGGAATTGCGCCAGCACGCGGGACTGGTCCTCGGTCAGCACGAGGGGCGGCGCAGGCGGGCTGGCGGGCGGGTCGTCGGGCGAGGCGACCGTGGCTTGCGCGGCGGGGGCGCTTTTTCTGGCGGACTTGGCGCGGACCGAGGACGTCTTGGGCTTGAGCCGGCGCGCCAGTTGTTCGGCGCTCAGTTCGCGCAACTGCGGCGGCAGCGCCGCCAGCGCCACTTCGCCGAGCGCGCGCTGGTAGTAGCGCGCGGCAAAGCTCACCAATTGGCACCAGGCCGGTGCCATGGGGGCGATAGCGTCGAGCACGCTGGTGATGGGCTTGAGGCCGGCGGGCACGGGGGTGTCGTCCGGGGCGGGCCAGACGATGCCCACCACCTCGCGGCTGCCGAAGGGCGCGCGCACCAGCGTGCCGGGCGGCAGGGGGGTGGGCGCCGTGTAACTCAGGCACGCACTGAGACCGCGATGCACGGGCGCGGGGACCACGACGTGCAGGGCCACCGACTCACTTTGAGGGACAAGGCTCAAGGTATTTTCAGGAAGTTAGGGTAAGTGCTTGATTCTTCATGGCTTTGAAAGTCATCCAGATTTTCTGTGGATAACTTTGTGGAAAGCTTCGGGATGCGCGCCGGCAGCCCTTGAAAAATCACGCTTTTATTGGATTGCCCGAGAATTACGCAGAAAAATAAAGGCCAGCAGAATCAAGGAGTTGGCTCTTGGTGCCGGATGTGTGAGCCTCGCTGCCCGGGAAGGGGGCGTCTGCAGATGTGGTCCCTCGTTTTGTGCATAAGTCCGCCACGATTTTGCGCATGAGGGCGAAATCGGGCGAAGAAATGTGATAAGCGCGATCAGGTGGATGACGCGCGTGCCAGCCGGCGCTGCAGGCGCGAATGGCCGTGCACGGCTTCGACCAGCGCATGCACGTGCTCGGGCGGGGTGAACTGGCTGATGCCGTGGCCGAGGTTGAAGATGTGCGTGGGGCCGCTTTGTGTGGCGTCGAGGTGGGGTGCGCCGAAGCTGTCGAGCAGGCGGATCGCCTCGGCTTCGATGCGCTGGGGCGGCGCGAACAGCACATTCGGGTCCAGGTTGCCTTGCAGGGCCTTGCCGGGTCCGCCGGCCTGGCCGCCCACCAGGGCGCGCGCGGCGCCGAGGTTGACGGTCCAGTCGATGCCCAGCACATCGCAGTCGAGTGCGGCCATCTCGCCCAGCCAGGCACCGCCGCCCTTGGTGAAGACGATGCGCGGAATCGCCACGCCGTCGTGTTCGCGCTTGAGCTGAGCCAGCACTCGCGCGGTGTACGACAGGCTGTAGTTCTGGAAGGCGCCATCAGCCAGCACGCCGCCCCAGCTGTCGAAGACCATGACCGCCTGGGCGCCGGCCTCGATCTGGGCGTTGAGGTAGGCCGCGACGGCGTCGGCATTGACCGCCAGGATGCGGTGCATCAGGTCCGGACGCGCATACAGCAGGGTCTTGACCAGCCGGTAGTCGCTGCTGCCGGCGCCTTCGACCATGTAGCAGGCTAGCGTCCACGGGCTGCCCGAGAAGCCGATCAGCGGCACCCGTCCGCCCAGGGCATGGCGGATCGAGGTGACGGCATCGAACACGTAGCGCAGGCGCTCCAGGTCGGGAACCGCGAGGGCGGCGACGGCCTGTTCGTCGCGCACCGGGGTGGCGAAGCGGGGGCCTTCGCCCGGGGCGAAGCTCAGGCCCAGGCCCATGGCGTCGGGCACCGTGAGGATGTCGGAGAACAGGATAGCCGCGTCGAGCGGATAGCGCTCCAGCGGCTGCAGGGTGACTTCGGTGGCGTAGTCGCGATTCATGGCCAGCCCCATGAAGCTGCCGGCGCGTTCGCGCGTGGCGCGGTATTCGGGCAGGTAGCGGCCGGCTTGCCGCATCAGCCAGATGGGGGTGTGGTCGGTGGCCTGGCGCCAGCAGGCGCGCAAGAAGGTGTCATTGCGCAGAGGGGCGAAGGCAGGGGAAGCGCTTGGGTTCATGCCTCGCATTGTCGCAGGAGCGGTTGCCGCGAAAGCCGGTGCAGCTGTCGTGAAGGGCCCGCCACCAATGAAAGAGCCGCGCGAGGGCGCGGCTTTTCGGCAGGGCTATGGCGGCATGCGCTGCCGCCTTGGGAGGCGGTGTTCAGCGGGGCGTGCGCCGTGCGTTCACGGCCTGACTGTCGCGCTGGGCTTGCGCCAGCAGTTCGTCGTCGCTCTCGTGCTGTTCCAGGTGAGCGATGTAATGGTTCCAGCCTTGGGGCAGCGAGCGCAAAACCTGCAGCGGGAAGGCGGTCAGGGCCACGCCGATGTGGCGCAGCGTCGACAGCGCCTGCTCGGCGCGTTCGGCGCCCTGGTGGTTGGAAGCTGCGGGATTGACGAAACTGGTCATGACAAGGCTCCTGGATAGGGTGCGCAAGTTCAGGGCTGCGCAGCGTGTTGGACTAGGGTTAACCCGATATTAGGGTAAATACCTAAGCTGTGCAATACATGCACTAGAGTCCGTCGTCTAATCCATGTGTGCGGCCTACCGCCTACCGCGCGCTGCAGACAAAGAAGACCCCTCGGGCAAGCGCTGTGCGCTTGCCTGGTTCCCCCGAGGCGACGCTGTTTGCCTTGGGGCGGCCCGGCGGCAAAAGAAAAGGCACTCACCTGGAGTGCCTTTTCGGGAGAAGCCCAAGCTGCCCTTACTGGGCGTTGGGCTCGGTGATGAAGCCGATTTTCTTGACGCCGGCTTGCTGGGCGGCGGCCATGGCCTGCGCCACGCGCTCGTAGCGAACGTCCTTGTCGCCCCGGATGTGGAAGTCGGGCTGCGGGTCCTGCTGGCCGATGGCTTCCAGTCGGTTGAACAGGGTGGTGTCGTCGATCTTGTCTTCGTTCCACCAGTAGTCGCCCTTGCTGTCGATGCTCAGCCGCACGGTTTCCGGCTTGAGTTCCTCGCGCACATTGCTGGCGTGCGGCAGGTCGACGTTGACGGCGTGTTTCATGACCGGCACGGTGATGATGAAGACGATGAGCAGCACCAGCATGACGTCCACCAGGGGCGTCATGTTGATTTCATTCATCACCTCGTCCGAATCGTCTTGCGTTCCGAATGCCATGGATCAGCCCTTCTTGATCTTGACCACGGTGCCGGCGGGCTGGTCGGCGTTGGCCACGCGCGCGCCGGTCACGAAGTAGGCATGCAGGTCGTGCGCGAAGCGGTTGAGCTGGTTGAGCACGGCCTTGTTGCCACGGACCAGGGCGTTGTAGGCCAGCACGGCGGGGATGGCCACGGCCAGGCCGAGGGCGGTCATGATCAGCGCCTCGCCGATCGGGCCGGCGACGCGGTCGATGGTCGCCTGGCCGGCGGCGCTGATGCTCATGAGCGCGTGGTAGATACCCCAGACGGTGCCGAACAGGCCAATGAAGGGCGCAGTCGAGCCGACCGAGGCCAGCACCGCGAGGCCCGATTGCATGCGGGCCGTGGTTTCATCGACGCTGTTGCGCAGCGTGCGCGTGATCCAGTCGCTCAGATCCAGGGTGTCGTGCAGTTGCGGCTGGGCGTTGCGGTGGTGGGCGACGCCCTCGCGTCCTTCGATCGCGATGTTGCGAAACGGGTTGGACGGGTCGCCATCCAGTTTGGCGAGGCCGTCGGCGAAGTCGCTGCTGTGCCAGAAGGCGTTGATGGCGACCTTGCCTTGCCGGCGGTAGCGGCGCAGGTCGAGTGCCTTGATGAGGATGACCATCCATGAGGCCAGCGACATGACCAGCAGCAGCACCGCGGTGCTCTTGATGACGAGGTCGCCTTGATTCCAGACGTGGGCCAGGCCGAATTCGAATTCCATGATGCGCTTACTCCATTTCAAAATTCACAGGGATGTTGACCCACATCGGGGTTGGGCTGCCATTGCTGGTGCCGGGCGTGAAGCGCCACTCCATGACCGCGCGCAGGGCGGCCTGGTCGAGTCGCTCGTAGCCGCTTGATTTCTGGACCTGGCCTTGCGAGGGGCGTCCATCGATGCCGACGTAGACCCGGATCATGACGCGGCCGCGCTCGCCGAGACGTTGGCTCATCCGGGGGTAAGCCGGCTTGGGGTTGTTGAGATACGCCGCGTCGCTCGACGGCATGATCACGGTGGGCGCGGGCGGAGCCGCCGCCGGCGCTGCCGGGGCGGGAGGCGGTGCCGGCGGTGCAGGGGGGGCAGGCGGCGCCGGGGGCGCGGTTTCCACCGCGATCGGATTCGGGGTGGGCCGGGTGTCCTGCACGATGGGCTTGGGCCGTGGCTTGGGCGTGGGCGGCTTCGGTGCGGGCTTGGGTGGTGCCGGCTTGGGGGGCGGTGGCGCAGGTGGGACCGGCGGGGCGGGCGGCGCCGGTGGCGTGATGAACTCGGCCAGGATCTCGGCCGGGACCACCACCTCGGCCGCGCGCTGGAGCAGGCCGGATTGGAAGGCCCACAATACGGCCAGGTGCAGGGCCACGACGGAACCGGCGATCGCGATATTGCGGGAGTTATGTGAGTACGACTTGGTCATGGAACATCAAAAAGACGCTCCGAGAGCGTCTTGTGTGGGACTGCCGGCCAGGGCCGGAGCATGGGGCTCAACCGTTGAAGATCCACCAGATAGAGCCCAGCACCAGAATCAGGCTGCCGCCAAGGGCAGCAATGAATTCCATGGCAAGTCCTCCTCGACATGACGGGCTGGCTGGCTGGCGGCGCTGTTCGAGATGAATGCGATGGTGTGCTCGGTCCGGCACCGGGCATGGATGCCGCGCGCGCTGTCCTCGCACTGACCGCATTGGGTGGCGACACCCAACTCCAGTTGAATGTCCTCGAAGTCCATGCCACTGCGGGCGCAACGGGTGATCTCTCGATCAGAAACGCGATTGCAAATGCAGATGATCATGGCGGGCCACGGGAAGACGGCTGGCGGTAGATGAAGAAGTGTTGCTGCGCATTATAAATACGAATTCATCGTATTTTCAATGATCTCCTTGAGGGTGGGGTGTTTCCATTCGATGCACCACGCTGGCCGGCGTTTTCTTCTCTTTCAGTAGCTGGTCATGCCCAGGCGTTCGGGCTTGATTTCCTGCAGGATGGTCGTGGCGATTTCCTCGATCGACTTGGTGGTGGTCGACAGCCAGCGCACGCCGGCGCGGCGCATCATGGCCTCGGCCTCGGCGACTTCGTAGCGGCAGTTCTGCAGCGAGGCGTAGCGCGAGTCGGGCCGCCGCTCGTTGCGGATCTCGGCCAGTCGTTGGGGGTCGATGGTCAGGCCGAAGATCTTCTTGCGGTGCGGCACCAGGGCCGGCGGCAGTTGGCGGCGCTCGAAGTCGTCCGGGATCAGCGGGTAGTTGGCGGCCTTCATGCCATGCTGCATGGCCAGGTATAGCGAGGTGGGGGTTTTGCCGCTGCGGCTGACGCCGACCAGGATCACGTCGGCCGCGCCGAAATCGCGGTGGGTCTGCCCGTCGTCGTGTTCGAGCGAGAAGTTGATGGCCTCGATGCGGGCGTTGTAGGCCTTGTTTTGCGAGATGTCCGGGAAGCGGCCGACGCGGTGGTTGGACTTGAGCCCCAGTTCCTGCTCCAGCGGCGCGATGAAGGTACCGAAGGTGTCGAGCAGCATGCCCTTGCAGTGTTCCTGAATCACATTGATGATCTGGCGGTCGACCAGGGTGGTGAAGACGATGGGCTTTTTGCCCTCGATGGCCGCGGTGTGGTTGATCTGCCGCACCACCTGGTGGGCCTTGTCGACCGAGTCCGTGAAGGGCAGCCGGACTTGCCGGACGTTGACCTCGAACTGGTTGAGGATGGCGGTGCCGAACGTCTCGGCCGTGATGCCGGTGCCATCGGAAACGTAGAAGACGGTGCGGTTCGACATGGAAGGTCCTGGTGTGATCAAAGCCGGTGCGATAACGCTCGCCTACAATCCGCCGGGCACGGCAGCAGGGTGGCGTGTGGCCATTATCCGACGCCACTGCCCGGCCCGGCCCGCTCTGCTGCGATAGATTGCTGGTCGATGGCGTGCCAGGAAATCACGTCGATTCGACAGGTGCTGGATGGATGTATCCCGCTGGACCGCTCCGAATAAGCAAGTCCACAGGCTCAGCGCGATGCAGTTGTCCGGCTCCGCCCGGCCCGGGTTTCGGCCAGACCGAAGCCCAGGTCCTGAAGGTTTTTACTTTATGGAGCTTGAGTCATGTCCAATCGCTTTGCAGAGACCGCCTTGGTGATTCCGTTCGAGGCCTTGCGCATGTCCGACGTGGAAGTCGTCGGCGGCAAGAACGCCAGCCTGGGAGAGATGATCTCCCAGTTGCCTGAGGGCGTGCGCGTGCCCACGGGCTTCGCCACCACCGCCCACGCCTTCCGCGAGTTCCTCAAGTTCGAGGGCCTGTACGAGCGCATCAGCCAGAAGCTGGCGGCGCTGGACGTGGAGGACGTGCGCGCGCTGGCCGCCGCCGGCGCCGAAATCCGCGGCTGGGTCGAGAACCAGCCGTTCCCGGCCGACCTCGAGCGCGCCATCCGCGACGCCTTCGCCACGCTCAGTGCCGGCAATGACCGCGCCAGCTTCGCCGTGCGCTCCTCGGCCACCGCCGAGGACTTACCCGACGCCTCCTTCGCCGGCCAGCAGGAAACCTTCCTGAACGTGGAGGGCATCGAGGATGTGCTGCACAAGATGAAGGAGGTGTTCGCCTCGCTCTACAACGACCGTGCGATCTCCTACCGCGTGCACAAGGGCTTCGCCCACGACGTGGTGGCGCTGTCGGCCGGCGTGCAGCGCATGGTGCGCTCGGACACCGGCGCGGCCGGCGTGATGTTCACCATCGACACCGAGTCGGGCTTCGACCAGGTGGTCTTCATCACCTCCAGCTACGGCCTGGGCGAAACCGTGGTGCAGGGCGCCGTCAATCCGGACGAGTTCTACGTGCACAAGCCCATCCTGGCCGAGGGCAAGAAGGCGGTGATCCGCCGCAACCTGGGCAGCAAGCTGATCCAGATGGTGTTCGCCTCGCCCGAGGAAAAGGCCGCCAGCGGCAAGCTGGTCAAGACCGAGGACGTGCCGGCCGAGCTGCGCAACCGCTACTCGCTGAGCGACGCCGAAGTCGAGCAACTGGCCCGCTACGCGCTGATCATCGAGCAGCACTATGGCCGCCCGATGGACATCGAATGGGGCAAGGACGGCACGGACGGCCAGCTCTACATCCTGCAGGCCCGCCCCGAGACCGTGAAGAGCCAGGCCGCCGGCAAGGCCGAGCAGCGCTACAAGCTCAAGGGCGACGGCCCGGTGTTGGCCGAGGGCCGAGCCATTGGCCAGAAGATCGGCACCGGCCCGGTTCGGCTGGTCGGCTCGATCGCCGAGATGGACAAGGTCCAGGCCGGCGACGTGCTGGTCACCGACATGACCGACCCCAACTGGGAGCCGGTCATGAAGCGCGCCAGCGCCATCGTCACCAACCGTGGCGGGCGCACCTGCCACGCCGCCATCATCGCGCGCGAGCTGGGCATCCCGGCTGTGGTCGGCTGCGGCGACGCCACCGAGCGCCTGAAGGACGGCACCCTGGTCACCGTGAGCTGTGCCGAGGGCGATACCGGCCGCATCTACGACGGCCTGCTCGAAACCGAGGTCACCGAGGTCCAGCGCGGCAGCCTGCCCGAGATCGGCACCAAGATCATGATGAACGTGGGCAACCCGCAGCTCGCCTTCGACTTCGCGCAACTGCCCAACGGCGGCGTCGGACTGGCGAGGCTGGAGTTCATCATCAACAACAACATCGGCGTCCACCCCAAGGCCATCCTCGACTACCCCAGCGTCGATGCCGACCTGAAGAAGGCCGTGGAGTCGGTCGCGCGCGGTCATGCCTCGCCGCGCGCCTTCTACGTCGACAAGGTCGCCGAGGGCGTGGCCACCATCGCCGCCGCCTTCTGGCCCAAGCCGGTGATCGTGCGGCTGTCGGACTTCAAGAGCAACGAGTACCGCAAGCTCATCGGCGGCAGCCGCTACGAGCCCGAGGAAGAAAACCCGATGCTGGGCTTCCGCGGCGCCGCGCGCTACATCAGCGAGGACTTCGGCGAGGCCTTCGCCATGGAGTGCCAGGCCATCAAGCGCGTGCGCGACGAAATGGGGCTGACCAATGTGGAGATCATGGTGCCCTTCGTGCGCACGCTGGGCCAGGCCGAGAAGGTCACCCGGCTGCTGGCCGAGCATGGCCTGGCGCGCGGCGACAATGGCCTGCGCCACATCATGATGTGCGAGGTGCCCTCCAACGCCGTGCTGGCCGACGAGTTCCTGCAATATTTCGACGGCTTCTCGATCGGCTCCAACGACCTCACGCAGCTAACCCTGGGGCTGGACCGCGACTCGGGGCTGGAACTGCTGGCCGCCGATTTCGATGAGCGCGACCCGGCCGTCAAGGTGCTGCTGGGCCGCGCCATCGAGGCCTGCAAGAAGCAGGGCAAGTACGTCGGCATCTGCGGCCAGGGCCCCAGCGACCACCCCGACTTCGCACTGTGGTTGGCCGAACAGGGCATCTCGTCGATCTCGCTGAACCCGGATTCGGTGATCGACACCTGGCAGCAACTGGCCGCGCGCCAGGTCTGATCGCCGGCAAAAACGAGAGCGGGGCACGGCGCGCTGGCGCGCGCGGCCCCATCCAGACGGCCACGATGTGCATCGTGGCCGTCTTTTTAATCAGCGCGCCCGGTGAATCGTTGCGGGCTTGATCGAGCCGGCTTGAGCGGCTGTCCACAGCTGGGCTATAATGCCCGGTTTCCCTTGCCGCACTGCTAACAGACGCAGCGGGCGGCTTCAGACTCACAAGGAGTACATATGCGTCATTACGAGATCGTTTTGCTGATCCACCCGGATCAAAGCGAACAAGTGCCTGCCATGCTGGAGCGCTACAAGAGCATGGTCACCACCGGCGGCGGCAGCGTCCACCGCGTGGAAGACTGGGGTCGCCGTCAGCTGGCCTACCAGATCAACAAGCTCAACAAAGCGCACTACCTGCTGCTGAACATCGAGATCGACCAGGCCGTCCTGGGTGAACTGGAACACGCGTTCAAGTTCAACGACGCCGTGCTGCGCCACCTGACCGTGCAGCGGAAGAAGGCCGAGACCGGCGCTTCTTCCATGCTCAAGGCCGTCGAGCGCGAAGAAGCGCGCAAGTCGCAGCAGGAGCAAGCCAGCGCCTGAGTCCGGCGCGGTTGATTGCAGCAAGAATCCCGCATCACGTGAACCACTTGGCCCTGGTTGCGGTGGTGGCCGAGACGGCCGCCATGCGCTACACGCCAGCCGGATTGCCCGCCCTGGACCTGCGACTCGAACACGATTCGCAAGTCACCGAGGCGGGCCAGCCCAGGCAGGTCAAGTTCGAGCTCAAGGCCGTCGCATTCGGCGCGATGGCCGAACGGCTGGCCCGGCAAGCCATAGGCAGCCGCTGGCAGTTCACCGGATTCCTCAGCAATACCCGCAACGGCAAAGGCCTGCTGCTTCATATTCAGCACATCGAACACGCTTAATTTTCAGGAGTCCCAATCATGGCTGGACCGAAACGTTTCAACAACAAGGACAAGCGCCCCAAGCGCAACACGCAATCGCTGCTGTTCAAGCGCAAGCGCTTCTGCCGCTTCACCGTGGCCGGCGTCGAGGAAATCGACTACAAGGATGTCGACACGCTGCGTGACTTCATCGGCGAAAACGGCAAGATCGTGCCCGCCCGCCTGACCGGCACGCGCGCCATCTACCAGCGCCAGCTCAACACCGCCATCAAGCGCGCGCGCTTCCTGGCCCTGGTCCCGTACACGGACCAGCACAAGATCTAAGGAGCACGGAACATGCAAGTCATTCTGCTCGACAAAGTCGTCAACCTGGGCAATCTGGGCGAGATCGTCAAGGTCAAGGATGGTTACGCCCGTAACTTCCTGATCCCCACCGGCCGCGCCCGCCGCGCGACCGCCGTGGCCAAGGCCGAGTTCGAAGCTCGCCGCGCCGAACTGGAAAAGGCAGCCGCCGAGAAGCTGGCTGCTGCCCAGGCCCAGGGCGAGACGCTCAGCGGCTTCGTGGTCAAGCTGACCCAGAAGGCTGGCGTCGACGGCCGCCTGTTCGGCTCGGTCACCAATGCCGACGTCGCCGAAGAGCTGACCAAGCAAGGCCATGCCGTGAGCAAGGCCCAGATTCGCCTGCCCAACGGTCCGATCAAGACCATCGGCGACACCACGGTCAGCGTCTCGCTGCACACCGACGTGGCCGTCGACGTGACGGTGACCGTCTACGGCGAAACCGCCTGATCGCGCGCTCGCGCACCCAGGAAAAGCCGCCTGCATGGGCGGCTTTTTCTTTGGCGGCGCGTATTTTGAACACGTTCTAAACTTGGCGGCCCGCGCGGCATTCGCGCGCGGCTGCCCGGAGTCCGAATCCCACCATGTCCGCTGTCCTGCCGCCGTCCGCCGAAACCTCCTCTGGCGATAGCCAGATCGCCCAGTTGCGCATCCCGCCCCACTCGCTGGAGGGCGAGTCGAGCGTGCTCGGCGGTCTGCTGCTGGACAACGGTGCATGGGACCGCGTGGGCGACCTGCTCAGCGACAACGACTTCTACCGCTACGAGCACCGGCTGATCTACGGCGTCATCGGCCGCCTCATCAACGAGAGCAAGCCGGCCGACGTCATCACCGTCTACGAGCAACTGCAGGCGCAGGGCAAGAGTGAGGAGGTGGGCGGCCTGAGCTATCTCAACGCGCTGGCCCAGTACGTGCCCAGCGCCACCAACATCCGGCGCTATGCCGAGATCGTGCGCGAGCGTTCCATCCTGCGCAAGCTGGTCGGCGTCAGCGACGAAATCTCCACCAGCGTCTTCAGCCGGGGCGAGCGCAAGGTCGCGCAGATCCTCGACGAGGCCGAGCAGAAGATCTTCGCCATCGGTGAAGAGGGCTCGCGCATGAAGCAGGGCTTCCAGCCCATGTCCTCGCTGGTCACCGACCTGATCGACCGCGTGACCGAGATGGCCGACAACCCGCACGACATCACCGGCGTGCCCACGGGTTTCTACG
>JASGEH010000043.1:0-11701 GCA_047606565.1 Comamonas sp.
ACAGCTTCGCGCTGGCGCGCACCGTCGAGTACTTCCGCATCCCGCGCAACGTGCTGACCATCTGCCTGGGCAAGAGCACCTACGCGCGCTGCGGCATCATCGTCAACGTCACCCCCTTCGAGCCCGAATGGGAAGGCTATGTGACGCTGGAGTTCTCCAACACCACGCCGTTGCCGGCCAAGATCTACGCCGGCGAAGGCTGCGCGCAGGTGCTGTTCTTCGAGAGCGATGAAGTCTGCGAGACCAGCTACAAGGACCGGGGTGGCAAGTACCAGGGCCAGCATGGCGTGACGCTGCCCAAGACCTGAGTCGGTGTGAACCAACCCGCCATGCCCGCGATGGATGCTGATGACGAGACGCGCGGTCGGCGATGGGTGGGGGCTGTCTGATGGCGGACGTGAGGCGGGGCCCGTGCGCCGGATTCAGTCCACCGTCACCTTCGCCTGGCGGATCACGGTCGCCCACTTGGCGGTTTCCGCGGCGATGAAGCGGTCGCAGGCCTCGGGTGTCGAGCCTTGCGCGACGGTGCCCATGGCGTCCAGCCGTGCCCGGGTGTCCGCGCCGTGGATCAGGCGACCGGCTTCAGTCGACATGCGCTGGATGATCTCGGGCGGCACGCCGGCGGGCGCGATCAGCGCGGCCCAGGTGCTGCCTGTCAGCGCGATGCCTTGCTCGGCGAAGGTGGGTACGTCGGGCAGCACGGCGATGCGCTGCTCGCTGGCCACGCCGATGAGGCGGATGAGGCCGGCTCTGGCCGGCTGGATCAGGTTGGGCGGAGGGTCCAGGAACAGCGGGATCTGGCCGCCCATCAGGTCGGCGAGCGCGGGGGCCGCGCCTTTGTAAGGGACGTGGACCATATCGGTGCCCGTCAGCAGCTTGAGCAGTTCGGTGGTCAGGTGTGCGCTGGAGCCATTGCCAGAGGAGCCGTAGCCGACCTGGCCCGGATGCGCCCTGGCATAGGCGATCAACTCCTGCGCGGTCCTGAATGGCGCGTTGGCGGCCGCGGCCGCGACCAGCGGCGAGACGCCAAGCAGCGAAACGCCGGTCAAGTCCCTGGCCGGGTCGTAGGGCAGCCGGGGATAGAGCGTGGTGTTGGCCGCATAGGCCGCGATGACCACGCCGAAAGTATGACCGTCAGGCGCGGCTTTGGCGACCTGGTCCACGCCGATGATGCTGTTGGCGCCCGGCTTGTTGTCGATCACCACCGGCTGGCCCAGCGCCTGTTGCAGGCCGGGCTGCAGCAGCCGCGCCATCTGGTCGGTGAAGCCACCGGCCGTGTAGGGCACGATGATGCGGATCGGCCTGCTGGGCCAGCTGCCCTGGGCGCGTGCGAGGGGCGAAAGCAGGGCGCTGGCGGCGGCTGCGCAGCGGATGAAGGTGCGGCGGGAGGTCGGATGGGGCATGGCGGTCTCCGGGGGCGTGGCGTCGGTGGGGAACTCGGCGACTGCACGGGAGCCAGGGGGCTCAGCGGGCGGCCAGGCCCAGGCGTTCGATCAGGGCCTTGTCCTTGGCGTAGGTGTCCTTGGCCCATAGGGCGTAGTCGGCGCCGGAGCGGTACCAGACCTCCTGGTTGAGCTGGGTCATCAGCTCGGCATGGCGCGGGTCGTCCATCGCGTGCTTGAATGCGTCGTGCAGTTTCTGGATCACGGCCGGGTCCATGCCCTTGGGGCCAGCGATGCCGTAGGGCGAGGTGGAGACCACGCCGTAGCCCAGTTCCTGGGCCGTGGGTACGTTGGGCCAGCGTTGGGTGCGCTTCTCGCCGAAGGTCACCAGCAGGCGCATGCGGCCGCTTTCCACATAGGGCTCCCAGCCCGAGGCGCCGCTTTCGGCGCTCAGGTGGCCGCCCAGCAGTGCCTGCTGCAGGTCGGCGTCGCCCTTGAAGGGCACGTGGTTGAGCGTGATCCTGGCGTTTTCGGCCAGTTCTTCCATCAGCAGATGGGGGGAGGAGCCGATGCCGGTCGAGCCGTAATCGACCTGGCCGGGGTTCTTGCGGGCGGCGGCGACGTAGTCGTCGAAGTTGCGGTACGGCGAATCCGCGCGCACCGCGACGCCGAAGGTGTAGCCGGAAACGCCGATGACGTAGGTGAAGTCGTCGATCGGGTCCCAGGCGGTCTTCTGCATGTGCGCCATGCGCAGCATGGACATGGGGAATTGCGCGAGGGTGTAGCCGTCGGGCCGGGCGGTGCGGGCCATGGCGCCCGGCCCCAGGGTGCCGCCGGCGCCGGGCCGGTTTTCGACCACGATGGCCTGGCCCAGCTGTTTGCCGGCGAGCTCGGCGAGGAGGCGCATGTGGCGGTCGGTGGGGCCGCCGGGGGGAAAGGGCACGATCAGCGTGATCGGTCTGGTGGGGAAGTCTTGCTGCGCCCAGACGGGCGTGGCGCTGGCGGCCAGGCTGGCGGCGGCTGCGGCCAGCAGGGCGCGGCGGCGGAGGGGGGTGTTCATGGGCCTTGTCTCCTGGAAGATGTTTTTATTCCCCGGCCTCGGGCAGCGTCAGCACGCCTTTGTCCTTGAGCGCTTCCAACTGCGCGTCGCTCATGGCGAGCAGCCGCTGCAGTACCTCGCGCGTGGCTTCGCCCAGCGTGGGCGGCGCGTTGCGGATGGGCAGGCGCTGGCCGTCGAGGCGGTAGGGCGGCGCGAACACCGGCGTGGTGCCGGTGACGGGGTGGGGCATGTCCTGCACCAGCCGGCCGCGCCGGGTGCGCTCGCTGGTCAGCGCCTCGTGCAGCCCGGCCACCTTGCCGCAGGGGATGCCTGCCGCCGTCAGCCGCTGCAGCAGCACGTCGCGCGGGAAGGTGCGGATCAGCCCGTTGAGTAGCGGCACCAGCGTGGCGCGGTGTTGGGCGCGCTTGACGTTGGTGGCGTAGCGTTCGTCCTCGACGATGTCCGGGCGCTCGATGACGTGGCGGCAGAATTTGTCGAACTGCGCGTTGTTGCCGACGGCGATGATGAGCGGGCCATCCGCCGCTTCGTACATGCCGTAGGGCACGATGGACGGGTGGGCGTTGCCGTAGCGTTCGGGATCGTGGCCGAGCTTGAGCGCGTCCAGCCCGTAGTAGCCGGTGACCATCAGGCCGCAGTCGTACAGCGCCATCTCGATCAGGCGGCCACGGCCCGTGCGGTCGCGTCGGAACAGCGCGGCGAGGATGGCCTGGGCGGCGTACATGCCGGTCATCAGGTCGACCACGGCCACGCCGAATTTCAGCGGCGGCATGTCCTGGGCGCCGTTGAGCGCCATCAGGCCGGCCTCGGCCTGGATCACCAGGTCGTAGCCGGGGCGCGTGGCTTCGGGGCCGCTGCTGTCGTAGCCGGCCACGGCGCAGTAGACCAGGTCGGGTTTGATGGCCTTGAGCTGCGCGTAGCCCAGGCCCAGATGTTCGGCGCCGCCGGTCTTGAAGTTGTGGATCACCACGTCGCATTGCGGCAGCAGCGCGTGGATGATCTGCTGCCCCTCGGGGCTTTGCAGGTCGACGGTGATGGACCGCTTGTTGCGGTTCATGCTGTTGTAGTAGGTGGTCTCGGTCTGGCCGATGCGCAGGCCCCAGTCGCGCGTGTCGTCGCCGCGACCGGGGTGTTCGACCTTGATGACCTCGGCGCCGAAGTCGGCCAGCACCTGGCCGCACAGCGGCCCGGCGAAAACGCGCGAGAGGTCGAGCACGCGCACACCGGCGAGGGGGAAATCCGTGCCGTCGTTATCAGGGGTCGTCATGGCCTGTGTCTCCTGGTGTTTGTTCTGGATGGCCCCACTGCGGCTGCCGCCTCAGCCGGGCTGCCCGAGCGCGATGAAGCGCGCCAGGTGGTGGTCTTCGTCGCCGAACTGGTGGTCGATCATCACCAGCCGCTTGGCGTAGTGGGCCAGCGGCAGCTCCCAGGTCATGCCGATGCCGCCGTGCATCTGAATGCTTTCCTGCGCCACCTGGGTGCCCACGTAGCCCACGGTGTACTTGGCGGCGGCAAGCAGCTTGTCGCGTGCCGCGCCCTCGGCGTTGTCGATGGCATCGGCCGCGTTGATGACGGCCGAGCGCGCCTGCTCCACCTCCAGCAGCACGTCGGCCATGCGGTGCTGCAGCGCCTGGAAGGTGCCGATGGCCACGCCGAACTGCTTGCGCGTCTGCAGGTATTCCAGCGTGAACTGTTTGGCGACGTCCATCGCGCCCACCGATTCCGAGGCCAGCGCCAGCAGCGCGTAGCCCTGGATGTGTTCGAGCACCGCATGCCCGCCACCTTCGGCACCCAGCAGCGCGTCGGCGGGCAGTTGCACGTTGCTGAACGTCAGCTCGGCGGCGCGGCCGCCCTCGAAGCGCGGGTAGCCGCGACGGGCGATGCCCGCCGCGCTGCCGTCCACCAGGAACAGGCTGATGCCGGCCGTCTCGAACGGACCGCCCGAGGTGCGCGCGGACACCAGCAGCAGGTTGGCCTGCTCGCCGAAGGCCACCACGCCCTTGGTGCCGTTGAGCACCCAGCCGCCGCCCGCGTGGGGGGACGGGGAGGCGGTGGTGGCGACATGGCTCAGTTCGTAGTGGCTGCCTGGCTCGTCGTGCGCCAGCGCGGCGATCATGCCGCCGGCGATGAGGTCATCGAGCTTTTGCTGTTGCGCCTCGGTGCCGGCGGCGATCAGCGCCTGGCCCACGAGCAGCGCGCCCAGCAGCGGCTCGGCCACGATGCCCCGGCCCAGTGCCTCGAACACCACGCTGATGTCGAAACCCGTGCCGCCGAAGCCGCCTGCGGATTCGGGGAACAGCGCGCCGATGGCGCCCAGCTCGGCGAACTGCGCGTAGAGGCCGGGGCTGTGGCCTTCCGCGCCGTAGGCCAGCTGGTTGCGGCGCTCGATGCCGTACTGCTCGGAGACGAAGCGGTTCAAGGTGTCCGCCAGCATGCGGCGGTCTTCGGTGTGCTCGAAGTTCATGACTCGATTCCTTGGCTGGGTCAGAGACCGAGAATCATCTTGGAGATGATGTTTTTCTGGATTTCGTTGGAGCCGCCGAAGATCGACAGCTTGCGGTAGTTGAAATACGCGGCGGCGGCGGAGACGGCTTCCTCGGGGCCGATGGCCGGCTCGCTGCCGCGGCCATGCATGGCCTCCTCCACGAAGGGCGCGGCATACGGGCCCATGGCGCGGCGGGTCAGCGCCAGGATTTCCTGGCGGATCTCGGTGCCCTTGATCTTGAGCATGGAGCTCTCGGCGCCCGGCACGCCGCCACCGGCCACGGCGGCGATCACGCGCAGGTTGGTGGTCTTCATGTTCTCCAGGTCGATCTCGACGCGCGCCAGCCGGGCGGCGAACAGCGGGTCCTGCGAGAGCGGCTTGCCGTGGCTGAAGGTGCGGCTGGCGACGGCTTTGAGCCGGTCGAGCGCGGCCACCGAAAAGCCCACGCCCGCGATGTTGGTGCGCTCGTAGGTCAGCAGGTACTTGGCGTAGGTCCAGCCCTTGTTCTCCTCGCCCACCCGGTTCTCGACAGGCACCTTCACGTCGGTGAAGAAGACCTCGTTGACTTCGTGCTCGCCATCGAGCGTGATGATGGGGCGTACTTCCACGCCGGGCGTGTTCATGTCCACCAGCAGGAAACTGATGCCAGCCTGGGCCTTCACGTCCTTGTTGGTGCGCACCAGGCAGAAGATCATGTTGGCGTACTGGCCCAGCGTGGTCCAGGTCTTCTGGCCGTTGACGATGTAGTGATCCCCATCGCCATCACGTTGCAGGACGGCAGTGGTTTTGACCGAGGCCAGGTCCGAGCCCGCGCCCGGCTCCGAATAGCCCTGGCACCACCAGTCTTGGCCATTCAGGATGCGCGGCAGCCAGTACTTCTTTTGCGCCTCGTTGCCGTACTTGATGAGCACGGGTCCCAGCATGTTCACGCCAAAGGGCACGATGCGCGGCGAACCTGCCAGCGCGCACTCGTGTTCGAAGATGAACTTCTCGACCGCGCCCCAGCCCGGGCCGCCCCATTCCCGGGGCCAGTGGTTGGCCAGCCAGCCGCGCGCGTTGAGCGTGGCGTGCCAGCCTTCGAGTTCCTGCTTGCTCAGGATCAGGCCGTTCCTGACCTTGGCGGCCAGTTCGGGGCGGAGGTGTTCTTTGAGGAAGGCGCGGACTTCCTCGCGGAAGGCTTGTTCCTGGGGGGTGAATTGCAGATCCATGGGGGCTCCTGGGAGAGACGCTCAGAAAATTTCGAACAGGCCGGCCGCGCCCATGCCGCCGGCAATGCACATCGTCACCACGCCCCACTTCACCGCCTGGCCGGCGGCCTTGCGGCGCCGGCCTTCCAGCAGGATGTGGCCGGCCAGGCGCGCGCCTGTCATGCCGAAGGGGTGGCCGATGGCGATGGCGCCGCCATCGACGTTCAGGCGCTCCGGGGGAATGCCCAGCGTCTGCTGGCAGTAGATGGCCTGCGAGGCGAAGGCCTCGTTGAGTTCCCACAGGTCGATGTCCTGAACCGACAGGCCGTGGCGCGCCAGCAGCTTGGGCACGGCGAAGACCGGGCCGATGCCCATCTCGTCGGGCTCGCAGCCGGCCAGCGCCAGGCCGCGCCAGGCGCCCAGGGGCTGCAGGCCGAGCTTCTCGGCCTCGCGCGCTTCCATCAGCACGCAGGCGCTGGCGCCGTCGGACAGTTGCGAGGCATTGCCCGCGGTGATGAACTGGTCCGCGCCTTTGACCGGCGCCAGCTTGGCCAGCGACTCGTAGGTGGTGCCGGGGCGGTTGCAGGTGTCGCGGTCGACCGTGACGGGCTGGTGGCTGACCGTGCCGGTCTCCTTGTCGGTGACGGCCATGGTGGTGGTGACGGGGACGATCTCCTCGCGGTAGCGGCCGGCTTGCTGCGCCTCGGCGGTCTTGCGCTGGCTGTCGACCGAGAAGCGGTCCTGCGCCTCGCGGCTGATGCCGTAGCGCCGGGCCACTACGTCGGCGGTGTCGATCATCTCCAGGTAGAGCTGCGGCTTGTGCTGCACGATCCACGGGTCCATGCCCGAGTTGCCGTCCTCGCGGGTGCGGATGCCGGAGATGCTCTCGATGCCGCCGGCGATCATGGCCGGCACGCCGTCGCTCACGATGCGGCCGGCCGCGATGGCGATGGCCTGCAGGCCCGAGGCGCAGAAGCGGTTGACGGTGGTGCCGGCGATGGACAGCGGCAACTCCGAGCGGATCACCGCCTGGCGCGCGATGTTGCGGCCAGTGATGCCTTCCGGGTAGCCGCAGCCGAGCACGGCGTCCTCGATCAGCGCCGGGTCGACGCCCGAGCGCTCGACGGCGGCGCGCACCGCGAAGCTGGCCAGTGTCGGGCCGGGGGTGATGTTGAACTCGCCGCGATGCGACTTGGTCAGCGGCGTGCGGGCGGTGGAGACGATGACGGCTTCGCGTAGGGTCATGATGGGCAGGGCGCTTCGGAAAAGGTTGAGAAAGGGGATGGCCGTGCTGGCTGGGTTGGCGGGCTAGCCGGTCAGTGGCGCTGGTGCGTGATCCGCGTGGGCGTGGCCCGCGCTGGCGTGGCTGTCAGCCGGCGGCGGCCCGGTTCAGACTGTCGAAGTCGCGGCCCTCGGCCACCAGCTTTTCCAGCAGCGGCGCGGGCTTCCAGAACAGCGGGTCTTCCCGGGCGAATTCACGGATGTCGGCCAGCACCTTGTCGAGTCCCGTCATGTCGGCCCATTTCATGGGGCCGCCGCGAAAGCGCGGGAAGCCGTAGCCGGCGAGGAAGGTCACGTCCACGTCCAGCGGACGCAGCGCGATGCCTTCTGCCACCACCTTGGCGCCTTCGTTGACCATGGCGGCCATGTAGCGGCGCAGGATTTCTTCGGGCGTGAACCGGCGCGGCGTGATGCCCTTGCGGGCGCGCTCGGCGTCCACGATGGCGAGCACCTCGGGGTCGGGCTGGCCGGTGCGCGCGCCCTGCGGGTAGAGGTAGAAGCCCCGGCCCGTCTTCTGGCCGAACCAGCCGCGCTCGCAGAGGCGGTCGGCGATCGCCACATAACGCGCCTGGGGGTCGCGCGTGGCGGCGCGCCGCTTGCGCGTGGCCCAGCCGATGTCGCCGCCGGCCAGGTCGGTCACCTGGAACGGCCCCATCGGGTAGCCGAAGCCGCGCACCGCCTCGTCGATCTCGTAGGGGCTGGCGCCGTCTTCCATGAGGTAGTCGGCCGCCTGCTTGTAGACGGCCAGGATGCGGTTGCCGATGAAGCCGTCGCACACGCCGGCGCGCACCGGGGTCTTGCCGAGCTTGCGGGCCAGGGCGAAGGCGGTGGCCACCACGTCGGCGCCGGTCCGGGCGGGCACCACGATCTCCAGCAGCTTCATGATGTTGGCCGGGCTGAAGAAGTGCAGGCCGATCACGTCCTGCGGCCGGGCGGTGGCGGCGGCGATGGCGTCGATGTCCAGGTAGGAGGTGTTGGTGGCCAGCACGGCGCCCGGCCGGCAGACGCGGTCGAGTTCGCGGAACACCCCCTGCTTGACCGCCAGCTCCTCGAACACGGCCTCGATCACCAGATCGACTGCCTCGAGATCCTCGTAGCGCGTGCTCGGCGTGTAGCGGGCCATGACGGCGGCCTTGGCCTGCGGGCTCATGCGGCCCTTGGCCACCAGCCCGTCGTAGACCTGCTCGACGTTGGCCTGGCCCCGGGCGATGGACTCGGCGTCGCGCTCGACCATCACCACCGGCAGGCCGGCGTCCAGCACCGCCACGGCGATGCCGGCGCCCATGGTGCCGCCGCCGACGATGGCGACGCGCTGGATCGGCCGTGGCGCCGCCGCCCGGGCCTCCGGCACCTTGCTGACCTCGCGTTCGGCGAAGAAGGCGTGGATCAGGCCGGCGCGCTGCGGACTGGCCAGGCATTCGAGAAACAGCGCGCGCTCGCGGGCCAGCCCCTGGTCGAAGGGCAGCTCGACGGCGGCGCGCAGGCTATCGATGATGCGCAGCGGCGAGAACAGGCCGCGGCTTTTCCTGGCCGTCTCGGCGGCCAGGGCGTCGAGTTCGGCCAGCGCGGCGGCGCGGGCTTCGGGCGTGTCGGCTAGGGCGATGTCGCGCGTGCGGCGCGGCCCAGCGCCGCGCGCCAGCAGCTCGCGCGCATAGGCCAGGCCGGCTGCTGCGGCGTTTTCGGCGTTTTCGGCGTCCTGGCCATTTTCGCCATCGGCCAGTTGGTCCAGCAGGCCGACCGCCAGCGCCGCCGGCGCCGCCAGGGGACGGCCGCCGAGCATGAGCGCGGCAGCCGCCCCGACGCCCATCAGGCGCGGCGCGCGCTGGGTGCCGCCGGCGCCCGGCAGCAGGCCGAGCTGGACTTCGGGCAGCCCCAGCCGGGCCGAGCGCAGGGCCACGCGGTAATGGGCCGACAGCGCCACCTCCAGGCCGCCGCCCAGGGCGACGCCGTGGATGGCGGCCACCACCGGCTTGGCCGAGGCCTCGATGCGGTCATTCACCTCGGGCAGGGCCGGCGGCTGCGGCGGCAGGCCGAATTCGCGGATGTCGGCACCGGCAATGAAGTTGGCGCCCGCGCCCGCCAGCACGATGGCCCGCACATGCGGGTCGTCCTGCGCCGACTGGACGGCGGCCGCGAGGCCCTGGCGCAGCGCCGCGCTCAGGGCATTGACGGGCGGGTGGTCAAGGGTGACGAGCAGAACGCCGTCGTCGTGCAGCTGCGTGTGGACGGCAGCGTGGCTTGCGGTCGATGTCATGAATCCTTGTCTCCGAAATGCCGGTCTGTGCCGGGGGCTGATCCTTAAAGAAGGGCCGCCTTGTTGGAACCTGTTCTGTGCCCCCATTCTTTCGCAGCAAACCAGGTTTGACAATCCGAATGATCGTTGACACGACGTTCAGTGAAATTTGACAATGGGCGCAGGAGACCCCTCATGACGCTCGATACCAAGTCGCTGACCCTGCTGGTCGAAATCCTCGATGCCGGCAATCTGAGCGAGGCCGCGCGCCGGCTGCGGATGACGCGCGCCAACGTCAGCTACCACCTCGGCCAGCTCGAACGCGCCGTCGGCATGCAACTGGTGCGCCGCACCACCCGGCGGGTCGAGCCGACCGAGATCGGGCTGCGGCTGTACCGGCACGGGCGCAGCATCCAGGACGAACTGGTGGCCGCGCGCGAGTCCATCGAGACCCTGGGCAAGACGCCGCAGGGCAAGGTCCGCCTGAGCGTGCCGACCGGCTACGGCCAGTTCGTGATGACGCCGTGGCTGCTCGAATTCAAGCGCCTGTACCCGGGCATCGTGCTCGACGTGCTGTTCGAGAACAGCGTCGAGGACTTGCTGCGCGACGAGGTCGATCTCGCCGTGCGGGTGGTGCCGGCGCCGCCGCAGAGCCTGGTGGCGCGCGAACTCGGCCAGGTGCGCTACCTGGTGTGCGCCTCGGCCGGCTACGCGGTCAGCCACGGCCTGCCCGAGCGGCCGCAGGATCTGTCGCGGCTGCCGGTGATCTGCGCGCCGGTGGTGGGGCGGCCGCTGCGCCTGTCGGCCTACCACGGCAACCTGCCGCGCCTGCAGGTGCCGCTGGAGCCGACGGTGATCTCGCGCAACTACGGCTTTCTACGCGCGGCCACGCTGGGCGGCCTGGGCCTGGGGCTGCTGCCCGACTACATGGTCGCGCAGGACCTGGCGCGCGGCGAACTGGTGCAGGCCCTGGGCGACTGGCAGTTCAGCATCTTCGGGCGTGGCATGTACCTGCTGTACATGCCCAACCGGCAGCACCCGATGGCGATCGCGATGATGATCGAGTTCATCCTGGCGCGCGCCCAGGGCTCGCTGGGGCAGCGGGCGGCCGCGTGAGGGCGCGGACGGGGCCGGCGGTGGGAGGAGATTTCAGACGCGCGCGGTCCGGCTGCGCCAGACCCGCAGCAGTTCTGCTGCATCCATCACCAGTCCCAGGTGCAGCGACACCATGGACAGCGCCGCGGCTTCGAGCTGGGGATCGGTACCGCGTACCAGGTCGCGCAGCACGATGACGCGGTAGTTGCGGTTGGCCGCGTCGAAGGCGGTGTTGAGCACGCAGCAATCGGTGAAGCCGCCGTCGAGCACGACGGTCTCGATGCGCTGGTTGCGCAGCAGGAAGTCGAGGTCGGTGGGGTAGAAGGCCGACAGCCGGCGCTTGGTGTCCACGCGCAGGTCGCCCGGCGCCACGCGGGTGCACCACTCGGTCCAGCGGCTGCCTTCGAGTGCATGGGCGTCGGCATTGGGGATGGGGCCGACGTGCAGCGGGAAGGTGCGCCGCCAGGCCGAGGGAATGCCGCCAACGTCGTCCTCGCCGCCGGGGCGCAGCGTGCTGCGCACGTGGATCAACCGCACGCCGAGCGCGCGCACCTGGTCGTGGAAGGCGTCGAGCGGGGCCACCAGTTCGCGCGCCCTTGGCGCGGGACAGGGGCAGTCGGGGGAAGGGTCCAGGTGGCCGCGGTGCATGTCGATCGAGACGACGGCAGTGGTGGCCGGGTTCAGGTAGTCGGCGAACCCGCTGTCGTCGAGTTCGCGCGGCTGCTCGTAGACGTAGGCTTGCATGGTCGGGATCAGCGCCTTTCCTCGCGCAAGAAGGGCTCGCCCAGTGCGCCCGGCGTCTCGTCGTGGCCGCGCCGAGCCAGCGCGACCCAGACCATGACGCCCAGCGTGGTCAGGTAGGGCGTCATCAGCACGAAGTATTGCGGCAGGCCGATGCCGGCGGCGGCCAACTGGGGAATCAGCGCCTCGATGCCGCCGAACAGCACGGCACCGGCCAGGGCGCGCCAGGGCGACCAGCGC
>JASGEH010000044.1:0-9626 GCA_047606565.1 Comamonas sp.
CGTCAGTCCAGCCAGCCGCGCCGCCGGAAGTACCACAGCGGCAGCAGGGCGCTGGCGACCATCAGTGCCAGGGCATAGGGATAGCCCAGCCTCCAGTGGGTCTCGGGCATGAACTCGAAGTTCATGCCGTAGACGCTGGCGATCAGCGTCGGCGGCAGCAGCGCCACGCTGGCCACCGAGAAGATCTTGATGACCTTGTTCTGGTTGATGTTGAGGAAGCCGATCGAGGCGTCCATCAGGAAGTTGATCTTGTCGAACAGGAAGGTGGTGTGCGATTCGAGCGAGTCGATGTCGCGCATGATCTGGCGCGCCTCCTCGAACTGCTCGGCATTGAGCATGCGGCTGCGCATCATGAAGCTCAGCGCGCGGCGGGTGTCCATCAAGTTGCGGCGGATGCGGCCGTTGATGTCTTCCTGCCGCGCGATGGTGGCCAGCGCCGCCTCGGCCTGCGAGTCGCTGACTTTGCCCTTGAGCACGTTGGCGCTGACTTCCTCGAGCACGTCGTGCACGTTCTCCAGCGTGTCGGCGGAGTATTCGGCGTCGGTGTCGAAGAGCGCCAGCAGCACTTCCTTGGCGTCCTCGATCAGGCCGGGCATGCGGCGCGCGCGCATGCGCAGCAGGCGGAACACCGGCAGGTCTTCCTTGTGCACCGAAAACAGCACGCCCTGGCTGCGCAGTTCCGGATTGGCCAGGTTCATGATGAAGGCCACGCGGATCGAGCGCGGCGTTTCGTGGTCGTCGATCAGGAAGTCCGAGCGGATGTGCAACTCGCCGTTGTCTTCCTCGTAGAAACGGGCCGATTCCTCGATGTCGTCGTCGAGCGCGTCGGCCGGGATGTTGACGCCGAAGTGCTGCTGGATCCAGCGGATTTCCTCGGGCGAGGGGCTTTCGAGGTCGACCCAGATGGGCTTGAAGCGCGCGAGCTCCTCGAGCGATTCGATTTCTTCCTGGAACAGGCGGCCATTGACCAGGGTGAAGATGTTGAGCATGGGGGCTCCCGGCAACTGAGGGGCAGGCTGCGGCCTGCCGCAGCGGAGTGAAAAGGCGGGGGAATCGGGTGCGCTTCCGCGACCGCCTTTGCCGGGCCGCGGAAGCTAGCGACTAGGGCTGGCTTCCAAGATGATGTCCTTTGTCCGAGGGCGCCGGGCTGACCGCGAACAGGTCGGCCGGCGATGATGGGCGCTGGCGATTATGGCACCGCGCGGTGGCGTGCGACGGCGTGCGACGGCGTTTCGCAAGAGATGCGAATCGGCGCCGGTGCTTCAAGTTCCGCCCGTGGGGACGAGCAACTGCCGCAACTCGGGCCAGCGCGCGCCGGCGTCGGCGGCGCCTAGTGCCATGAGGGCGCCCACGAAGCCGGGCTCGAACAGCAGGTAGCTGGCCAGCGCGGCGCCGCTGCCGTGCAGCGCGCCCAACCCTTCGAGTGTGTCGCGCGTGGCCGCGGGCAGGGCGTGGACGTGCCGCTGCGCCAGTGTGTCGAGCGACTGGCTGGGCTGCATCGAGACGATCTCCACCGGCCGGTACGGCCACTGCGCGGCCCAGGCCGGCGGCAGTTGCCGCAGCGCGCGGTTGATGCGCTGAGCCTGCTCGACGTCGGCCTGCAGCGTGTCCTGGAACACGCTGCCCATGGCGTGGCCGGCGATGGCGCCGAGCGAGGGCCGGCCCGGCGCTGTCGCCGTTGCCGCCGGTGGCCCGCCGCCCAGCGCCGCGCGCTGCGGCTGGCCCATGCCGATCACCAGGATGCGGCTGGCGCCCTGGTAGAGCGCGGCCGACAGCGGCGCGATCTGGCGCATGGAGCCGTCGCCGAAGTAGTTCACGCCCCCACCGTTGGCTTCGCCGCAGTCCAGCGCCACCGCCGGCATCAGGAAGGGCAGCGCGCTCGACGCCAGCAGGTGCGCGGTGGTGATCGGCTGCGCCACGATGCGCCGGCCGGGCCGCCACCAACTGGCGGCTCCCGGGGCTGGCGCGCGCGGGGTGTCGTGGAAAAACGTCCAGTGCTCGCCGCTGTCGTAGTTGGAGGCCGTCACGCCCAGGGCCTGGAGCACGCCGTGGCGCAGGTTGCGGTCGATCCGCGCGAAGTCGATGCGCTGTGCCAGCAGGCGCGCCAGCGGCGCGTTGTCCAGGAAGGAGCCCTGCCGCCGCGCCCGGGTGACCAGCAGGTAGGCGGTGGCGATGCGGCTGGCGCGCAGCCAGCCGGGCGTGCGCAGGCCGTAGACCTGCTCGGCGTGGACGCGCCGCCAGAAGTGCGCGAGCAGCGCGATGGCGTGCAGGCCCTGGTGCGCGCGCGAGGCGAGGAAGGCCGCGTTGATGGCCCCGGCGGAGGTGCCCAGCAGGATGTCGAAGGGCAGGCCGGGGCGGGGCGCGGTTGGCGGTCGCCGTTCCTGCCGCAGCCGGCGGGCGATTTCGCGCAGCACGCCGACTTGGTAGGCGGTGCGCGCGCCGCCGCCCAGCAGCACCAGGGCGCAGGGGCCGGCCGGCCCGGTCGGGGCGGGATCGGGGCCGGGCGGCGGCGCGGGCATGGTGTTCAGCCGGGCTCGACCGGGTCGGCCGGGCCGACCGGGGTGGGGCGCGGACGGCTGCCGAAGATGGCCGAGCCCACGCGCACCAGCGTGCTGCCGGCGTGGATGGCGGCTTCCAGGTCGGCGCTCATGCCCAGCGAGAGGGTGTCCCACTGCAGCGCCTCGGGGCGCGCGGGCGCGCGGGCTGCCAGCGCCTGGCCGGCGGCGTCGAACAAGGCCCGGGCCTGCTGGTGCACGGCGAACTGCGTGGCGTAGTCGGCTGACGGCTCCGGGATGCTCATGATCCCGCGCAGCACCAGGCGCGGCAGCGCCGCCACGGCACTGGCCAGCGCCAGCAGCTCTTGCGGCGCCACGCCGGCCTTGTTGGCGCCGCCGTCGATGTTGACCTGCAGGCATACCTGCAGCGGCGGCAGCTCGGGCGGGCGCTGGTCGGACAGGCGCTGGGCGATGCGCAGGCGGTCAATGCCGTGGACCCAGTCGAAATGCTCGGCCACGGCGCGGGTCTTGTTGCTCTGGATCGGGCCAATGCAGTGCCACTGCAAGTGCTGGCGCTCGTTGTGGCCGCCCGCGCGCAAGGCGGCGACCTTCTCGATGCCTTCCTGGATGTAGTTTTCGCCGAAGCGCGTCTGCCCGGCCGACAGCGCCTCGGCGACGGCCTCGGCGGGAAAGGTCTTGGAAACGGCCAGCAACTGCACGCTGTGCGGATCGCGGCCGACGGCCTGGCAGGCCGTGGCGATGCGCTGGCGCACCTGGCTCAAGTGTTCGGCAATCGTGGTCATAATTCGAGCTAAATACTACAGAACTTAGAAATTCGGCGGCCCGGGGAGGCCATATCCGCCCGCGGCAGGCTGCCGGGGCGGCACAGGGAGCGGCATGGAGATCACCCAACTGCTGGCGTTCAGCCACAAGCACCAGGCGTCCGACCTGCACCTTTCGGCCGGCCTGCCGCCGATGATCCGCGTGCATGGGCTGATGCGGCGCATCAACCTCGAGGCGCTGGACCACAAGCAGGTGCACGCCATGGTCTACGACATCATGAACGACGTGCAGCGCAAGCGCTTCGAGGCGGAGTTGGAAGTCGATTTCTCGTTCGAGATCACGGGCCTGGCGCGTTTCCGGGTCAACGCCTACAACCAGTCGCGCGGCGCCAGCGCGGTGTTTCGCGTGATTCCATCCCAGGTGCTGACGCTGGAGCAGTTGCGGGCGCCGGCGATCTTCGCCGAACTCGCGCTCAAGCCGCGCGGGCTGGTGCTGGTGACCGGGCCGACCGGCTCGGGCAAATCGACCACGCTGGCGGCCATGATCAACCACCTCAACGAGACCCGGCAAGGCCACATCCTGACGGTGGAAGACCCGATCGAGTTCGTCTACGCCAGCAAGCAGTGCCTGGTCAGCCAGCGCGAGGTCGGGCGCGACACCCAGAGTTTCGGTGCCGCGCTGCGCTCGGCGCTGCGCGAGGACCCGGACGCCATCCTGGTGGGCGAGCTGCGCGACCTGGAGACCATCCGCCTGGCGCTGACCGCCGCCGAGACCGGCCACCTGGTGTTCGCCACCCTGCACACCTCGGGCGCGGCCAAGACCGTCGACCGCATCATCGACGTCTTCCCCGGCGAGGAGAAGGCCATGGTGCGCGCCATGCTGTCCGAGTCGCTGCTGGCGGTGATCGCGCAGACGCTGATCCGCACCAAGGACGGCCGCGGCCGAGTGGCCGCGCACGAGATCATGCTGGGCACGCCGGCCATCCGCAACCTGATCCGCGAAGGCAAGGTCGCGCAGATGTACTCGGCCATCCAGACCGGCCAGAGCCTGGGCATGCAGACGCTCGACCAGCACCTGGCCGAGCTGGTGCGGCGCAACGCCATCAGCGTGCAGGACGCCCGGGCCCAGGCCAAGGTGCCGGAGAGCTTTCCCTTCTGACCCCCGCCGGTGCCGGCCGTGCGCGGGCCGCCCGGATCGGCGCCACTTTTCCCCCAGGAGCGAACCATGGAACGGGACCAGGCCAGCCAGTTTGTCTATGACCTCATGCGCCTGCTGGTGGCGCGCGGCGGCAGCGACATCTTCGTGACCGCGGGCTTTCCGCCGGCCATCAAGCAAGACGGCGCGATCCGCAAGGTCTCGCCGCAGGTGCTCGACGGCCGCCAGACGCTGGCGCTGGTGCGCTCCATCATGAACGACCGCCAGCTCACCGAGTTCGAGCGCACCCGCGAGTGCAACTTCGCGGTCTCGCCCACCGGCATCGGGCGCTTTCGCGTCAGCGCCTTCGTGCAGCAGGGCCAGGCTGGCATGGTCATGCGCATTATCCCGGCCGAGATCCCCACGCTCGATGGCCTGGCCATGCCGGCGGCCCTCAAGGACGTGGCGCTGGCCCGGCGTGGGCTGTGCATCGTCGTCGGCGCCACCGGCTCGGGCAAGTCGACCACGCTGGCGGCCCTGGTCGACTGGCGCAACGAGCACACCGAAGGCCACATCCTGACGGTGGAGGACCCGGTGGAGTTCGTCCACCCGCACAAGAATTGCATCGTCACCCAGCGCGAGGTCGGGCTCGACACCGACAGCTGGGACGTCGCGCTCAAGAACAGCCTGCGGCAGGCGCCCGACGTGATCCTGATGGGCGAGATCCGCGACCGCGCGACCATGGAATACGCCATGCAGTTCGCCGAGACCGGCCACCTGTGCCTGGCCACGCTGCACGCCACCAACGCCAACCAGGCGCTCGATCGCATCGTCAACTTCTTCCCCGAGGAGCGCCGCGCGCAGCTGCTGATGGACCTGGCGCTCAATCTGCGCGCCATGGTCTCGCAGCGCCTGCTGCCGCGCGAGAGCGGGCCCGGGCGCGTCGCCGCGGTCGAGGTGCTGCTGAATTCGCCGCGGGTGGCCGACCTGGTCTTCAAGGGCGCGGTCGGCGAGATCAAGGCCGTCATGGAAAAGAGTGGCAACCTCGGCATGCAGACTTTCGACCAGGCCTTGTTCGACCTCTACGAACAGCACGCCGTGGGCTACGAGGACGCGCTGCGCCATGCCGACTCGGTCAACGACCTGCGCCTGCGCATCAAGCTCGAAGGCCGCCGCAGCGCCGCGCCCGACCTGGCGGCGGGGACCGAGCACATGCAGCTGGTGTAGGCCGCCCGCCGCGCGGCGGTGGAAAAACGACAGATGCCGGGTGCCGGACACCACGCCAGCGCTCTTGATTTTGATGAGGGCTGGCCCAACCGCACGAGGCCTCGAGGCCATCGGGGCGCGATTTGAATGCCACCTCCACGGCAGGGCCATGGCTGCAAGTGCTTGGCTGAAGCCTAGGGAATACCCTAGGATCGGGCCATGACCGAATCGACCGCATTCCTCAAGGCCTCGCTGGGCCGGCTCGCGCCGTGGCTGCGCCCGTCCACGGATGCGGCCGTGCCGGTGGCGGCGATGGTGCCCATCCGCACGCTGGCGCCCAACCACCGCGCGCGCATCCTGGCCCACCTGCTGGCGCTCGACGCGCAGGACCGCTACCTGCGCTTCGGCTACACCGCCAGTGACGAGCGGGTGGCGCGCTATGTCGAGGGGCTGGATTTCGAGCACGACGAGGTGTTCGGCATCTTCAACCGCGACCTCGAACTCGTGGCCGTGGCCCACCTGGCCTATTCGACCAATGCGGCGGCGGCTTCGTGTGCTGAATTCGGCGTCTCGGTGCTCAAGTCCGCACGCGGCAAGGGCTACGGCCGGCGCCTGTTCGAGCGCGCGGCCATGCAGGCGCGCAACGAGGGCGTCAGCCTGCTGTTCATCCACGCCCTCAGTGAGAACGCCCCCATGCTGCGCATCGCCCGCAAGGCCGGTGCCACCGTGCAGCGTGACGGCAGCGAGTCCGAGGCCCACCTCAAGCTGCCCGCGCCCAACCTCGACAGCCGCGTCGCCCAGATCCTGCACGAGCAGTTCGCCGAGGCCGACTACACGCTCAAGAAGCAGGCCCGGCACTTCTGGGGCCTGATCGGCTTCATGCAGGAAGTGCGCGCCGGCGTGCGCGGCGCGCGCCAGCGCTCGGCGCCCTGACGGCCCTGGGCGGTCATACGCATCCGTTATCCTAGGGGCCTTGTCCCACTACAGCATGTCCTGCAATACCGGCAGTGTCTGATTCATCCGAGAGTACGCCCGCGCGATCTTCCCACCCGAATGCGGAGAAGGAGGACCGGCGCAGTTTCTGGCAGCGCATTGCCGAGTTCATCCACCACGGCCCCGAGTCCAAGCAGGACCTGATCGAGGTCCTGGCTGGTGCCGAGGACAAGCAGATCATCGACGCCGAGTCGCGCGTCATGGTCGAGGGCGTGATCCGCATGGCCGACATGACGGCTGCCGACGTGATGGTGGCGGCCCCGCGCATGGACATGATCGACATCGACGCCGCCTACGAGGACATCCTGCACCTCGTCATCGAGACCGCGCACTCGCGCTTCCCGGTCTACGAGGACCGGCGCGACAACATCATCGGCATCTTGCTGGCCAAGGACCTGCTCAAGCTCCAGCGCGCGCCCGAACTCAATTTGCGTGCCCTGCTGCGCCCGGCTCTGTTCGTGCCCGAGAGCAAGGGCCTCAACGACCTGCTGCGCGAATTCCGCAGCCACCACAACCACCAGGCCATCGTGATCGACGAATTCGGCCGCGTGGCGGGCCTGATGACCATCGAGGACGTGCTCGAGGAAATCGTCGGCGAGATCGAGGACGAGTTCGACATCGAGGAAGACCACGGCGACATCTTCGGCCTGGCCGACGGCACCTGGCGCGTCAGCGGCGACACGCCGATCGAGCGCCTCAACGAAGCCTTCGACACCGCCCTGCCCGAGGACGACTTCGACACCGTCGGCGGCTTCATCGCCCACGAAATGGGCCACGTGCCCCGGCGCGGCGAAGCGTTCGAGAACGCCGGCCTGCGCTTCGTGGTGATGCACACCCAGGGCGGCGCGGTGAAGTGGTTCAAGGTCACTTCGCTCGACCGCTCGCAAGGCGCCTCTTGACGCGGCCGTTCCTGAGGGCATCCCTGACGCCGTGGCTGCCGCTGTGCGTCGCGCTGCTGGCCGGTGTGTCGCAGGCACTGGCACTGGCGCTGCCCGGTTCGGGCCAGCCCAGCGGCCTGCTGCAGATCGGCGGGCTGGCGGTCTTCCATGCGCTGCTGCGGCGCGCGCCGTCGGTGCGCCGGGGGGCGCTGCTGGGCTGGCTGTTCGCCACCGCCTGGCTGGCCGCGACCGTCTGGTGGCTGTTCATTTCCCTGCACACCTATGGCGGCCTGGCCGCGCCGCTGGCGGCCCTGGCGGTGCTGGCGCTGGCGGCTTTCCTGGCGCTGTATTACGCGCTGGCGGCGGGGCTTTTTGTGCGCTGGTGGCGCGCGCGGGGCGATGCCGCCGGGAGTGTGGGGGTGATTGCGGGCGTGCTGCTGTTCGGCGCGCTGATGATGGGCGCCGAGCTGCTGCGCGGCACGCTGTGGACCGGCTTTCCCTGGGGGGCGCCGGGCTACGCGCATGTCGACAATGCCGTGCTGCGGCCGTTTGCGGCGTGGCTGGGCGTCTACGGCATCGGCGCGCTGGCGGCGGTCTGCGCGGCCGCCGTGTCCGAGGCCGTCCACGCGGCCGGCCGCCGCCGCGCCGGCGCCACCGTTGCGGCATGGGGCACGGTGCTGGCGGTCGGCCTGCTGGGGCAGGGGCTGGCGGCGCTCGAAGGCCGCGTGCCGGCCTGGCGCGGCGCCGACACCGGCCGGCTGTCGGTGCAACTGCTGCAGGGCAACATCCCACAGGACGAGAAGTTCGTGATCGGCGCCGGCATCGAGAAATCGCTGGTCTGGTACGGCCAGCACCTGTGGGCCGCGCGCGCCGATCTGGTCGTGCTGCCCGAGACGGCGATTCCGCTGCTGCCCGCGCAACTGCCGCCGGACTACTGGCCGCAATTGCGGCAGATCGTGGCCAGCGCCGGCCAAGCCGCGCTGATCGGCGCGCCGCTGGGCGACGTCGAGACCGGCTACACCAACTCGGTGGTGGGCCTGTCGCCCGACCTGCCCGAGGACAGTCCCTACCGCTACGACAAGCACCACTTGGTGCCCTTCGGCGAATTCATCCCGCCGCTGTTTCGCTGGTTCACCGAACTGCTGAACATTCCGCTGGGTGACTTCAACCGGGGCGGGCTGGCCCAGCCTACTTTCGACTGGCGCGGCCAGCGCATCGCCCCCAATATCTGCTACGAAGACTTGTTTGGCGAGGAACTGGCGCGCGGCTTCGCGCAGGCCGACCAGGCGCCGACCCTCCTGGTCAACGTCGGCAACATCGGCTGGTTCGGCGACACCGTGGCAATCGCCCAGCATCTGCAGATCTCGCGCATGCGCACGCTGGAGCTCGACCGCCCCATGCTGCGCGCCACCAACACCGGCGCCACGGCGGTGATCGACCGCCAGGCCCGCGTGCTGGCCGAGGCCCGGCCCTACACCGAGGCGGTGCTCTCCGCCGAGGTCGAGGGCCGCAGCGGCCGCACGCCCTATGCGGCCTGGGTCTCGCGGCTGGGCCTGTGGCCGCTGCACGCGCTGGCGCTGCTGGCGGCGGCGCTGGCGCTGCGGGCCGGCCGGAGCGGCCGGCGGGCCCGCGTGCGATGATCGCGCTTCGCGCCCGGGCATGGCTGCCGGGGCGCGTGCTTAGTCCACCACTCTTGCAGGAATGACGATATGGCTCAGTTTGTGCAACTCACCTCCCCAGACGGTTTCACCCTGCCCGCCTACGTGGCCGAGCCGGACGGCGCGCCCAAGGGGGGTGTCGTGGTGGTTCAGGAAATCTTCGGCGTGAACAGCCACATCCGCGACGTGGCCGGGCGCTATGCGCGGGCCGGCTACGTGGCGGTCGCGCCGGCGCTGTTCGAGCGCGTGCAGCGCGGCGTCGAACTGGGCTACACGCCCGACGACATGAAGCAGGGCATCGCCTTGAAGGCGGCGCTCGAATCCGGGCATGCCGACGCCGTGCTGGGCGACCTGCAGGCGGCCATCGACCTGGCCGCCGCGCGCTCGGGCGGCAAAGTCGGCATCGTCGGCTACTGCTATGGCGGCCTGCTGGCCTGGCGCGCGGCGGCGCAGTTGCGCGGCCTGAGCGCGGCCGTGCC